>CABRID010000016.1 GCA_902470895.1 uncultured Collinsella sp.
CCCATGCGGACTCCAATCTGGACCGGACTCGGTCCAACTTTTTGTCCGCACCCCCAGTCTGTCCCCAATGAGTGTCCCCAATGAGTGCAAAAAGGCGCCCTCCGTAGGGGAGGGCGCCTTTGGTAAGTTCTATATGAACGCGAGGTCTTTGACCCGGAGAGTCCGAGGTACTTGTTGGTAAGACCTTATTTAGGAGCGCGCAACCTTGCCGGACTTGAGGCAGGTGGAGCAAACGTTCATCTTGCGACGGTGACCATCGACGACGACATAGACGCGCTGGATGTTGGGGCGGAACTTACGGTTGGTGACGCGGTGAGAGTGGCTGATGGAGCGACCGGCAACGGGGTGCTTACCGCAAACTTCGCAAACTTTGGACATAACTGACCCTCCTTGGGCGACAAACGAACATGTCGCGTTAACAAACAAGCCTGAACTATAGCACAGAAGCAGCTCCCTGTGCGTAATCTACACAGAGATATTCCTCTTTTGGCGATAGTGCCCACGCCACGGCCCTGGACGTAGATCCGATTTGCGTGCAGCAGAGGGGATTATGCCAGCTCGTGCGTGCGTTTTCAAGCTCGTCCCACAAATATATATAGGTTTATGGAGCATTGGGCTCCGTTTACGGATTGCTCTGTATTTATGCTCGCAATTAAGCTCGAGGTTGGCTACACTATCCCTTGACCATTAAAGGGGTACGAGATACCCACATGGAATTACATAGCTGCCAAAGAGCAGCCTTTCCTGTGGGTGTCTGGTCCGCTTTGAGCGGTCGGGCATCTATTTTTTTGACTGTGTCAGCAGTCAAGACATGTGAGGAAGGAGATCGATGGGCACGACTTCCCCCAAGGCGGTCATCATGGACGAGACCGCCGTCAATCGAGCGATGACCCGCATCGCGCACGAGATTCTCGAGCGCAACGAGGGCTGTGAAGACCTCGCTCTGGTCGGCATCGTCACGCGCGGCGACCTTCTGGCAAAGAAGCTCGCCGAGGAGATCAAGGAGATCGAGGGCGTCGACGTTCCGCTCGGCAGCCTCGATATCAGCTTCTACCGCGATGACTACGCTACCAATTTCGCTCCCGCGATCCACGCCACCAACATTCCCTTCAGTGTCGACGGCAAGCGCGTCGTGCTGGTGGACGACATCCTGTACACGGGTCGTACCATCCGCGCCGCTCTGGACGCCGTCATGGACCTGGGCCGTCCGAGCCGCATCGAGCTGGCAGTTCTCGTTGACCGCGGCCACCGTGAGCTCCCCATCTCGCCGGACTTTGTCGGCAAGAACGTTCCCTCGTCGCATGAGGAGAACGTGCACCTATATATGAAGGAAGTCGACGGCCACACCGCTGTCGAGATTAACGACGTCGCGCCGGGTTCCCACGTGGGCTCCGCGCCGCTGGGAGGTGAGTAGTACCGTGGCGTTCAACCATAAGCACCTGATCGACATTACCGAGTACTCCGAAGAGGACATCAAGCTCATCCTCGAGACCGCCAAGGCGTTCTCCGAGGTCAACGAGCGTGCGATCAAGAAGGTCCCCACGCTCAAGGGCAAGACCATCGTCAACATGTTCAACGAGCCCTCGACGCGCACCCGCAGCTCCTTCGAGCTCGCCGAGAAGCGTCTTTCGGCCGACAGCCTCAACTTTGGCGGCTCCTCGACCTCCACGGTCAAGGGCGAGAGCCTCGTCGACACCGTCGAGACCCTCAACGCCTACAAGATCGACTGTATCGTCGTTCGCGATAAGCACGCCGGTGCTCCCTACATCGTCACGCAGAACTCGCCCGCGAGCGTCATCTGCGCCGGCGACGGCAAGCACAACCATCCCACGCAGGCCCTGCTCGACCTGTACACCATCTGGGAGCACAAGGGTGATTTCCACGGTCTGAAGGTCGCCGTCGTCGGCGATATCGCCCACTCCCGTGTTTGCGGCTCGCTGATCCCCGCCCTTAAGATCATGGGCTGCGAGACCTACGCCGTCGCTCCCGGCACGCTGCTGCCTCCGGCGCCCGAGGTCCTGGGCTGCGACCACGTGACGAGCGACCTCGATTCCGTCTTGCCCGAGCTGGACGTTGTCTACATGCTGCGCGTGCAGCAGGAGCGCCTCGAGGGCGCTCCGTTCCCGACCATTCGTGAGTACCACAAGCTCTTCGGCCTGACCAAGGACCGCGAGAAGCTCATGAAGCCCGATGCGATCATCTGCCACCCGGGCCCCATCAACCGCGGCGTCGAGTTCGACTCCTATATGGCCGACCACCCGCAACGCTCCGTCATCCTGGAGCAGGTCTACGCCGGTATCTGCGTGCGTATGGCTATCCTGTATCTGCTGCTTGGAGGTGCCGATAATGGCCTTGCTTCTTAAGAATGCCCACGTCGTCGACCCGTCCGTCGAGCTTGACGGTGTCGTTGACGTCCTGATTGACGGCGACAAGATCGCCGAGGTCGGCGAGAATCTCGCCGTCGAGGGAGCCGAGGTCCGCGACCTTTCCGGCAAGTACCTCGTCCCCGGTCTGGTGGATATGCACGTTCACCTTCGCGAGCCCGGCTACGAGGTCAAAGAGGACATCGAGAGCGGTACCCGTGCAGCTGCCAAGGGCGGCTTCACCGGCGTGTGCGCCATGCCCAACACCGATCCCGTCACCGATAACGGCACCGTCGTGGAGTTCGTCAAGTCCCGCGCTGCCGAGGTCGGTCACTGCCGCGTCTATCCGTCGGGAGCCATGACCCGCGGTCTTAAGGGTGAGGCCATGTCCGAGATGGGCGATATGGTCGCCCACGGCGCCGTCGCCTTCACTGACGACGGTCGCGGCGTGCAGGGCGCGGGCATGCTCCGTCGCTGCATGGACTACGGCAAGATGTTCGGCAAGGTCTTTATGAGCCACTGCCAGGACGAGGACCTGGTCGGCCACGGCCAGATCAACGAGGGCAAGGTCTCGACCCGTCTGGCTCTCGAGGGCTGGCCGGCTGCCGGCGAGGAGCTCCAGATCGCCCGCGACATCGAGATCGCCAAGCTGACCGGTGCCAAGCTGCACATCCAGCACATCTCCACCGCCCATGGCCTGGAGATCGTGCGTGCCGGTAAGGCCGCTGGCGTTCAGGTTACCTGCGAGGCCACCCCGCACCACATGTTCCTGACCGAGAACGACCTGGACGAGACCTACAACACCTCGCTCAAGGTCAATCCGCCGCTGCGTACCGAGGAGGATGCCGAGGCCATCCGCCAGGGCGTCATCGACGGCACCGTCGACGTTATCGTCACCGATCACGCTCCCCACACCCCGTGGGAGAAGGCCCGTGAGTTCGAGCTCGCGCCCTTTGGTATGATCGGCCTCGAGACTTCGCTGTCGCTCGTCCTCACCGAGCTGGTCAACACGGGCAAGATGAGCATGGGCCGCATGGTCGAGCTCATGGCCATCAAGCCGCGTGAGATCTTGGGCCTCGACCAGGTTCAGGTCAAGGCGGGCTCCGTTGCCGACCTGACCGTGTTCGATCCCACCGCAACCTGGACGGTCGGCGAGGACGGTTACGAGTCGCGTGCCGAGAACTCCGGTTTTGCCGGCCGCACGCTCACCGGTCGTGCCACCGATGTGTTTGTCGGCGGCAAGCAGACGCTCGCCGACGGCTGCATCTGCTAGCATAGCCTTATCGCTTTTGTGCGCGGTGCCCTTGCGGTGCCGCGCTTTCTGTTCGCCTAAACCATGCAACCGCATGGGGGATTGGAGCGTCTATGCCCACACCTTCCACTGCACGCATGCACGACTTCGAGGTCGTCTCGAACCGGGAGATCGCCGACGGCATCTTCTCGCTCGTTATCTCGGCCCCCAAGCTTGCAAGTGCGCTCAAGCCCGGTCAGTTTGTGAACATTGCCGTGCCCGGCGATGCGTCCTCGCTGCTTCGCGTGCCCCTGAGCTACTACCGCGCCGACGCCGAGGCCGGCACCGTTGAGCTGTGGTACGCCGTCGTGGGCGACGACACTCGTCGTCTGTCGCAGATGGCCCCCGGTTCCACCTCTAATCTGCTGGGCCCTGGCGGCCGCGGCTGGCTTGTGCCCGAGGGCACCAGGAAGGCGCTGCTCGTTGCGGGAGGCATCGGTGTTCCGCCTGTGCTGTGCCTTGCCGGCATGCTCGTCGAGCAGGGTGTGGCCGTCGACGTGTGCCTGGGCTTTGGCACCGCGTCCAAGGCCGTGGGAGTCGATGAGTTCCGCGCGCTGGGCGCCACGGTCAACGTGTGCACCGACGACGGCTCGCTCGGCACGCACGGTTTTTGCACCGACCCGGCAGCCGAGCTGCTTGGAGAGGGCGGCTACGACTACGTTGCCAGCTGCGGTCCCGCCGTCATGATGAAGAAGGTCGCCGCCGCTGCCGCCGAGGCCGGTGCGTACTGCGAGGTGTCGCTCGAGCGCATGATGAGCTGTGGCTTTGGCGCCTGCAACACCTGCAATGTCGAGACGGTCGACGGTATGAAGGGTGCTTGCATGTGCGGCCCCGTGTTCGATGCTTCCAAGGTGGTGGTCTTCTAGTGGGTACCGTGAACATGGCCGTCGATTTCGGCGGCGTCAGGATGCAAAACCCCATCAACACCGCAGCCGGTACCTTTGGCTACGGTTGGCAGTTCCAGAACTTCTTTGATGTTTCCCAACTGGGCGCCATCACCACCAAGGGTTGCGCTGCCGAGCCCTGGCCCGGCAACCCCGCGCCCCGCATGGCCGAGATTCCCGGCGGCATGATCAACTCCGTGGGCCTTCAGAACCCCGGCGTGGCCGCCTTTGCCCGCGAGTCCGGTCCGTGGCTCGAACAGCTGTCCAAAGACGGCTGCCAGGTCATTTGTCAGGTTGCCGGCCACTCCGTTGACGAGTTTGTCCGCGCACTCGAGATGTATGTCGAGCTGTGCCCCTGGGCTGCCGGCTACGAGATCAACGTGAGCTGCCCTAATATCGCCGCCGGCGGTGCCGCCATGGGATCAACGCCCGAGGGCGCCTCTTCCGTTATGGCTGCCTGCCGCAAGGTGACCGATAAGCCGCTGTTCGTGAAGATGGCGCCGGTCAACGTCGCCGAGATCGCCAAGGCCCTCGAGGCTGCCGGTGCCGATGGTCTTTCGGTCATCAACTCCATCCAGGGCATGGCCATCGACGTCCATACCCGCAAGTCTCGCGTGGCCAAGCCCAAGGGCGGCCTTTCGGGCCCGCTGTGCCACCACATCGCCGTGCGCATGGTCTGGGAGGTCGCCCAGGCCGTCGATATCCCCATCAACGGTGTCGGCGGTGTCATGACCGGCGAGGATGCGGCTGAGTTTATCCTGGCCGGCGCCACCTGCGTGTCGGTCGGCATGGCCAACTTCGTCGATCCGTGTGCTTCGCTTAAGATCGCGCATGAGCTCGAGGCCTGGGCCGAGTCCCAGGGCGTAAAGGACATCAACGAGCTGGTAGGTGCTTTCGAATGCTAGAGAATGATGCCCGCGACCGTGTTATCGTCGCCCTCGACTGCGACCGTGAGCGCGCGCTCGAGCTCGCCCACGAGCTTTCGGGCCATGCTGCCTGGCTCAAGGTCGGCATGACGCTCTATTACGCTGAGGGTCCCCAGATCGTCAAGACGTTCAAGGACTTGGGCTTTAAGGTCTTCCTCGACCTTAAGTTCCATGATATTCCGCATCAGGTGCGCGGCGCTGCCCGCTCGGCCTCGCTTGCCGGTGCCGACCTGCTTTCGGTCCACGGCCTGGGCTCGGGCGCTATGCTCGCTGCCTGCCGTGAGGGTGCCGAGGAGGCGCGCGAGGACCGCGCCAAGCTCGTCGCCATCACCGTGCTCACGAGCATGAATCAGGATGCCTTGAGCGAGATCGGCGTCGAGTCGCCCGTGGCCGAGGAGGCCGCCCGCCTGGCAAAGCTCGCTCAGGCCAACGGCATCGACGGTATCGTGTGCTCGCCGATGGAGGCTCACGACATGCGTGAGCTGCTGGGTCCTGATGCCCTGATCGTGACTCCGGGTGTGCGTCCGGTGGGTGCCGCCCTTGGTGACCAGTCCCGCGTGGCGACGCCTTCCCAGGCTATCGAGCGTGGCGCAAGCCACATTGTGGTGGGCCGTCCCATCACCGGTACCGACGATCCGGTTGCCGCCTTTGACGCCATCGTCGCCGAGCTGGTCGAAAACGTCGCGTAAAAGATTCCCCTAAGTCACCACTTTTGGGCTTCATTAGCACAAAATAGCCCCTGTGCCTGCGTAAACTTTCCCATCCTTTGTGTGGAATCGCAGGTCAGGGGCTTAACTTTGGGCGCAGTATATTGCACTTTTTGCGGGTATCGTCTAACCTATGGAGCCGCGATTAGGCATTTTGTACGTTCTACGTGCTAAAATGCCAATTATTGAATCAGATATAACCCAACTATTTGGAGGTACGAATGGCACTCCCTCAGCTTACCGACGAGCAGCGCAAGCAGGCTCTTGAGAAGGCTGCTGCCGCACGTCACGCCCGCGCTGAGCTTCGCGAGCAGATCAAGAAGGGCGAGAAGTCCCTCGAGTCCGTGCTCAACTCCGATGACCCCATCGCTTCCCGCATGAAGGTTTCCACCCTCATCGAGTCTCTCCCCGGTTATGGCAAGGCCAAGGCCGCCAAGATCATGGAGGAGCTCGGTATCTCCGCTACTCGTCGCGTCCAGGGCCTCGGCGTCCGTCAGCGCGAGCAGCTCCTCGAGCAGCTGACCAAATAAGTGAGCGCTCAGGATTCCAAGCTCTTTGTGATTTCTGGACCGTCAGGCGCAGGCAAGGGTACGCTCGTCACTCGTGTGCGCGAGCGTCGCTCGAACCTGGGTCTGACGGTTTCGGCTACCACGCGAGCACCACGCAAAGGTGAGGTCGACGGCGTCAACTACTTTTTTCTGACGCGCGAGGAGTTCGACCGCCGCGTGGCAAACGGTGAGTTTGTTGAGTGGGCCGAGGTCCACGGTAACTGCTACGGCACGTTGGTGAGCGAGGTCACATCCAAGCTCGCCTCGGGCTCGTCTCTGATTTTGGAGATCGATGTCCAGGGCGCCCTGCAGGTGAAGGAGCGTTTCCCCGAGGCCGTGCTGATCTTTATCAAGCCGCCTTCGCTTGAGGTGCTCCGCGAGCGTCTAGTCGGTCGCGGTACCGAGACGCCCGAGACGATTGAGCTGCGTATGGCAAACGCCGCCGATGAGCTTGCCCTTGCCGACCGCTACGACGACGTCGTGGTGAATGACGATCTCGACCGCGCGACCGATGAGCTCGTTCGCGTTCTCGATATGCATGAAAGGATCTGAGGTCCGTGTCCGTTGTAAAGCCTTGCATTGACGATCTTCTGGAGAAGACCGATCACAACCGCTTCCTGCTCGCTTCGCTTGCCTCCAAGCGCGCCTGCGACATCAATAGCATGCTGCGTGGCCAGCACAACCGCGTTCTTGCCGTCCAGGATGTCGATGACATCACCATCGGGCTTTCCGGTGCCGATACCATCTCGATGGCTATGGACGAGATTGTCGATGGCGACATCTCTTATGACGAGGCCCGTTACGAGAAGGCGCTCGGCCACAAGGTTGCTGAAGCCTAAATGGCGGCTCGCGTCTGCCTGGTCCACTATCACGAGGTTGGGCTGAAGGGCAAGAACCGCGCACATTTTGAGCATATCCTCATGGATAACATCAAGGCGGCCTTGGCCGCCTTTTCCGTGAACGCCGTGTCTCGAATTTCCGGTTATATCCTCGTGACCTTTAACGAGCATCAGGCCGACGAGGCGGCGCGTGTCATCCGCACCGTCCCCGGCGTTGCCCGTGTGTCTTTGGCGTATCACACCAACCGCGACCCGCAGGAGTACTGCGCCGCCGCCGTGAAGGCGCTGCGCGAGTTTGGTTCCTTCGATTCGTTTAAGGTGCACGCCAAGCGCTCCAATACTGACCATGAGCTCACCTCGATCGATATCAATCGTCAGGTGGGCGAGGTGCTGTGTGAGGCCTTTCCCGATAAAAAGGTTCAAATGCACGACCCCGATGCGATGGTGCACGTACTGGTGGTCCAGGGTAGCGTTTATGTGTACGCGCGCTCCGAGCGCGGCGTGGGCGGTCTGCCGGTGGGTTCTGCCGGCAAGGTCGTGACGCTGCTGTCGTCGGGTATCGATTCTCCGGTGGCGACTTGGATGCTCGCGCGTCGCGGCGCGGTGTGCGTGCCGGTACATTTCTCCGGTCGTCCGCAGACGCCCGATGCGAGCGAGTATTTGGTGCAGGATATCATCCGTGCGCTTGAGCCGGGTGTCCAGATCGGCCGCCTGTACGTGGTGCCGTTTGGCGACTGCCAGCGTGAGATTTCGGTCACCTGTCCCAGTAACCTTCGCGTGATCATGTATCGCCGCATTATGTATTCGGTTGCCGAGCGCATCGCGCATATCGAGGGCGCTAAGGCCATCGTGACGGGCGAATCGCTTGGGCAGGTTGCCTCTCAAACGCTTGAGAACATCATGGCTGTCAACGAGGCCGTGAAGATCCCCGTGTTCCGTCCTCTCATCGGTTCGGACAAGCAGGAGATCATCGCGCGCGCCGAGGAGATCGGTACGTTCGATATCTCGACTGAGGCCGCTCCCGACTGCTGCACGCTGTTTATGCCGCGCCGTCCCGAGACGCACGCTAAACTCGATGCCGTGCATGAGGCCTGGGAGTTGTTCGATCACGAGGAGATGATTGAGCGCTTGCTCAAGCAGACCGAGTACATCGACTTCGAGAGCAACACGTATAAGGCCCCTAAGACCTTAAAACGCAAACATTCGGAGCTTGCTCCGCGTGAGATTTACCAAGATCACGAGTAATTTTGTGCATAGACCGACGATGCGTCTGCATCGTCGGTCTTTTGCTATCTGGGCATTTTGCGGCTAAGTGTTCATTTGCTGACGTGTGCCTGAATAAATGGACAGTATTTCGCAAGGTTTTGGTCGGCTTTTGGTTTGACCGCGAAAACCGGTTTTGGAGAATGGCTGTTGCAGGACTCTTTTCCTGACACGATGTTGTTGGGAGGTTTTGCTATGGCGCAGCGCGAACAACACGAACGGGTCAAACGGATGGACCGCTTGGCGGACAAGCTGCTCGGTCATAAGGCAGTGGTGATGGCGATACTGGGCGTCATTGCGATGGCGAGCGGCTTGGCGATGGCGAACCTTGGCGGCGGTGCCGGCGGTGTGTCGTTTGAGCGCACTGATGGTACGGGCTCGTTAGTGGAGCCGGGATCCGGCGATGCTTCGAGCGGAAAGACATCCGAAGGCTCTTCGACTAAGGCTTCTGCCGCGGCAGAGGTCTATGTCGATGTCGATGGCGCCGTTGTGTCGCCCGGTGTATACAGGCTCAAAGACGGGGCACGGGTATCCCAGGCGATCGATGCCGCCGGCGGGCTGGCGCCCGAGGCTGACGTTACGGGGCTTAATCGGGCATCTAAGGTCACTGATGGACAAAAAATCCATGTTCCAACGGTAGGGGAGCAGCAGGCGTCCATTGCGGAAGCCGGTGTTGATGGTGGGGCTTCCACATCATCGGGCGTGAGTGGCGCAACAGGCCTAGTAAACATCAATACGGCAAGCGCGGCAGAGCTGCAGACGCTCTCGGGCATCGGTCCCTCCATGGCCCAGTCGATTATCGATGAACGGACAAAGAACGGTGCTTTTGCCTCGGTTGACGATCTGATGCGTGTGTCGGGAATCGGCGAGAAGAAGCTTGCCAAAATCAAAGATTGCATCTGCGTATGAGTGCGACGGAGCGCGAGCGTGTGATGCCTCCGCGGCCCCTGCTTCCGTGGACGATGGCCTTGTGTGCCGGCATGTGCATGAGCTGCGCCTTGGTGCTCAACGTGGCCGCTGATGCGCTGCTGAGGGAGCGGGCGCCGGCGGTCGGGCTGCTATGGGCCATTCCCGTTGCGGCGGCGGTGTTCGTTGTGCTGGCTCAATCTTGTGCGCGGCTTGCCCCTTTGAAGCGGTGGTTGTATGCCGCGTCCGTCGGTCTCGTGGCGGGAGCGGTCGTCTCGGCGTGGTGGGCTGTGAGTGCGCTCAGCGCCTCGAAGGCGCTCGACGGTCGAGCGGCAAGCGGCCTCGAGTTTATCGTGCAGGGCGATCCATCCATAAACGACGACGTGTATTCCTATACCTGCGAGGCACGCGCGGACGGTAAGAACTTGGCAACGGTTCGCCTATCGTGCGACCGCGAGCTCAAGGTCGGGGCGCACGTGCGTGTTATCGGTCGCGTTTCACGTTTTGAGAACGATGCGTATGGACGATCGCGCGTGCTCCGAGGCGAGGTGCGCAAGGTTAAAGTCGTTCGGATTGTGTCGGCCGATGAGGGCTCTCTGGGACCGCTGCTTCGACTGCGAAATGGGCTGCTTGCGTCCATCGCGCCTGCGACCGACCCGGCGCGTGCACTCATAGCCGGTGTCGTCTGCGGTCGTTCGGCCGAACTGCGCGCCCAGCCGGCGGGCGACTGGTTTTCGGTAACGGGAACGGCGCATCTTATCGCCGTCTCGGGCAGCCATTTGGCTATCGTGGGGTTTGTAATCGAGGGTGTATTGCAAAAGACTCGGTGCTCACGTGGTCCTCAGCGGGCGATATTGGCGATGGCGCTTGTGGGCTACACTGCCTTTACGGGCGCGTCTCCCTCGGCCGTGCGCGCGTGCTGCATGGTGTTCGCGACGCTTGTCGTAAACGGCGCGGGGCGTCGCCGGCACAGCGCATCGGCACTCTTCGTAACCATGTCCATCTTTGTGCTACTGCGGCCGACGGTGCTGTTCGAGATGGGCTTTCAGCTCTCGTGTGCCAGCGTCTTAGCCATTCTGTGCTTTTGCCCCTATGCGACCTACGCTTTGGGTGAGCTGGGTGTGCTTTCGGGCGTTGCCAACATACTTTCCGTCACACTGTGCTCGCAACTGGCAACACTTCCCATTACCATTCCTGCCTTCGGTACGTTCTCGCTCATTGCTCCGCTGGCAAATGCAGTCATCGGTCCGGTGGTGAGCGTACTGCTCGCTGTGTCGATCGTGCTGGTTCCCTTTTCGCTAGTGGAACCGTTGCGGATTTGGGCGCTCGTTGTGCCCATGGTTGCCTCCCGTTGCGCACTGTTCTTCGAGCAGCTGTTTGCCGCCGTGCCTGGTGCATCTGTGAGTGTGCCGCCCGATAGCATGTGGATTTACCTAGTGCCGTGTTTGCTGGCGGTTCTGTTGGTCTGGTGGCCGCGTCCCCGTGCACGTCCTATGGCGGTGGGGCTTTCATGCCTGGTGCTCTTGGCTGCGATTCCGTACGTCTACTGGGATCGATTCGCTCCGCCTTCGGTGACGGTGCTCGATGTGGGCCAGGCGGATGCGATTCTTATCCGCCAGGGCGACGCATTAGCACTCGTCGACTGCGGGCTCGATGAGCGCGTGGCAGCGGCGTTGGTTCGCAATAACGTGCACCATATCGATGCCGTCTTTGTGACGCATTGGGATGAGGATCACTGGGGTGGTCTACCTGCCGTGCTCGAACAGTTTTCGGTCGGAACGATTGCCGTGGCGGCGGATGCGTTGGAGGATGCTCCTGCCGAGGTATTGAATCGACCTGGCGTTGAGTATCGGCAGGTGCGCCGTGGGGATACGGTCGACATCGGCTCATTTTGTGCCCGCGTGATGTGGCCGTTCGAGTCCGTAGATGGCGAGGGAAATGAGGACTCGCTTGTCCTGCTACTCTCTTATATTCAGGAAGGCAAGAGCCTGCGTATGCTCCTCACCGGCGATGCCGAGCTCGACCAAGAACGGGAATTCGTGCAGGAGGTGGGGGATATCGATGTCCTTAAACTTGGGCATCACGGCCCCAAGGTTTCAGTCGATGGTGAGTTGCTGGACGTCCTGAGACCCGAGCTTTCCCTCGCGAGCGCCGGCAAGGGGAATCGATACGGTCATCCGTCGGATGCCTGCATCGATGCCGTTCAGGAAGCGGGCGGTGCGTTCGCATGCACCATCGAACACGGTGATATCACCATCAGCCCGACCGCAAAGGGCTTTGCGATGCGATGCCAGCGACCGTGACGACGTCGTTGGCGTGTGGTGGGCCCCTGGGCTAGAATGGCACGGAACGAATACGAAGGCCTGCGGGAGGGGAGCGTAATGTCCGAAACCGGTCTGCTGCCGGCATATCTGATCGTCGGTACCGACGGCGTCAAGCGCGATCACGCCGTCTCGCGTATGAAGGCGCGTCTGGAAAAGTCGGGAATGGTCGAGTTCAACCTCGACGAGCGCGACATGACCAAGGACCCCGATATCGAGTCCATTATCGGATCGCTTAACACCTTTCCGATGGGCAGCGAGTTTCGCTTGGTAATCCTTGATGGCTGCTCAAAACTCGCCAAGGCGGTCTCGGAGCCGCTTGTCGACTATCTGGCGAGTCCCAGCCCCACGACGGTCTGCCTCATCATCGCCGACTCGCTTGCCAAGAACACGCGCCTGTATAAGGCGATCGCCAAAATCGACAAGAAGGCCGTGATCGATTGCTCCGGCACCAAGCGCTGGGAGTTACCGCGCCGCGTGCAACAGATGGCGACGCAGCACGGCAAGTCGATCTCGACGGCGGCCGCCGAGGAGCTCGTCTCGCGTTCGGGTGAAAACACTCGCATGCTCGATAACGACTTGGCTAAGCTTGCCCAGATGGTCGAGGCGCCCCAGATTGAGCTTGCCGACGTTGAGTGCTGGATTGTACGTACGGCCGAGGTTCAACCCTGGGACTTTCTCAATGCGGTCTCGGCCCGTGACATGCGCCGTTCGCTCGAGCTCTTCAATCTAATGCCCGCCAAGAGCTACGTGTGGACGTACACATTGCTGTGCGGGCGCATCCGCGAACTTATCGTGGCCAAGGCGCTCGATGCGCGCGGGCAGGGCCGTGAGCTTGCCGCAACGCTCAAGCTCCAGTCTTGGCAGGTCAAGAATCACCTGACTTGGGCGCGTCGTTTTTCGATGGCAGAGCTCGTCGCAGCCCTCGAGGGGGCTGTCGATGTGGAGCTCGCGCTCAAGGGCTCGGCCGATTCTCAGACCGCACTTTTGCTCTGGATTACGAACATCTTGAGAAAATCGTGTTGATACCTGCCTATTTGACAAATTCGTTCTATCCCTTTGAAGGGGAGCGTGCTATAGTAGGCGCTTGCATGACCTCACCGTGTCTCAGAGGTGTCATACATTTTTTGCAAGGAACTCGAAAGGAACTCCAGAAGTGGCAAACATCAAGTCTCAGAAGAAGCGTATCCGCACCAATGAGGCAGCTCGCATGCGTAACAAGGCTGTCAAGTCCGAGCTCAAGACGCTGACCAAGCACGTCCAGTCCGCCGTCGCCGAGGGCGACGCCGAGAAGGCCCAGGCTGCCCTCAAGACCGTCACCAAGCGTCTCGACATGGCTGCCGCCAAGCATGTTATCCACAAGAACCAGGCTTCCAACCGCAAGTCCGGTCTTGCCAAGCTCGTGAACAGCATCAACGCCTAAGTTGTAAATTTCACACCACACAGATTACGCGCATAAATGGAGCCTGTTTTATGGAACAGGCTCCATTTTTTGTACCGCTCGGGTAAGATAGTCCGCATGAATACTTCAATTGACATTTCCCACATCCGCAACTTCTCAATTGTTGCGCACATCGATCATGGCAAGTCCACGATCAGTGACCGCATCCTCGAGCTCACCCATACCGTCGACGAGCGTGACATGGAGTCGCAGCTGCTCGACACGATGGACATCGAGCGCGAGCGCGGCATCACGATTAAGTCCAATGCCGTCCGCGTTTCCTATGATGCCGACGACGGTGAGACGTATCAGTTCAACCTAATCGACACACCGGGCCACGTGGACTTTACCTACGAGGTCTCGCGTTCGCTGGCCGCCTGCGAGGGCGCGGTGCTGGTCGTCGACGCCACCCAGGGCGTCGAAGCTCAGACCGTCTCCAACGCGACGCTCGCCATGAATGCCAATCTGGACATCGTGCCCGCCATCAACAAGATCGATCTGCCCTCCGCACATCCCGACGAGGTCAAGACTGAGATTGAGGACGACTTGGCCATCCCGGCTGACGATGCCGTATGCGTGTCGGGCAAGACCGGCGAGGGCATCCATGACCTGTTGGAGTCCATCGTCTTTTTGATTTCGCCTCCCAAGGGCGATGCGAATGCACCGCTCAAGGCGCTTATTCTGGATTCGTACTTCGATGAGTACCGCGGCGTCGTTGCCACGGTTCGCGTCTTTGACGGCTCCATTAAAAAGGGCGATACCCTGCGCATGATGCAGGCCAAGGGCGACTTTTTGGTCGACGGCGTTGGCGTTAAGCGTCCCGCCGAGACTCCGGTCGATGCGCTGACCGTCGGCGAGGTGGGCTATGTGGTCACGGGTCTGAAGGACCCCGAGGCCGTGCGCGTGGGCGACACTCTAACCTGGGCGTCGAATCCCTGCCCCGAGCCGCTGCCGGGCTACCGCGAGGCCAAGCCCATGGTCTACACGGGTCTGTTCCCCATCGACAATAAAGATTACGAGAACCTGCGCGATGCCCTCGACAAGCTGCACGTCAACGACCCGTCGTTGGTGTGGGAGCCCGAGACGTCGGTGGCGCTGGGCTTTGGCTTCCGCGTGGGCTTCTTGGGCCTGCTGCACATGGAGGTCGTCAAGGAGCGCCTGGAGCGCGAGTTCAACCTGGACCTCATCGCGACGAGCCCCTCGGTGGACTATCACGTTTACAAGACCGACGGCGAGATGATCGACGTTCGCAGCCCGCAGGATCTTCCCGAGGCTACGCGCATTGAGCGCATCGAGGAGCCTTACCTTAAGGCCAAGATCATTTGCCCGCCCGAGTACACGGGTGCCGTCATGCAGCTTGCCATCGAGCATCGCGGCATCACGACCGATATGATCCACCTCACGAGCAAATCGGTCGAGATGCGCTTCGATATGCCACTCGCCGAGCTCATCTTGGACTTCTTCGATCAGCTCAAGAGCCGCACCAAGGGCTATGCCTCGCTCGACTACGAGTTCAACGAGTACCGTCCCTCCGAGCTCGTGAAGCTCGATATTTTGCTTTCGGGCGACGAGGTGGACGCGCTGTCGTTTATCGTCCATAAGGACAAGGCATATGGCCTGGCCCGTGGCCTGTGCGACAAGCTCAAGGAGATCATCCCGCGTCAGCTGTTCGAGGTGCCCATCCAGGGTGCTATCGGCAACAAGATCATCGCCCGTTCCACCGTCAAGGCGCGTCGCAAGGACGTTCTTGCCAAGTGCTACGGCGGAGATATCTCGCGTAAGCGCAAGCTGCTCGAGAAGCAGAAAGAGGGCAAGAAGCGCATGAAGGCCATCGGATCGGTCGAGGTCCCGCAGGAGGCCTTTATGGCGATCCTCAAGGTGGACGAGTAGGTCCATGGCGCTTTCTGAATACAGCAAGCGGCTGCTGGGTGCCTATGCCGAGCAGCCGTTCCTTATGGCTCCCATGGCGGGCGTGACCGACCCCGCCTACCGCATTATGTGCCGCCGCCGCGGTGCCAACCTTGCCTACAGCGAGATGGTGAGCGTGGCAGGCCTTGCCTATGCCAGCAACAAAACGTGGCGCCTGGTGCTGCCGGCCGACGAGGAACAGCAGATTTGCGTGCAGCTCTTTGGCTCCAAGCCCGATCAGTTTGCGAGCGCCGTCGCCGCCGTCGAGGAGCGCGTTGGCGATCGCCTGTCGCTCATCGACATCAATATGGCATGCCCCGCCCGCAAGGTCGTTACCAAGGGCGATGGTTCGGCGCTCATGCGCACGCCCGACCTGGCGGAGAAGATCGTCGAGGCCACGGCGGGCGCGGCGCATGTGCCCGTGACCGTCAAGATCCGCAAGGGTTTTTATGCCGAGGACCGTAATGCCGCGACGTTTGCCCAGATGCTTGAGGGCGCAGGGGCTGCCGCAGTCGCCGTGCATGGTCGTTGCGCCACGCAGCTCTACACGGGCCAGGCTGATTGGTCGGTCGTCGATGAGGTTGCCGACGCTGTCGAGATTCCCGTGATTGGTTCGGGCGATGTGTTCTCGGCCGAGGACGCTGCTGAGCATCTGCACGGCTCGGGTGCCAGCGCGGTGTTTATCGCGCGCGGCATCTACGGCAATCCGTGGGTGTTCGGCGATGCCCGAGCCCTTGCACTCGATGGCACGCCGGTTCCTTCTCGCTCCTCGGTCGAGCGCCTGGAGGCTCTGCGCGAGCACCTGACGTTGACGCACGAGCTTCTGCCGCTCATGTCGCGTGCCCGCACGTACGCAAGCTGGTACTTAAAAGGCATGCCCCATGCCGCCGCCTGGCGCGCTCAGGTGGTGCGTTGCTCTACGTACGAGGAGTTCATGTCGCTGGTCGATGATATCGAGCGCGATGTGGTGGCCTGCGAGGCCGCGCTTGCCGCCGGTGAGTCGGTGCCCGCTCATCCGCTGGAGGCTTAAGGGTGGCCGTTACCGCACTGTATGTGCACGTGCCGTTTTGCGCTCAAAAATGCCGCTATTGCGACTTTGACTCGCGCAGCTTTGCTGCGTGTGATTTGGATGCCGCGCTCGATTCCTATTTTGAGCAGCTGTATGCGCGCCTCGATTCCTTTGGCGACGCCGGGGCGCTTACGCAGGTCCGGACGGTCTATATTGGCGGCGGCACGCCATCGCTGGCTGGGGAGCGCCTGGTGAAACTTGCCCGTCGTATCTCCATGTGGTGCAAGCCCGTTGAGTTTACTTGCGAAGCTAATCCTGAGTCGCTGACCGCTGAGCTCGCCTCAGCGCTTGCTGAGGCGGGTGTCACGCGCATCTCTCTGGGCGTGCAAACCCTCGACAATACCGAGCTGGCTGCTATTGGCCGCATTCACGATGCCAATCGGGCACTTGCAGCTATCGCGACGGTGAAGGACGCTGGCCTCGATGTGTCGTGCGACCTTATGTGCGGCCTTCCCGGGCAGACGGCCGCAAGCTGGCGGAGCACGCTCGATGGCGTGCTGGCGGCGGCGCCGCATCATGTATCGGTGTACCCGCTCACGCTCGAGGAGGGCACACCACTCTATCGCATGGCATGCCGTGACGAGTCGCTCGAGCCCGACGAGGATTTTCAGGCTTCGTGCATGGACGCGGCGCGTGAGCGCCTGGGTGCGGCCGGCTATCGTCCGTATGAGGTGGCAAGCTACGCGCTCGACGGCCATGAGTGCGCCCATAACATTGCCTACTGGACCGGACGGGGCTACCTGGGCCTGGGTCGTTCTGCCGCGGGCATGCTCGACGCCGAGGATTTCGACCGTCTTGCAGGTTTGTTCCCCGGCGTGTCTTCTCGAGGCGATGCGTACCGCGTGCGTCTGGTGCAACGTGACGATGACGCGACGGCGTTCGAGGCCGAATATCTGTCGCAGCGTGAGGCTGTCGCCGAAGACTTGATGCTCGCTTGTCGCATGACGCGCGGTGTTGCGTCCGACCTGTTGGCTCGTGCAGCTTGCGTCATCCCAACGGGCGAGCTGGCAGCTGCCTGCGATCGCGCGCTCGAATTGGGTCTTGCCACTTGGGTGCCCGAGACGCTCTGGGGTCATGAGGGACCCTTCACTACGGCAGATGTCGTCGCGGGCCATGTTCGAGCTCTTCTGGCGCCGACCCATCTGGGCTGGCTCGATGGAAATGTTCTGTTCGAGCTGTTTTGGGATCTAGCTTAGGCCGCTCGGGTAGAATTACCGAAATATATACGCTGCTGTGAGCAGGAGGTTGCCGCGCATGGCGACGATGAACGAAAAAGATTACTACGAGATTCTGGGTGTCTCCAAGGACGCCACCTCGCGTGATATTCAAAAGGCCTTCCAGCAAAAGGCCCGTAAGCTCCATCCGGACGTCAATAAAGAGCCGGATGCCGAGGAAAAGTTTAAAGAGGTTTCCGAGGCCTACGCCGTGCTTTCGGATGAGCAAAAACGTGCACGCTACGACGCCATGCGTTCTGGCAATCCCTTTGCCGGTGCTCCTACGGCTTCGCCCTATGGTGGCGGCTACGCCGGTAGCACGGGCTATGGCAATCCCTTTGAGGGCGGCTTTCCCTTTGGTGGCGCCTGGGGCCAGCAGCGTCGCGGCCAGGCTGCCTACAATCCCGAGAACGGCGCCAACGTGGTCGTCGATATCAAACTCGACGCCAAGGAGGCCAAGGGCGGTGCCCGCAAGACCGTCCGCTACACGCGCTTCGATACCTGTAGCAACTGCGGCGGCTCGGGCTCCGTTTCGTCTGAGCATGCCCATACCTGCCCGAGCTGCGGTGGCCGCGGCCACATCGACGTCGACCTGTCCTTCCTGTTTGGTGCGGGCACGTTCCAGTCGGTCTGCCCCGAGTGCGGCGGTTCCGGTAAGGTCGTGGCCGACCCCTGCCCCGATTGCGGTGGCAGCGGGCGAACCCGTGTGACCTCCGAGCAGACGATTGAGTTTCCTGCCGGCACGCACGATGGCGACGAGGTCCGCATTAGCGGCATGGGCCATGCTGGCACTAACGGTGCCGCGGGCGGCGACCTGGTCGGCCGCGCCCATGTTGAGGCCGAGCGCTTGGAAGGCAAAGCTCGTACTGGCTTTTACCTGATGGGCATTGTGGCGCCGTTTTTGGTGCTGTCGGCCATCTCGGGCGTGTTCTCGGCCTTTGCCGTGATGTGCTTTATTCCGTTTACCATGGGCCTGTTCATGGTGCTTTCGGACGGTGTGCTTCATCGCAGCCTGCTGTGGTGGAAGCGCGGTGCGATGCAGTTTGCCAACGGTTTTGCCAACGGTTTCATGTTCGCGCTTGTGTCGGTTTGGTTCGCGAGCTGCTCGCAACGGGCCATGCTTTCGCCGTATCAAATGCAATAACATCAAACCCTTTGTTTGCGGTCGGCCCAGCTTGGGTATAGGACGCACTGTGACAATAATGAAAGTCGGAAGGATTCGGTCGTGTCGGAAAATAGGGATTACTACGAGGTGCTTGGCGTCGACAGGGATGCCGACGCGCGGACGATTAAGCGTGCGTTTTTAAAGAAGGCCCGTACCGTACATCCGGATGTTTCGGACGATCCCGAGGCCGAGGCCAAGTTCAAGGAGCTCAACGAGGCCTATTCCGTTCTTTCCGATGAGCAGAAGCGTGCTAACTACGACCGTTACGGCACTGCCGACGGTCCTGGTGGTTCGGGCTATGTCGACATCAACGATATCTTTGGTGGCATGGGCATGGACGACCTGTTCTCGTCGTTCTTTGGTGGTGGCGCCGGTGGTGGCGCCCGCAGCCGTCGTGAGCGTCGTCGCGGACGTGACATGGCCATCTCGCTTTCGGTGACGCTCGAGGAGGCGGCACTCGGCTGCAAAAAGACGATCAGCTATGATCGCCTTGCTCCTTGCGAGGACTGCAACGGTACCGGTAGGGCCGAGGGTGCACAGGAAAAGCAGTGCAGTCGCTGCCACGGTACGGGCTACGTCACTACGGTTCAGCGATCGTTCCTGGGCCAGGTTCAGTCTTCCTCGCCTTGCCCCGACTGCCATGGCGAGGGCACGGTTATCGACCATCCCTGCGAGACCTGCGACGGTCAGGGCCGCACGCCTTCGCACGAAAAGATCGACATCGATATTCCCGCCGGCGTTTCGACCGGTCGCCAGCTGCGTGTGAGCGGCTTTGGCGAGGCCGGCCTTCGCGGCGAGCCTTCGGGCGACCTGATTGTTAACGTGCGCGTCGCCGACCATGAGCGCTTTAAGCGCAACGGTGACGACCTGTACCTGGTGAGCGATATCTCGATTGCGCAGGCTGCGCTCGGCTGCGAGATCGAGGTCGAGGGCATTATGCCCGACGAGGTCGTTAAGGTGACGGTTCCCGCCGGCGCCCAGTACGGCGACACCGTGAGCGTCAATAATTACGGCATGCCGCGCATTGGCGGTGGCGGTTCGCGTGGCCGCCTGATCGTGCAACTGCGCGTGGTCGTTCCCACCAATCTTTCCAATAAGCAACGCGAGCTGCTCCGTGCTTTTGCCGATGAGATGGGCGATGACGTCGCTTCCGGTAAGAAGTCGGTGACCGACCGTATCAAGAGTGCCCTCGACGATATCCTCGATTAAGGAGCCCGCGTGCTCGCACCCCATATTTCCGTCGTCAACCTCGGCTGCCGTGTCAACCGGGTTGAGTCTGACCGTATCACTGCCGATCTTATGCGCTTGGGCTTTGCTATTGTGGAGCCCCACGATGCCGATCTGATCGTCATTAACACTTGTGCCGTTACGGGCGAGGCCGAGGCTAAGACCCGTAAGGCCGTCCGTCATGCGCTGGCCCATCCAAACGAGCCCTATGTGGTCGTGACCGGATGCGTGGTCAATTTGCATCCCGAGGAGCTGTCGGAGCTTTCGGATCGCGTGATTGCCGAGCCGTCCAAGATAGATGTCGCCGAACGTGTTTGCGAGGTGCTGGGTGTTGAGTCCGATAGCGTTCCCGCCTGCAGCGATGGCGAGGTGGTCGATGCGCTCGGTCGCTCTCGCCTGGGCGTGAAGATTCAGGATGGCTGCAACCATCGCTGCACCTATTGCATTGTGTGGAAGGCGCGCGGCCCCGAGCGCTCCGTGCCCGTCGAGTCCGTGCTCGAGCAAGTTCGCGAGGCCCAGGAGGCCGGCGTGCCCGAGGTGGTGCTGACCGGTGTGAACCTGGGTGCCTACGATGGCAAGAGCGCGACCGACGAGCACGTCGAAATCGATGAGCTGCTCGAGGCCATCATGGAGCGCACGTCTATTCCGCATGTGCGCATTTCCTCGGTCGAGCCCATGGATATCTCCGAGCGCCTGCTTAAGGTTATGGCGCGCTACCCGCAGCGTATCGCCCCGTTTTTGCACCTGCCCGTGCAGTCCGGCTGCACGGCGACCCTGCATCGCATGGGCCGTCCCTATAGCGCCGAGGCCTTTGAGGACACGGTGCGTATGATTCGCGCCAACTTGCCCCAGGCGTCCCTTTCGTGCGATGTCATCGTCGGTTTTCCTGGTGAGACGGACGAGGAGTTCGAGGAGTCGCTGGCGCTGTGCCGCCGTGTGGGTTTCTCGCGTATGCACGTGTTCCGCTACAGCAAGCGTCCCGGTACCCTTGCTGCCGACATGCCCGACCAGGTGCCACCCGAGGTTATGGCCGAGCGCAGCCGCCGTATGCGGGCCGCCGCACAGGAGCTCGCTATTGCCGACGCTCGTCGTCGCGTGGGCACGGTCGAGCGTGCCGTGCTTGAGTACGGTGACAATTTAACGCTCGGTTCGTTCCATCATGCCCGTCTTGACGATACCTGTGGACTTACAGCCCCGTGCCTGCTCGATGTTGCTATCATCGGAGTCGATGATTCCGGCTTGGTCCATGCACGCAGGGAGGTTCATGGAAGCCTCGAAGATTAGACTTACCGTTCCCGAGGGTATTGACCCCTCGCGCGTTTTGGGTGCCGGCGACGGCGTCCTTCGTGCGCTGGAGAGCTCAGTTCGCGCCCACGTGGTCGCCCGTGGCGACAGCATCGCCGTGAGCGGTGACCCGGACGAGGTCGAACTGGTCGCGCGTTTTTTCGAACATGCCTTTCGTGAGGCTGCTTCCGGGCGCACGCTTTCTGCCGACGATGTCTCTCGCTGCCTGACCGTCTTGCGCGACGGTGAGCACGAGGCTACGTCGCTTCGCGATGACGTGCTGCTTTCGTATCGCGGTCGCGTCATTCGCCCCAAGACGCTCGGTCAAAAGCGCTATGTGGATGCCATCCGCTCGCATACCATCACGTTTGGCTTGGGTCCTGCCGGTACCGGTAAGACCTATCTGGCCATGGCGCTCGCTGTTGCCGCACTCAAGCGTCACGAGGTGGGCCGTCTGATCTTGACGCGTCCGGTTGTCGAGGCGGGGGAGAACCTGGGCTTTTTGCCCGGCACCCTCGAGGAAAAGATCGATCCGTACATGCGCCCGCTCTACGACGCCCTATTTTGCATGATGGATCGCGAGCGCACCGATGAGCTTATGGAGCGCGGCGTGATCGAGATCGCCCCGCTTGCCTACATGCGCGGCCGCACGCTGAGCGACGCCTTCGTGGTGCTCGACGAGGCGCAAAATACCACGCCCGAGCAGATGAAGATGTTTCTGACGCGCCTGGGCTTTAACTCCAAGTTTGTGATTACCGGCGACCTGAGCCAGCGTGACCTGGTGGGCCGTCGTGGTGGCTTGGCGGATGTCGAGAAGATTTTGGGCCGTGTCGACGATGTCGCATTTTCTCACCTCGAGCGTGCCGACGTGGTGCGCCATGCCCTGGTGGGACGTATCGTCGAGGCATATGATGCTTATGATGACGTGCGCGAGCAGCGCCCGCGCGACCGAAAGGAGTCCCGTTGAGTGTATTGATCAGCAACGATGCCGAGCTCGATACGCTGCTCGACGCGCAGGAGGTAGAACACATCTGCGAGGTCGTGCTTGCCGCCGAAGGCGTTGAGCGTGAAGTCGAGATTTCCCTTTCGTATGTCGACGAGGACGAGATGCACGAGCTCAACCACGAGTGGCGCGGTATCGACCGCACCACCGATGTCCTCTCGTTTGAATGCGACTCGGCCTTTGACGAGGATATTCCCGCCGACGAGACGCTTGAGCTTGGCGATATCATCCTGGCCCCGCAAGTCATTGCCCGTCAGGCCCCCGGCTTTGGCAATGCCCCTGCCGACGAGTGCCGCCTGATGCTCGTGCATGGCATGCTGCACCTGCTGGGGTATGACCATATCGAGGACGACGAGGCCGAGGTCATGGAGGCCCGCGAGGACGCCATCCTGCGCGATCTGGCGCTCGAGCGCGGCGAGGACCCCAAGCTGGTCCACGTCGGCCCCATCACCAACCACGCCCACGACTAGGAGCCGTCTATGATTCCCGGATCGAACAAGGACCATCCGTCCTTCTTAAAGTCGTTCTCCTACGCCATGGAGGGCTTCGTCACCGCCGTCAAGACCGAGCGCAATATTAAGGTCATGCTCGTTGCGGGCGTGTGCACCGTCATTGCCGGCTGCATCGTGGGGCTCGACATTGCCGAGTGGGCCACGATTATCATCTGCTGCGGCCTGGTGATTCACGGCGAGCTATGCAACACCGCCATGGAGGCGATTGTCGATCTGGCGACCCAGGAGCTCCATCCGCTGGCAAAGCGCGCGAAGGATATCGCCGCCGCCTCCGTATACGTTCTTTCCATCACCGCCGCGATTGTGGGCTTGTTGGTATTTGCCCACGCGCTCGGCTTTATCTAGAAAGGGATTTTCATGTCCGACACTATGCAGCCTATCGATGAAATTTTGGACGACGAGGTCCTGGATGCGGCGGATGCCGAAGCGGCCGAAGCATACGAGGAAGTCGAGGAATTCGATCCGTTTGAGGGCATGAGCGACGAGGAGCTCGACGCCCTGTGCGACGAGGACGATAGCCTCGCGGGCTTTGGCGACGTTGAACCCGGTTTTCGCAGCGGCTTCGTAGCCCTGGTCGGACGCCCCAACGCCGGCAAGTCCACGCTGCTCAACGCCTGCTATGGCAAAAAGGTCGCCATCACCTCGCCGGTGGCACAGACGACCCGCCGTCGCATGCGCGCCGTCGTCAACCGTCCCGGCTACCAGCTGGTCTTTGTCGATACCCCGGGTATTCATAAGCCCAAGGACGGCCTGGGGTCCGAGCTCAACAAGAGCGCACTGTTCGAGTTGAACGATGTCGACGTCGTCGCGTTTTTGATTGATGCCACCAAGCCCATCGGCAGGGGAGACGCCTGGGTTGCCGAGCGTGTCAGATGCGCTCGTTGCAAGAAGGTCCTGGTGCTCACCAAGGCCGATGAGGCCGACCCCGCACAGGTCATGGAGCAGCTTAAGGCTGCCCACGAGCTTATGGAATATGACGACGAGATTGTGACGTCGTCGGTTAAGAACTTCAACGTCGATGCCTTTATAGAGACCGTTGCGCACTTTTTGCCTGAGGGTCCGCGTTGGTTCCCCGAGGACATGGGTACTGACGCTTCCGATGAGACGCTCGTTGCCGAGTTTGTGCGCGAGAAGGTCTTGCGCCGCACCCGTGATGAGATTCCGCACTCCGTTGGCGTGATCTGCGATGCGCTCGAGCAGACCAAGAAGGTGCTGCGCGTGCACGCCACCATTTACGTCGAGCGCGAGGGCCAAAAGGGCATCATCATCGGCAAGGGCGGCGAGATGATCAAGCATATCGGTATCGACGCCCGACGCGATCTTGAACGCATTTTTGGCACGCAGGTCTTTTTGGAGCTGGACGTGAAGGTCAAGGCCGGCTGGCGTGACGACGAGGCCCAGATTCGCCGCTTTGGCTACAACGCCGAGGACTAAGGACGCGCGGCGCGCATGGCAGGCTCCCGGACATATCGCACCAAGGTGCTCGTCCTCGACAAGACGAAGCTCAAAGAGACCGACCTGATCTTGACGATGCTTGACGAGCGGGGGCGGCAGGTTCGTGCCGTGGCAAAGGGCGCCCGCAAACCCGGCGGACGCCTGGCTGCGCGCTGCGAGCTGTTCTGTACGGTCGATATGCTGCTCGCACATGGACGGTCACTCGACGTGGTTTCCCAGGCCGAGCTTATGGAGGCGCCGCTCGGCGCTGCGCCCGATTACGAGACGACCTGCGCCGCAAGCGCGATCGCCGAGGTTGCGCGCGTGTGCTCGTTCGAGGACGCCGAGGACCCGTTTACCTTTGCCATCACGCAGCGAGCGCTTGCCCTGGTGGGCAGCGGGCTTGACACGGCGCATATGGACCTACTTGTGGCGGCATATGTCTTTAAGCTGCTGTCGCACGTTGGCTATCGACCCGATTTTTCGGCCTGCGTGCTGTGCGGAGACCCCATGCTGTCGTATTTTTCACCCCAGGCGGGCGGTCTCATGTGCGGGTCGTGCGCGTCGAGCGTTCCAGGTGCCGAACTGGTGTCGACCGGTGAGACCGCATGGCTGCGCGCCCTCTTGTCCATGACCTTCGATGCGCTCATGGCCGAGCGAATCGACCCGCATACGGCGGCATTCCTGCTCGGGCTTTCGCATGTGTGGGCTGCGACGCACACCGATCAACGCCTCCGTGCGATGGAATTCATGTTGGGTCGGTGATGATGCGCAGGCGCGGGCTGCTTGTGGTATCATGCCGACCTGTTGGTACCTCGACCTTGGTTGCTCGCTCCACCGGCGGCTTCCCAGTCCGAGGCGAATCGAGTCGCCCGCGGGCGACGTAAAACGAAAGGTGAAACAATGACTGTTTCCAAAGAGCGCAAGGCGGAGCTGACTGCCCAGTTCGGTAACACCCCGGTCGACACCGGCAACCCCAAGGTTCAGGTCGCCATCCTGTCCGAGCGCATCAAGGAGCTGACCGAGCACATGAAGTCCCACCAGAAGGACTTCCACACCCGTCGTGGCCTGCTCATGCTCGTCGGCCGTCGTCGTCGTCTTCTCTCCTACATCAAGAAGAACGACATCGTCGAGTACCGTGAGCTCATCAAGGCTCTGGGCATCCGCGACAACATCCAGTAGGATTTGTACATGCTAAGAGCGTCCTGCGCAGCGGGGCGCTCTTTTTGTGTAAGGGCGCGAACAATCACGCTCTGAAGCGTGGCGGGGGCAGGGGGCCCGCGTCACATGAGAAGCCCGCAGGCAAGGGGTCTGCGGGGTAAAGGAGAACAATGACACTCGTATCCAAGACCTTTGAGCTGTACGGCAAGACCTACACCTTTGAGTCGGGCGAGCTTGCCAAGCAGGCCACCGGCGCCTGCCTGGTCAAGCA
>CABRID010000017.1 GCA_902470895.1 uncultured Collinsella sp.
TACACAAGGAGTATCGTCGGCAGCGTCAGATGTGTATAAGAGACAGACAGAAAGATTCGGGATACAATGTTTATAGAAAACGACGCATCCCGCGTAAGTGTTAAGGAGCGCGGGCAGCCTAGTTTTCTAACGTGTTAAACGGCCGGGCTGCAACCCCGGCCGTTTTTATTTGCGCTTGCGGCGCAAACGCCGAGAACTGTCCGCACCGCGCGAGCGCCTACGGACCTTAAACCGAACCTCATACGAGTCAAAAAACGCGATGACGAACGTGCCCACCGCCGCGAGGGCAGCGAGCGCGTTAAGGAATTTCAGCATTTGGGGACCTCCGATCGAGTCGTCGGCCGCCCGCGCACGGGATGCGTCGCAAGGGTATTTTACCGCGAGCGCACGCACTTACAGCTGGTAAACGCAATATTTGCAAACATTTGTTCGATGGTTACACACACGATCCTTTGAGCAGCGGAGCCTGGCGGCATTGCCCGGTCAGGTAGAGGCCCGTATTTGCGTTTTCAAATTATCCCAGATCGCTGGGGCGATTCGGGATACAATAGCTACAGGAAACGACGACTCCCGCGTAAGTGATCGAAAGCGCGGGCGGCCTAGTTTTCAGCTTTTGTTAAATGCCCGGGCCTCTAACCCCGGGCATTCTTATTTGCGCTTGTTGCGGCGCAAATGCCTTCTACCGTCCGCACCGCGCTTGCGCCTACGGACCTTAAACCGAACTTCATACGAGTCAAGAAACGCGATGACGAACGTGCCCGCATCGGACGATGGAGGCTGTCTGCGTTGTCCCAAAAAGAACGGGGCAGACTCCAGTGCGGAGTCTGCCCCGAAAAGAGAATGGCAAAGCAAGAACGTGGATAGACGAGAAAAGTGTCCGCAAGTCTCATGGCCATCACATCCCACCTGCCAAAGGGATGGGTGAGCGAACGTTACTCCTGCTCGGACTCCTCAGCCTGCTTACGGCTGCGGATGAGGTGCGCCACGCCGATGCACAGCACCGCGCCACCGGCGATCCAAGTGAAAGTCACGCCGTTAAGGCCGGTCAGTGGGAGGCCCACGGACTTGGTGTTGCCGACATTGATGGTGACCTCGCCGGCATCAGCGTTGGTGCCGGTGTTTTCTTGACCATGAAGAGCATTGTCGCCGACATTACCGTCAAGCTTGCCGAAGGCGATGTCGGTGCGCTTCTCGTCTGCCTCAGACACCTTTGCCTCAAGGGTCTTCACCTTCATCGTGTCTTTGTTATACGTCGCGGTGATGATGAAGGTGAAGGGGTCGGCCTTGGTGGGGTACTTGGCAGGGTCGGAGGTCTGGACCTCAGTCACCTTGTAGGAGCCGGCGTCGAGGCCGGAAACGGAGATCTTGCCTTCTTTGTCGGACGTGAACTTCACACACTCGGGAAGGTTTTCAGTATTGGTGACGGTCACGAGCTGACCCGCGACGACACTGACGCCATCAACAGTACCCTCCGTCGAGGCAATATACTGGTTTTCGGTATTCTTGTCCGCGGACTGGATGGTGAAGACGGCATTATCAAGGCCCTGCTCGGTGCCCTGGTCGACCTTCTTGAGGTTGAGCTTGAACGCAAAGTCGGCGACGGTGTCCTCGATCGTCGTGCCCGTGCCAACGCCATACGGGTTGTTGGAGTACTCAAGCTTAACGGTGTTGGGGTTGCCGCCCTTCTGAGTATTGTCAGTAGTGTTACCAATCACGGCATTGCCGTTGAGCACCGCCTTGTAGAAGACGACTATCTGAGTGCTGGCGTCTACCTTTGAAATCTCCTTGAGATACTTACCGTGCTCTCCCGCATTAGCGTTAATAGCCAAGGTGGTAGTTCCATCAGCATTGGTGGTTGGCGTCACAGTAAAGTTCTCTGTAATGTCGGCATATTGATCAATGTTGTTCTGATCTTTGTTTACAGCAAAAACTTGAGTTTGGCCACCAACATAGCTGAGGCCCTTGGAAAGGGTGTCAGTGAACTTATAGGTATAGCTATCGTAAGTAGCGTAGTTGCTGGCGATCGTGCCGGTGAGCTTGTAATTGACCTCCTGGCCGATCTGCGAATCGGCGAAGTCATCCCAATCTTTCACAGGCACGGTCGTGAGGCCATCCTCCGCCTTGTTATCATCAAGAATCTTCTTTTCAACCGTGGGGACGCTCTTCTTAGGGGTAATATTCACAGTTGTGTCCGTACCGTCAATAAGAGCGTACACCGGAGCTGAATAAGCATCGGTCGACTTGTCCTGGGGCTTTACCGTCGTATCAGTGAGGAACAGCCAGTAGCCGGCGTCAAGATTGGAAAGAGACGGCTGTGCGGCAGACGTCTTCTGCCACGTTGCATTGTTCTTCAAATTGTCGGCGATCATGCTCAGAACATTATCGCTTGCGACCTGAGAAGTGCTCCCAGTCACGCCTGACTTCTCGTTCAGCCAATCAGCGGCATCCTGGGCAGTCGTTTTGTTGTAGGCAGGCTCTTTTTTCTGAATTGCACGAACAACTGCGTCCTGAATTGCCTGTTGCTCTGTCACGTTTGTGCCCGCCCACTGAATGTTCTTTACAGTGGAGCCATTTACGTCAGCAGCGAAGATTTGAATGCCCTTATAAGTCGTTGATCCAGCGTAGTCACCGTAATCGAACGTAACGGTCGTGTTGCCCGCTGCAAACGCCATGGTCACCGGGGCCATGACGCCACCGAAGCTCAGCGCTGCCGTGAGGCCGGCGGTTACTGCCAGGCGTGCGATGTTCTTGTTCATGTGCATCTTCTTTTCCTCCGTTTTCCGTTTGATTCTCATTCGATCGGTCATCATCTGTCTGTGTCTTAGCATCTACTTCGCTACGTCTCGCCCCGCTCTCTGTGGGGCTGCCAGCTACTCTTTATGGCTGCCACCTCCCCGCTTGACCAGGAGCGCGACCACGATGAGCGCGGCTCCGGCGACCGCTGCGGCGGCCGCGGCGTACATTGCCATATCGCCAGTCGAGGGCATAAAGCCTCCGGTGGTAATGCTAGGGGGTGTGCCGGTGGGCGTGTTGATGAGCGACGCCTCCAGGCTGCCCGTCGACCCGTCCGCGCTGTCGGCGCGCAGGGGCGACTCGGCCGTGATGGTGAGCTTGGGCCTGGCGGCGGCCACCTGGTCGACGTCCAGGCCCTCGGCCTTGACCGTCACGGAGCGCGTGCCCTCAAAGGCGGTGTAGCCCTTGGGCGCCTTGAGCTCGCGGACCTCCAGCTTGCCCGAGTCCACGCCCGAGACGGTCACGCGGCCGTCCTCGCCCGTGGTGACGGTTGCCTTGCCCTCCGCATCCCACGTGCCATCGGCCGCCAGCGTGCGACCGCGGTCGTCGGTGATGCTCAGAACCGCCCCGGGCAGCGGCTTGTCACCGTCGCTGCCGCGCTTGGTGAGCGCGAGATCCCAGGTGTAGGCCGTCGCGTCATCGCTCAGCGTGCGGGTGAAGCCGGCGTCGCCGGACCGGTCGGCAAAGGGAGAACGCGGGTAGCGCAGGTAGACCTCGTTGGGGTTGCCCTTCGCGATACCGTGGTTGCAGCCGCTGGCGAGCGGCGCGTCGTACACGGCGACCACGCGGGCGCCCGCGGTGAAGGCGTCGGCCCCGCCGAGCGCGGCGATCAGGTCTCCGGTGCGCACGGTGAAGGTTCCGTCCGCGGCCACCTTGGTGACGCACTGGGCCGTGATGTCTTTCCAGCCCTTGGCGGGCTCGGTGCCGGCGCGCCCGTCCTTGCCGGCCGAGACGGCGCCGAAGCCGCCGTCCGCGCCCGCCGCCACGTACACGCGCATGCTCGCGACCACCTTGGAGGGGTCGAGCCCCGCGCTCATGGTGTCGACGAACCGCACCGTATAGGTGTCGTAGGCGGTAAGACCCGCCGGGACCGTGGCCGAGAGACGCCAGTACAGGTCGTCGGCGACCGTGGCATCGGCGGCCTTCTGCCATGCGGCCGTGCTGTCCTCCAGCACGTGCTTGGCAACCTTGGGCGTCGCGGCCTTGGGCTTGACGGTGACGGCGCTGCCGCCCACCAGAACCATGATCGGCGCGGTGCCGACCTCGTTCTGGGCGATGGTGCCGTCGTCGGCGACGATGAGCCAGTAGCCGCTGGGCAGCTCGGCCGCCGTGCCCGCGTTAAGGGCCACGGACTCGGCGTCAGAGCTCTGGAGGGAACGAGCGAGCTGTGCGCTCAGCGCGCTCGTAAGGTGGGAATCGGTGTTGAGCCACTCGGCAGCTTCCTGCGCGGTGGTCTGGGAATTGGGCATGCCGGCGCTGTGCAGCACGGGCAGCGCAGCGTCGCGCACGGCGTCGCTTGCCCAGGCGAGGTCGGTGGCGATCTTGGCGTCGCTGTCGCCGTCGACGACGTTGGCGCTAAAGATCTGATAGGCGTCGTAGCTGCTCGCCACGGTGCCGCTCACCGTGATGGAACCGGTCGAGGTCGGCGCGGCCTGCGCGGAAGCGGGGAACACAACCGCGCAGGTGCCGATCAGGAGGGCAAGCAGCGCAAACAAGATCGGGAAGGAGCAAACTTTCTTATTCACGACGCTCACCTCCCTTCGCATTCGCCTTGCGACGAATGTGCATCCAGGCTGCAGCAGCGCAAAGCACCGCCGCGCCGGCAAGGTACGTCAGAGTGACGCCCGACATACCAGAAAGGGGCAAAGAGGTGGAGTAGGTGTTGGTGAAGGTGGGAAGGCTTTGGCCAGCGCCGGTGTCCTCGCCGTACTGCTTCGGTATCCGCTTATTCTCAGGAATTTCATTGCCTTCGGCATCGACAATCTGGGTGTAGGTCACATTGGTTGTGATTCCAGCATCGTCATCCTTTGCGACAACCGTAAGCTCATAGACCGACTGATCAAACTTGTAATGCGGATAGGTCGATCTTTCGTTCTTCTCGCGCACGTAGTACTTGAAGGTCTTGGAAGGGCCGCCCGTGGAGTCGCCCGGGTCGGGACTATTCCTGATATCTGACAGCGAGTACGTGAGTTCAATCTCATTACCATTGCCATCCAAGAATGAATGCGTCTGCTTATTTTCATTACCAGAGGTCACGGCAGTACCGATGATGTCTCCAAATTTGCTGTCTTTCGCAAGCTGAAGTGTAAACTCCTTCATCTCGCCACCCTCAACGACCTTAGTCGCCTTAGGAGTCCAGGAAACACTAGGGGTGTACTTGTTGGTGAATGTACTTCCCCCACCGGAGTCGGCAATCGAATAATAGCCATCATCATCTAGTTGCACATAGTCCTGAGAGTTAGCTGAACCCCCAGGATTCTTAGTCACGGACACATTATCAATCGTGTAGTTATAGACGTTAAGATCTTTAGTCGAATTCGAATTATTCTTTATCGGAACAGACATAAGTAAAGTCTTGTTGTATTCGACTGTCACGTTAATCTCGTATACAGCATGATCGTAATCAACACCAGGAATATTGCCCGCATCTTCGACCAAGTAGTATGAGTATCTAATTTTGCCAGTATCACTCGCTAAGGGCTGCTTGCTAAGTTCATTGCTAAGGTCATTGCTAAGGTCAAAGGTGATGTTGCCGTCAGCGTTATTCGGGGCAGATTTAACCTGCCTGCAGCCACCACTGTTGAATGTTTCGCCATCCCAAGAGGGCGTCGACGCGCCATCCGAATCCTTACGGTAGACGGAGAAGGAGAAGGGGAACTGGTTTGTGTCGAGCGTCATGTTTTCGTTGGTCTTCTTATTTTTCAGCGCCTTGGTTGCCTTCAACTTAAGGCTCGGATAGACGTACGCATCCGCAGGCACGCCTAGGTACAAGTCGCCATTCGACATGATGCCGCCACCATGGTCCCAGGAATAGTTGCCCGTGATGAAAGTTGTCGCTTCATTCTGCGCTTGATTCCGCGCATTAATCGCCGCCTCATCCTTGGCCATAACACCCGACATAACACCCGAGGTCAGGCCGATGCTATTTTTTACCCCAACAACACCGTTGGCGGGGATGTTGATAGCTTTTTCAAGTTCGATGCTTCCCGAGTACCGGGCGTCTCCACCACCAAGCATCTCACCAGTCACAACTGCGATCGGCGTTTTGTGATCATGCGCTGCGAGGAAGAAATCGGCATGACCATTGTCACGAAAAACATCTTTCAAATAGGCGGCTTTGTCTTGATCCTTACCGTCGTTGCCGGCAGAAAGATGGGGCGCTTTGTCATTGCCGGAATTGCCCTCTTGCTTGTAAGCAGGATTAGGATGATCTTCGCCAGGATTCTCATTACCGGCAGACGAATTGCCAAAGATTGCCGTGCCTTCAGTGTTCGTTACCAAGGTCTTACCCGATGGGCAGACCGCAACGCCGCCACCATAGCCGCCAGCGGTATTGCTGCTTATATACGAGTTATATACAAACAGCCTGCCTGCGTTATCCGCGTTATTCGAATCACCCTGAACAAAGATGCCGCCGCCACCCCAGTCAAAGCGAGACATGCAGTGATTGTTTGTGATGTAGACTGTACTTTCTTTAGTGCCGCTACTATCTTTAGGGCCGTTAATCATCGCGTCAACCCTCTGGCCCACTCGGATGCCGGCACCTTCAGATCGGAAGCTCACGTTAGAGGCAATATTTCCTCCTTTAATGTCGAGCCATGCCCTACTATCTTGTTGAAAAATATTGGTAACGTAAACGCCGCCGCCAGCTTCCTCGGAATAGTTGCCAGTAATCTGGCCACCGAAAATGGTGACAAGGGCGCCCTTAGTGGCAGCAAGTCCGCCGCCGCCACAACAACCATCGCCATCTTTATAGCAGAAGTTAGCATAGCGATTGTTCGTAATGTAACCGCCGGAAACAGTAACGCTGCCGCCATTTTCGGCCATGATGCCGCCGCCAAATCCTTTATTGTTATTAAGCGTGCTGTTACCGGAGATTACGCCACCGGCCACTTTGACTATAGACTTATCGGCATATACACCGCCGCCACTAGGAGCGCAGTTGCCGGCAATTACGCCGTTAGAAATGCTAAGAGTCGATTCTTTGACAGATATTCCTGCGCCGGCACCACTCCACCGACAATAACCTCCACAAACGTAACCACCGTTCATATTGACGGTCGACTCATTCTCCGCGTACACCAGGTTTCGGACATAGCAGTCTTTCTCTTGTGTGAGCACGCCGTTCTCAAGACTGAAATGACCACCATTGATGTTGATAAGCTTCAGGTTTTCATTGCCACCGCATGCCACGATGGCGCCTTTAATATCGACGCTATGTACGTAAAGCGTCTCGGTTGTCTTGGTTGTGTCTGTTGCACTCGGGGACGATTGGGTCACATAGTAGGTAAGGTTAGACGGAATGCCATTGTCGTAAGACAACACTGCTTTTTTACCATAATTGTCGGGATTTAAATCCTGACCCTGATCATCTAGCTTATTGACTTCGCTGACACTTTCACTCGCTTTCTCAGGATCAGTATCCTCAATTGTAAGTGTCGTGCCACCGGTGATATTGAACAAAGACTGATCTTGACTCGCATGCTTAATCTTGCAGCCGTTTAGATCCAGCGTGATATTGCTGCCGTTGTTGAGCGTGATCGTCTCGCTGGTCACGACATCATTCATAAGCTTGAAGCTAGCAACACCGCTTGCATTCGCCAGTTTTTTCAACTCGTCAGCTGTTCGTATTTCAGTGGATGCCGTTTTAGTCTGCCCGCCTTCCGCAGCCAGCATTACGGCATTGCCATCCGACAACTCGCCATCTTCGGCCTGCAGCTTACCTTCAAGCTGACCTTGCTCAACACCATTTGAAGGGTCGGCTTCGCCACCCTCGATCTCGTCACTATTCTGGTTTTCGGTATCCCCGTTGTTGGTGTTGTCTACATCAGTAGACTCACTTGAGGAACCCCCCCCCATCACAGTTTCCTCGGCAGAAACCGTCTGGACATCGTTGGCAATGGCCTGCGAGATTGGAGGCATGACGAGCGACAGTACCAGGCTCAACACGGAGGCTCCGCACAAAACGACTGCCAGCACACGGCGCGTCGCTTTTTTACTCTGCTTAGTTTTTTCTGAATTCGCTTTCATCGATGTCTCCTCCCCAAGAGACCGCGATCTTGCTCTTTCACTATCAAACGTATCTGCGCAACCTGTAATTGCGCACACTTATAGTACATATTGTAACGATTGTTTGAACATCTAAGCAAAAATACCGATAGTTTTGTAGCGAATTCTCAATTCTCTTGACATTTGCTCGGATTTACCTTCGTTTATTCGCTATAAAATATCTATTTCTACTGGTAATTAAGCTAGTTATCATTTTTTAATAGCATTTTATTTATTTGCACAACATTTTGCTCAAGAGCATGCGTCCTGTGAACGGTCGAAAATCAACCGTGAACGGCAGATCATTAACCGGGATGAATATCCTACTAAACTGATGAGAATATCTTTAACCCATCGGTAGTTAGAAGCGTGATGTTCAGGCAACAATATTTGAATTTCCGCACAGATTTTAGGTATCAATTCGCCCAAATCGCCTGAGGCCACCGCAAAAAGAGCCTGCCCCCTTCTGCGGTAGTTCTCCCCCAGCGCTACAGCAGATGTTCCTCGATAAAGATCGCGATGCCGTCTTCGTCGTTGCTGGCGGTTACAAAATCGGCGGCGGCGCGGGTGGCGTCGCTTCCGTTTGCCATCGCCACGCCCACGCCGGCGTCAGCCACCATGCAGGTGTCGTTGTCCGCATCGCCAAACACGCAGATGTCCTGGAGCTCCATGTCGTTGAGCTCCGCCACGCGCACAAGGCCGCGCGTCTTGGACACGCGCGGATCCATGAACTCGTAGAGCCGCTGCGTGGTCTGCAGGGCCGCCGCCTTAACGGTGTTATCGGCAAACGTCGACGCCTGCTCAATCACCCGCGGCATTACCTCGGGCGCCATGGTAAACATCACCTTGGTCTGCGGCTCGCGCAAAAACTCGGCAAAGTCGACCACCTGGTAGGGAACGCCGTCGACGCGCGACAGGTGCTCGACGCACGCGTTGCTCTCGGGCACGTAGAACACGCCGTCTCGGGGGCAGACGGGCGTTGCCGGAAGGTCCGCCATGTGCTTGCAGATGCGCGCGATGGTCTCGCCCGGCAGCGGATAGCTCAGCTCGTTGATGTCGTGCGCGCGGTCGATGACCTCGGCGCCGCCACAGCCCACCATCACGTCTACCAGACCGTCGATGCCCCAAAGCTCATACATGGCCTCGGTCGCGTGGGCGTCGCGCCCGGTGCACAGGCCAAAGAGCACGCCACGCTCGCGCAGAGCGCGGATCGCCGCCGCAGTGCGCGGGGACACCGTGTGCTCGCTCGTGAGCAGCGTGCCGTCGATATCGCAGAACACGGCTTTGATGTTGCTGAATGTGGCGTCCATGGGGGCCTTTCTGGGTAGCGTGGCGATGTTGGATGCAATCGGAAATGGAGTACATGGTATACCAAGGCACGAGCACGGCTCGCCAAAGCAAAAACCACCACAAAGGTGCCTGTCCCCTTTGTGGTGGAAATGACGTTTGCCCAGATAAAACCTGCCAAAATAAACCTGTCCCTTTTTGGCAGGTTAGCGATCCAAATGCCTACGTCCAAACAGCAGCAGCGCCGCGGGGACCGCCGTTACGACTATGCCCGCTCCTACGAGCGTCTGCTGCACGCCAAATGTCGCCGCCAGCCACGGGGCAATCGCCAGCGGAGCCACGCCGGCGAACATGTTTCCAAAGCCCATGACCGAGTTGACGCGGCCGAGCTGCTCGAGCGGGGCCGTCGTTTGCACAATGGTGTTGTGGAGCGGGTTGACGACGCCCCAGGCCACGCCCAGGGCGATCTGGCCGATAAGGGCCACTCCCACGTACGGCGTGCCCACGTAGAGCAGGCTTCCCAGGCCTACGGTCATAAGCGCCACGAGCAACGTTTTAAGGCTGACGAAGCGCGGCGGCATGCGAAGCGCGACCACGGCGCCCAGCACCGCGCCCACGCCGCAGGCCGACGAAAGCCAGCCCATCCATTCGACGCCGACGTGCAGGACGTCGCGATAGAAGAACGACTCCAGCGGATCGAAGGCGCCGTAGCCAAAGTTCGAAACGAAGATGATGCAGAAGAGCAGGGCGAGGACGCTGTTGGTGAAGACCGTCTTGATGCTGGCTGCGAAGGTGGCGCGGGCGGACGTGCTGGGGCTGGAGCTTTGTCCCGCACGCTCCCCTTCCTCTGCCGAATCGGCATCCGCATGCCCGGCGACATGGCTGGTCTGCGGCCTAAAGCCCCAACCGACGATGAACGCCAGCGCGGTAAAGAGCATCATGAGCACAAACACCGCGCGCGACGACGCAGCAGCCGCGACAAAGCCGCCCAGCGTGGGGCCGACGATGATACTCACGTTTGAGAACATGGCAATGGCGGAGTTGATGTCTTTGAGTTCGACGGGGTCGTCGGTGAGGTAGGCCGGATAGGACGTGGCGATGGGCTGGGCGAACCCCATTACAAAGCCCAAGAGTACCGCGCCGGCAAGGATTGTTCCGGTCGCGTCGCCAAAGACGATGATTGCCGCGCCCGTTGCTAGCGTGCCGACGATGCTCAGCAGAAAATGGCGGCGCGGACCCCAGGCGTCGAGTACCGCGCCACCCGCAAAGGATCCCAGGATCACGAAAACGTTCATGAACAGGACGGCCAGCGATGTCGCGACGACCGAGGCATCGTCTGCATAGGTGAGCGTTCCGATGACGCCGATAAAGTAGCTGGTCTGATAACCGGTGTAGATGAGAAAGCGCATCGCCACCAGGCGCTTAGCCTGAGCAGACAACGACGAGTTGGTTTTTGAGAATAGAGGAATGGGCATAAGAGCTCCTTGTTGCATACGAATACGGGCCGCGGGCATTGACCACCGGCCATCGACTCAATCTTTCCGTATGCAACGTTAAGGACGCATCGGGCCCCTTCTCTCCGTTTTTGCCAGCACGAACTACTTGGTAGATTTTAAGGCATGTCCCAAACATCTACCAAAGCAAAAACCACCACAAAGGTGACTGTCTGTGGTGGCCCAATGATATGGCAGCATAGCGAGCCGGTTCCGAGTGCCCCAGGTCGCCCCGAAAGAGGAGCGACGCGTACTTTGGTACGCGAGCGACGGTTTGAGGGGCGAGATGGGGTGCTTGGGACCGGCGCAGCGTCAAGCCTGAAGGTGGTCTTGGATCAGGTCGCAGATGGCTCGGGCGTCGTTGATGTTGATGGCTCGGGTCGCGAAGCCGGCATCGAAGGCCTGACGCGCCAGGGCTTCGTTGCAGGCAAGGGCCAGCGTGTGACCGTCGACCAGGTCGAGCGAGCTCTTGCCGCGCAGACGGTCGACACCGGAGCGCGCGACCACGATGTTGTCGAAGCCCTCGGTCTTGTAGCCCTCGATGATCACCACGTCGACATCGTTGTAGCGCGACAGCAGCTCGCGCGCGGGCATCTCGTCCTCCTCGCGCGTGTCGGCGTACTCCGCCCAACGCGTGGCGCAGATGAGGCCCACGTGCTTGGATCCGGCCTGGTGATGGCGCCAGGTGTCCTTAGCGGGCACATCGATATCAAAGCCGTGGTGCCCATGATGCTTGAGCGAACCCACGCGCAGACCGCGGCGGGTGAGCTCGGCAATAACCTTCTCGACGAGCGTGGTCTTGCCCGAGTTTTGGTAGCCGATAAACGCGATCGCGGGGACGGCCGGTGTCGGAGCTGCGGCCGCGACGGCGACGGGTGCGGGCGCGGGCGCGGCACCGTCAGCGGCCACGGACTCAACGGCAGCGGCCTGACGCTCTGCACGATCCCACACGCCCGAGCGGCCGCCCTCCTTGTGCAGCAGGCGCACGTCGACGATCTCCATGCCGCGGTCGACTGCCTTGCACATGTCGTAGATGGTCAAGCATGCGGCACTCGCGCCGGTCAGCGCTTCCATCTCAATGCCGGTCTTGCCCGTCACGCCCGCCGTGACCAGCACGTGAAAGCCAACCTGTCCGTCAGGACGCGCCGGCGCCCAGCCCTCGGGCGTCTCGTCGGCCGGCGTTCCCGCCGGAGCGATGGGCGCAATGTCGCACTTGCTCTTGGTAATGAGCAACGGATGGCACATAGGGATGATGTCGCTCGTGCGCTTGATGGCCATGATGCCCGCCACGCGGGCGCAGGCAAGCACGTCGCCCTTCTTGGCGCGGTCCTGCAGCACCATGGCTTGCGTCTCGGGATGCATGAGGATGGTGCCCTCGGCGATGGCAATGCGATGGGTCTCGGCCTTGTCGGACACGTCGACCATACGTACCTCGCCCTTGGCGTCCACGTGCGTCAGCTCGTCGCGACGGGCGTCACGGGCGGGCTCGGTGGCAGCGCTGGCAGTCGGCTGCGCGGTCGTGGCGACATCGCCGGCCGCAGCCGTGACTTTGTGGGCAGACATCGCGGCCCTGCGAGCGGCCTTGGTGGCATCGGCGTACCTGCTCTTGGCCATATGATCATCCTCCGATTTGGGACATAAATCGTTGCGTGCCCTCAATTATCGCGTGTTCCTGCGGTTTGTGGGCCACGGCATCGCGCCAAATCGAAAGTACCTGCATATCATCACCACGGCGCAGCGCCTCACGCACCGAATACTCGGCATCGCTAAACAGGCACGGACGCACGTTGCCGTCGGCCGTCAGGCGCAGACGGTTGCAATTCGCGCAAAAATGGTTGGACATGGCGCTAATAAAGCCAACCGTTCCCGCCGCGCCCGGAAAGTGCCAATAGCGCGCAGGGCCCGCGCCGGCAGGAGCGTCGTTGATGTCGAGCGGCTCGAGCTCGCCCAGTCCCGCCGCGGTGGCCCCGGCATTGATGCGCGCCCGCAGCTCGTCGCTCGGCACGGTATCGCTCGCGTCCCACAGCTCAGGATTGAGCGCGGGCGCATGAGGGTCCACAGCGCAATGCGAGCTCGTACGCTCGTCGCCGATGGGCATGTATTCGATAAAGCGCAGGTGGATGGGGCGGTCGACGGTCAGTCGTGCGAGGGCTGCTACATCCTGGTTGAGTCGGCGCACAACAACGCAGTTGACCTTAACGGGCTCAAAGCCCCAGGCCAGTGCCGCGTCGATGCCTGCCATGGTCTGCTCGAGTCGACCCAGGCGCGTGATCTTTCCAAACAGCGTAGGGTCGAGTGTGTCGAGCGAGATGTTGACGCGGTTAAGCCCGGCATCTTTGAGCTGCGGCGCCAGCTTGGGCAGCAGGGCGCCGTTGGTGGTGAGCGAGATGTCCTCGATCTGCGGGATCGCGCGGATGTCGCGAATGAGCGGGATGATGCGGCGGCTGACCAGCGGCTCGCCACCCGTCAGGCGCACGCGGCGAATGCCCTCCCCCGCCACCATACGCACAAAGCGTGCGATCTCCTCGGCGCTGAGCAGCTCGTCGTGCACGCGGGGCGCCACGCCGTCGGCCGGCATGCAGTAAATGCAGCGGAAATTGCACTTGTCGGTAACGGCAATGCGCAGGTAGTTGATATCGCGGCCAAAACCGTCATGTTGCACGTGCCCGTCCACGCGGCCCTCCCCTCACGCGGCGTTTTATTCTTCGGAAAACATAATACCCCACGAGAGAATCATGCCGACACCCGTACGACAGGACAGGTCGTTTCAAGCGAAACGGGCTTTCCAAACCCATCCTCAGCACAGACCATCACAACATTCGATGCTTTTCCCGTTTTTGGCAAAAAACGTCGAATGTTGTGATGGTTTGCCTGCCCACAGCACCCCGTAGAAGGACCAAAGCGTCCCTAAAGGCCGCCGTCCCAGTGCCGAATCACGAATTCTCGCAGGTCGTTTTGACGTTTCTGGAACGCTTCGCTTCGGTCGCACTTGAGACCCATAGCGAGTGCGATGGCGTTCATCGCCCGGTGCAATTGCAGCTGATGGGCAAACTGGGTCCCGGTGAGGGCGATCATCCTAAAGCCCAGCGCGCTCAGCACGGTCATACGCTCCGCATCCGACGCGCTGCGCTGTTTATCAAGATGGTCCGAGCCGTTGTATTCAATCCCCGTACCGCTCGCAGGCGCATATACGTCGATCTCGAAATACCCAGCCTTAGCGAGATACTTGAACTCGTTGGGAACATCGACCCGATGGTTGAGCTCGATCTTGGCGTATCCCAGCCCTCCCTGGGAACGTTTTGCTACGACCATGATTGCGGTGGCCGTCTCCATGGGCGACCGCGCGCCATCGTGCACGCGCCTGAGCACGGCCGCCGCACGTGTAGCCCCCTGACGAGATCGGTTCTCATTGCAATAAGCAATCAAATCGGCAACGGTGTGCCTCTGCCCCATCTCGATATAATCGCCTGTCGACAGATGATTCAAATGGTATCGGGCGCAGATTTCGTAGCCATATTCCAGCTGCTCGGGCTCGCTCATCCACGAACCCGCTTGGACAAAACACATGACCTCATCAACCACCAGAAGGCCCTCTGCCACCTCGATAAGATGGCCCGGAGGTACTGGCGCCCCAAACACGTGGCATCTAAATCCAGCCGGCGTCGAGCGCTCAAAATCGAAGTTGACGAGCGTGTCGATATGATCGAGCTCTTCTCGCGGAATACCAAGCGAAACCAGATAGTCGGTAACGATCCCAGCTGCCGTTGAAGCCCTCAGCCCTTTGGCATCGAGTCCCAATTTGGGCAGGCTCGCGGTCGGCTCCGCATCGTTAGCAAGCGAGTCCTCATCGTATAGGCTGCTTGCTCGCGAGGGCGGCTCGGACGGGCGCGCCACGTTGTGGTACAGCCAGGCAGTCTTATGGGACAGGACGATCGGCAGGTCCATGAGCCCTCCAATGGAGTCGGATAACCAACCTTATTCCCCTGCCCACGGGTCCGCACACCTTCGCGCGCAAGAAAGCGAATCCACCCGGTCGAGCGGCAGAAAAACCATCACAACATTCGATGCTTTTCCCGTTTTTGGCAAAAAACGTCGAATGTTGTGATGGTTTGAGGCGAGGTGAGGGGCGCGGAGGGGTCAAGGCATCGTGCTCGAACGGGTTAATCCAACTCTTTTAAGCCATGCGCCAGCTGCCAGTACTCACCGTGCTGGGCGAGCAACTCTTCGTGCGTGCCGCGCTCGATGATGCGGCCATGTTCGAGGACCATGATGGCGTCGGCGTCGCGGACGGTGGACAGGCGGTGCGCGATCATAAACGTGGTGCGTCCGCGCATGATGCGGTCCATACCGCGCTCGATGAGCTTTTCGGTACGCGTGTCGATGGAACTCGTGGCCTCGTCCAGGATGAGCACCGGCGGATCGGCGACGGCCACGCGCGCGATGGCGAGCAGCTGACGCTGACCCTGCGACAGGCTGGCGCCGTCGGCCGTGACCGGTGTGTCGTAGCCCCGCGGTAGGCGGCGGATAAACGAGTCGGCGCAGGCGGCCTCGGCAGCGGCGCGCACCTCCTCGTCGGTCGCGTCGAGCTTGCCAAAGCGGATGTTCTGCGCAATGGTGCCGCTAAACAGGTGCGTGTCCTGCAGCACAATGCCGAGCGACCCGCGCAGGCTGGCCTTGGCAATGTGCTTGACGTCGATGCCGTCGTACGTGATCTCGCCGTCATCGACCTCGTAGAAGCGGTTGATGAGGTTGGTGATGGTCGTCTTGCCGGCACCCGTGGAGCCCACAAACGCGATCTTTTGCCCCGGCTTGGCAAACAGGTTGAGGTCCGTGAGCACGCGGGCGCCCGGCACGTAGGAAAAGTCCACGGCATGGAAGCGCACGTCGCCGGCAAGCGGGACCAAGCCGCACGTGAGCTCGGTGCCGTCGGCGGCCACCGCGCGGCCCGACTCATCAACGGCTGCCACGTCATGCAGATGCCCATACGCGCCCACGCCCTGGCCCTCGGGAATTTTCCACGCCCACGCGGCGTCGCCCGTCTGCACCAGCTCCACGCAGCCCTCGTCCACCTCGGGCTTAAGGTCCATAGCCGCAAACAGGCGCTCGGCACCGGCCAACGCGTTGAGCAAGAAGTTGCCGAGCTGCGTAAACTGGTTGATGGGCATGGCCGCCTGGCGCACAAAGACCAGGTAGCTCGCGAGCGCGCCCACGTCGGCGAGCCCCTTGATGCAGAGCATGCCGCCCGCCACGGCGACGATGGCATAGTTGACGTAGCCAATCACGACGGTCATGGGCACCATGGAGTTAGCATAGCTCACGGCGGCGGTGCCGGTGCGGCGAAGCTCGTCGTTGCGGCAGGTGAAGCCGGCGACATTCGCTGCCTCGCGGTTAAAGACCTTGATGACCTTTTGGCCCGAGACCATTTCTTCGATATATCCGTCCAGGTCGCCAAGCGATGCCTGCTGGGCAGCAAAGAAACGCTTAGAGCGCGCGCCCGAGTAGCGCGCATACAGCACAATGGCCGCATCGCACACGAGTGTGATAATCGTGAGCTGCCAGTTAAGGATGATGAGCATAGCCGTGGTGCCCACAACCTGAATGGCGGCCTGAATCACGTTGGCAAAGCTGTTGTTAAGCGCCTCGGAGACGGTGTCGACGTCGTTGGTGAAAAAACTCATGATGTCGCCCGAGCGCGTGCTGTCAAAATAACTGAGCGGCAGCGTCTGGATGTGCGCGAACAGGTCGCGGCGAATATCGGACACCACGTGTTGGGCCGCGCGCACCATGATCTGTGAGTAGCCCAGGGCCGAGAGCACGCCCGCGGCGTAGATGATCGCCGTCAGGATAACCTGCTTGGCAAGCAGTTCCTCCCCGCCCGTGGCCAAACCGTTAACGATGGGACGCACCATGTAGGTGCCGACGAGGCTCGCAATGGCGGCGACGGAGGCGAGCACGCCCACCGCAAGCAGCGAGAACTTGGCATGCCCCATGTAGGAGAGCAAGCGGCGCACAGTGCGCTTGAGGTCGGCCGGGCGTGCTTGGGCTGCGGTCTTAGGCACGGCGCTCACCCCCTTCCAAGGGTGATCCGCATGCGACGGAGGAAAACGGACCATTCGCGCAGCCATCGTCGCTGCCGTCGCCGGCGTCCGCGTTCCCCGCAAACTCCATCTGCGAGGCGTAAATCTCCTGGTAGATGTTGTCTCCCGCCAGCAGTTCCTCGTGCGTACCCACGCCGTGGACACGACCGTCGTCCAACACCACAATGCGATCGGCATCCATGACGCTCGCGATGCGCTGGGCGATGATGAGCACGGTCGTATCGGAAATCCGGGCGATGTGCTCGCGAATCTTAGCGTCGGTCGCCATATCGACCGCGCTGGTGGAGTCGTCAAAAATGAGCACGCGCGGATGCTTGAGCAGCGTGCGCGCGATGCACAGACGTTGCTTCTGACCACCCGAGACACCGGCGCCGCCTTGGCCCAACTCGCCGTCCAGCCCGCCGATGCGATCAAGGAACTCGTCCACGCACGCTGCGCGGCAAGCCGCGAGGAGCTCATCGTCCGACGCCTGCGGATTGCCCCACTGCAGGTTCTCGCGCACGGTGCCCGTGAACAACACGTTCTTTTGCAGCACAATGCCCACGGCGTCGCGCAAGGCGACCAGGTCGTAGTCGCGCACGTCGTGTCCGCCCACAAGTACGACGCCCTCGGTGGCGTCGTACAGACGCGCAATCAGCTGCACAATCGAGCTCTTACCCGAGCCCGTGCCGCCGAGGATGCCCACCGTCGAGCCGCTCTCGACGCGAAGGTCGATATGCTCGAGCACATCCTCGGCTGCATCCGCGCGGTATTTAAAGGAAACGTCGCGAAACTCGACACTGCCGTCCGCTGGCGCCGCAGTCGCGAGGTCTCCCGCAGGGTTGGCGATAAAGGGCTCCTCATCGAGCACCCCTGCGATACGGCCCACACTCGTGAGAGCGCGCGTGAGCAGTAAAAACACGTTGGAAATCATCATGAGCGAGTTCATGATCAGCAGCACGTAGCTCATAAAGCCCGTGAGAGAGCCCACGCCCAGCTTGCCGGCGAGAATCATGCGGCCGCCAATCCACAGGATGGAGAGCGCAGCCACGTACATCGACAGCTGAAACACCGGCAGGTTGAGCACGGCGGTGCCGAAGGTCTTGGTCGCCGTGCCGGCGAGCTCGGTATTGACGGTGTCAAACTTGTCGCACTCGTGCTCGGCGCGCACGTAAGCCTTCACGGCGCGCACGGCGGTAAGGTCCTCTTGCACCACGCCGTTAAGGTGGTCCATCGAGGTCTGGAGTTGGCGGTAGAGCGGACTGACGCGATAGGTGATGACACCCAGCACGATTGCCAGCACGGGCAAGATGATCGCAAAGACGGTGGCGAGCGGGCGCGACAGCATCAGCGCGTAGATAAGGCCGACGATAAGCGTCACCGGGCCGCGCACCATAGGGCGAAAGCCGTTGCCCACAGCATTTTGGATAACGGTGATGTCCGTGGTCATGCGGGTGACGAGCGAGCTGGCGTCGTAGTTGTCCAGGTTACCAAAAGCGAGCGTCTGAATCTTTTTGTACTCGGCCTCGCGCAGGTTAGCGCCTAGGCCCGAGGCAACGCGGGCGGACGTGCGGGCATAACCCAAGCCCAGTACCAGCGAAAGCGCAGCGCACACCAACATGTACGCGCCCTGCAGCAGCATGTAGTTGATATCACCCGCAGGCACGCCCACATCGATGATGTTGGCCATGATGACCGGGATAAACAGCTCGAGCACCGTCTCGACCGACACAAAGAACACGCCGAGGATGGCATCGCGACGGTATGTCCCTAGATAGGAAAACAGTATTTTGAGATTGCGCACGCAGGTTCAACCCCCATCAAACGTTGTTCGCAAACGCACGTATTATTGCGCGCCGAATAATGGTGTCAAGTATTCCGAAATCGTTTTCTGCAAGGTTAGCGCCGGCGGCGAGTTCTCGTGATGTGTGTCCATATTCACTCGGAATAATGGTGCGCGAGACTTTTTCGCTCCGGCGTCATCACAAACCTTGACTCTACAATCGTTATAGGGTTTTCACTACACTGGTACGTAAACAAACCCGGCCAGAAAGCCCCGCCCATGGAACACGACCTCACACGCGGCAATGTCCTTAAGACCATCGCGGTCTTTGCCCTGCCTTATATGCTCTCGTACTTTTTGCAGATGCTCTACGGCATGGCCGACCTGTACATGATGGGGCAGTTTAGCGGCGCCGCCGGCATCACCGCCGTGGGCAATGGCGCGCAGACGCTCTATATCATTACCGTGACGCTCGTGGGCCTGGCCATGGGAACGACGGTCATCGTCGGCCACGCCGTGGGTTCGCGCCGGTTTGACCGCGCCGAGACCGCCATCGGCAACACCATCACGCTCTTTATGGGCGTCTCGGTGGTGCTGGCCGCTGTCCTGCTCGCACTGTGCCCACAGATCGTGGCGCTCATTGGCACACCGGCCGAGGCGGTCGAAGGCACCGCCGCCTACCTGCGTATCTGCTTTATGGGCATTCCCTTTATCGCCGCGTACAACATCCTTTCGGCCATCTTTCGCGGGCTGGGCGATTCGCGCTCGCCTATGTACGTGATCGGCGTGGCGTGTATCATCAACATCGCGCTCGACTATCTGTTTATCGGACACATGGGGCTCGGCCCCGTGGGTGCGGCGCTCGGCACGGTGACCGCCCAGACGGCCAGCGTTGCCCTCGCGCTCGTGTGGCTCAAGAGCCGTCGCACGAACATCCACGTAAAGCGCAGCGACCTGCGCCCCCAGCCCGAGGTGCTCAGCAGCATTCTTAAGATCGGCGTGCCCGTGGCCGTGCAGGACGGCTGCATCCAGGTGGCGTTTATGTTTATCACCGTCATCGCCAACCACCGAGGGCTCGTCGACGCCGCCGCCGTGGGCCTGGTCGAAAAGATGATCAGCTTTTTGTTCATTGTGCCGAGTTCCATGGGCGCCACTGTCAGCGCGCTCACGGCGCAAAACGCCGGCGCGGGCAAGGGCGACCGCGCGCGTCAGGTGCTTAAGGACGCCATGACGATCTCGGTGGTGTACGGCTGCCTGATCACGACGCTGATGTGGCTGGTGGCGCCGGCGTTTATCGGCTTTTTTGCCAAGGACGCCGCGGTGGTCGCCGCCGGTACCGGCTATATGCACAGTTATATTTTCGATGCAATCTTTGCCGGCATCCACATTTGCTTTAGCGGCTTTTTCGCTGCATACGGCAAGAGCTACATCGGCTTTGCGCACAACGTGCTGGCCGTGGCACTCATTCGCGTGCCCGGTGCGTGGCTGTTGTCGAACGCCTATTCCGATACGTTGTTTCCCATGGGCATCGCGTCGCCGTGCGGATCGATTTTGTCGGCAGTCATCTGTGTTGTCGCGTTTACCGTGCTCAACCGCCGCGGAGCTTTTGACAAGCTAGTGGCGTAGCGAGGCGACGCGAGCCTGGCGCCCCTCCCCTGTTTTTTACCGAAAGGAGCGGCGCCATGACCGACTCGCCAACTGAACATACCGAGGGTCTGCTCCGCATTGGCGAGGTGGCGCGCTTGTTTAACCTAAGCGTGGGCACGTTGCGCCATTACGAGCAGATGGGCTTGCTGGACCCGGCACACATCGATCCGGCGAGTGGGTACCGCTACTACGGATCGCGGCAGCTCTCCACTCTCAACACCATCAGCCACCTGCGTGTTCTCGACTTGCCGCTCGCGCTAATCCGTGAGTTTGTGACCACGCGCGACGTGAACCTTATGCAGCGGCAGCTGGCTCAGCAGCAGGAGCTCATCGAGCGCAAGCGCCGCGAGCTGGAGCGCGTGTCGCGCAAGATCGACAACCGGCTTGCCCTGCTTCACAATGCCCTGAACACCGAGCTCGATACCATTTGCGCAATCGATGCGCCCGAGCTTCGCTGCGCCGTATTGCGCGAACGCGTCAAGCCTACCGACGCCTATGCGCTGGAGTGGCAGATTCGTCAGCTGCAGAAGGGCCAGCACGAGACCTTTGTCTTTCTGGGCAACTTGGGCGTTGGGATTAGCGCCGAGCGCCTCGCCGCCGGCGACTTTGATGGCTACGACGAGGTCTTTTTGCTGCTCGATGACACCGATGATTACGTGGGCGACCTCGAGACGCGACCCGCCGCGCGCTGCCTGACCATTAGCTTTCGCGGCACGCACGGGCAAGCAACCCCACGCTATGAGCAGCTGCTCAGCTATATGCGCGAGCGCAACCTGACACCCGCCGGTCCCTCGCGCGAGATCGCCCTGATCGACGACATCATCAGCGACGACCCGGGGGCGTATGTGACGAGGATCGCGATACCGGTCCGCTAATCACTACCATTTATCGAGCAATTCCATCCATTTACCTTAATCCAAATTAGATTGTATTATGTAGCAAATAAAATGACAGCATATTGCCCCCCCATAGGCAGGAGACATTATGCCCAGAGTTCAATCACGTCGCTCGTTTCTTCTCGGCCTAGCCTCGATCATCGGCTTATCCGCGTCACGCCCAACAAGAGTATTCGCTGCCGACTCAAACTCATCCGTCGCTTTTACATCAGACCTAGCACAAGACTACGCGCTTTCCCTGTTGCCCATCGTCGACGGATCCGCGAACTTAGAGATCGAGCAAATCGTTCCCGTATGCCAACAAATCGGCCTTATCTGTGGCTATGAAATCAGTGTCACAAGGGAAGGAAGCCCTTACGGTTATTTAATACTTGACGCATCATATCCTGGGCTTCTGAAGGAGATAACCCTCGGCGATACCATTCTCCCGATTTCAGCTTCTCTATCAAACGCCATTTCAACTTATTCCGGCCAACAGGCCACAAACCCAACCGTACTAATTTCGTACAACGATATTGAATATGGAACTTTGGTGCCAGGAACTAGAGACTGTGTAACCAACTATAACAATATACGGTCTGTCCCAATTGTCACCGAAAAGGGTATAGCACCTCAAAGCAATAACCCAACTTCATGGGATGCAGTCATTATCAATGAAGATGACTTGATGTTGCATTTCCAAATAGACGATTTAAACGGAATACCGTTCCGAGGAGTCTCGGGATCATTAGTTGAAGCCCGCACTAATAAGTATGCATGCGTCGTTTCTGCCTTGTACGCTGTATCAATGCATTACGGTCTCACCAGTTCAAACGCTAATCAATTTAATCCCGATTATTATAAAGAAATATGGAACGTCACTGGCACAACAACGTATAAGACCAATGATCAGGGCGTCGAGTACGGAAGCACGATCATCCCAGATGGAATTGTTCCGTTTAAAAGTCTTGCCGCTCAAAAGGGTAGAGCACTTAATACTCAATTTTTCGGTTATCAGCCTCAATTCGCTCAGTACAGAGCAACTATCGATCAAGGGAATATCGGCTTGTATCATATGTGGATCAACAGCCGAAACAGTGAAGGATCCGTCGAGCTATCAGGTCATACAGTCACGGTAACTGGCTATTTTACTGGGCATAATGGAAGCTCTGGCATCGAACTGCAGTGGCTCGAAGTATTCGACGGATGGAACACTTATCCCCGAGCGATTAACTATGCAACGCCCAATATGGTCAAATTGAACGGAACAGTCTTTTGGTAGACCGGATGGCACCATCAAAATGCTATGGCACCACGGCCTTTGCCCTGGTTACGATATTGGTGATTTTCGCTATGTTTGCATCCGTTTCTTCATGCACAGATAGAGCCCGCTATAGCGGAGGAGATGATTACCTTGTCTTTGGAGCCGGCAGCGTTCATTCTATTGAGGGAACGGAACTCGTAATCCAAACAGACAACAGTCCCCGCTACACCGACGCTGGAAAGCAAACCCGGATTACATTCCCCTCATCTGGCCGAATCAAAGACAAGCTTTCCCAAATCAAAGTTGGGACAAGAGTTTCCTACTCACGCTTTGAGTCGGTAGACGCATCTGGATCATACGAGGGAAACGATATCGAAATTGAACAGGCAAACACTATAAGGAGATGTTGAGGAACTGAGCCTCTGCGCAGTTCCTCAACAAATCATTATGCCTCCGGGACCCTACCCGTCGCCAAAATCTGTTCAAGTGCCGCCTCATCCAACACGGGCACACCCAGCTGCTCGGCCTTGGTGAGCTTTGAGCCCGCTTTGGGGCCGGCGACCAGATAGCTCGTCTTCTTTGACACGCTGCCCGAAACCTTGGCGCCAAGCACCTTGAGTGCCGCGCCCGCCTCGTCGCGCGTGCGGTTGACGAGCGTGCCGGTGAGCACGAAGGTCAGACCCGCGAGTGGCTGTGCGTCGGCGAGCTCGCCCGCCACGCCAGCGTCGGCTGCGGCTTGCGCGTGCGCGGCGCCCAAGTCGACCTCGAGCGACAGGCCCGCCTGGCGCAGGCGCTCCAGCACGGCAAGGTTCTCGGGCACGGCCAGGAACTGCTTGACGCTCGCCGCAATCTTGGGACCGATGCCCTCGCACTCGGCAATATCCTCTTCGCTCGCCAAGATAAGCTTGTCAATCGACAGGAATCGCTCGGCGATGACCTCGCCCACGCTCTTGCCCACGTGGCGGATGCCCAGGGCAAACAGCACGCGACCGAGTGGCTGGCTCTTGGACTTGTTGAGCTCGGCAATGATTTTCTCGGCCGTCTTAAGGCCCACCGGAATGGGATCGCCCTTCTTGACGCCCTTTTTGCTGTTGGAGCTGGCATAGGTGCGCCCCGTGTCCAGTCCGGCGATGTCGTCGACCGTGAGCTGGTAGAAGTCCGCGACATCATGGATCAGTCCGGCGGCGATCATCTTGTCGACGATCTCGTCGCCCAGGCCGTCGACGTCCATGCAGCCGCGGCTCACCCAGTGGAGCAGGCGCTCCTTGAGCTGCGCGGGGCAGTCGATGGAGACGCAGCGGTAGGCAACCTCACCGTCCTCGTGGACCACGGGGCTGCCGCACACGGGGCAGACCTCGGGCATGTGCCAGTCAACCGAATCGGCCGGGCGCTTGTCGAGCACCGGGCCCACAACCTCGGGAATCACGTCACCCGCCTTGTGCACGATGATGGTGTCGCCCTCGCGCACGTTTTTGCGACGGATCTCGTCGATGTTGTGCAGCGTGGCGCGCGCGATGGTGGAGCCGGCAACCGTCACCGGGTCGAACTCGGCGACCGGCGTGAGCACACCGGTGCGGCCCACCTGGATGCGAATCTCGCGCAGGATGGTCTGCTTTTCCTCGGGCGGGAACTTAAAGGCAATGGCCCAGCGCGGCGCGCGGGCGGTAAAGCCCAGGTCGAGCTGCTGTTGGAAGCTATCGACCTTTACGACCACGCCGTCGATGTCGTAGTCCAGGTCACCGCGGTGCTCAAGCGCCTGGGCACAGAACTCGTGGACCTCGGCGGGCGTGGCGCAACGGGCAACGTTAGGGTTGACGCTAAAGCCAGCGTTGCGCAGCCAGTCGAGGAACTCGCGCTGGCTGTGGACGTGCAGCGGATCGGTATCGGCGATGGCATAGATAAAGGTGGCAAGATCGCGGCGTGCCGTGATCTTGGGGTCCTTTTGGCGCAGGCTGCCGGCGGCAGCGTTGCGCGGGTTGGCGAAGGGGTCGCGACCCTCGGCATCGGCCTCGTCGTTCAGACGAACAAAGCTGCCCTTAGGCATGTAGACCTCGCCGCGCACCTCAATGGTACGCTCGCGGTCGGCGCCCATGTGGGCGAGCGCCGGCTCGGACAGGTGCATGGGCACATCCTTGATGGTGCGCACGTTGAGCGACACATCCTCGCCCGTGGTGCCATCGCCACGTGTGGCCGCACGTACGAAGGTGCCGTTTTGGTAGGTAAGGGCCACGCCCAGACCGTCGATCTTAAGCTCGCAGGTATAGGTGACGCTGCCGGCACCGAGCGCATCCTCGGTGCGCTGGAGCCATGCGTCGAGTTCGTCCAGATCCATGGCATCGTCCATGGAATACATGCGTGCCATGTGCGTGACCGGCGTAAACTGCTCGCTCACGTAGCCGCCCACGCGCTGGGTATAGCTGTCGGGCGTCACCAGATCGGGATAGGCCGCCTCGATTTCCTGCAGCTCAACGAGCATTTTGTCGAAGGCGGCGTCCGTGATCTCGGGTGCGTCGAGCATGTAGTAGCGATAGGCGTGGTAGTCGAGCTCGTGGCGCAGCTCGGCCGCGCGCGCTGCCGCCTGGGCACGGGCATCGGTCGGCGCGGTGGCTTCCGCAGTCGTAGACGTTTCGGTATCGATGTCCACGCCGTCACCAAACAGACTCGATTGCTCCATAGCGGCACTCCTTCGCTCGATTTCAAACGGATACAAGAGTACCACCGGTCGCAACGGGGCCGAATAGCGGTCTCAAACCGCACCGAATCGGCAGCGGCCGGACCGGGGCGGACAGTTAGTTCAGATACGTATAAATCCTAGAGCTGGATCAGGCACGAACACCCCTGTTTCAACTAATTTGAGCTCCTCGAAACCATGTAAACGTCCCGCTCGCCCTCCCAAGCACCCATTCAAGCCCCATCTCAATCAAAAAATTGCTCAAAAGGGGGTGCGGACGATTTCTTGGACCGCGCCTAGGCGTATCCAAGCTTCCTGCGGT
>CABRID010000018.1 GCA_902470895.1 uncultured Collinsella sp.
GAGGAGACGCCTGGGGCTGGCAGTCTAGATGGTACGAAAAATTGTCCGCACCCCCGGTTTTGGCACGCGATAGCAAGAAGCCCGGTCCTGCACGAGGCAGAGCCGGGTTTCTTTAGCAATGCTTGCTTTGCTCAGGCAGTAACTGTTAGTTACTCAGCCAGGAAGTCACGCTGGACAGCGGGATCGACCTTGACGCCAGGGCCCATGGTGGAAGACACGGAGATGGACTTGACGTACTTACCCTTAGCAGAAGAGGGCTTGACGCGCAGAATCTCGGTGTACAGGGCAGCGTAGTTCTCGACGAGCTGCTGCTCAGAGAAGGACTTCTTGCCCAGGGGCACGTGGCAGATGCCGTAACGGTCGGCGCGGTACTCAACGCGGCCGGCCTTGAGCTCGGAGACCATCTTGGCGACGTCCATGGTCACGGTGCCGAGCTTGGGGTTCGGCATGAGGCCACGGGGACCAAGGATCTTACCGATGCGGCCAACCTTGGCCATCATGTTCGGCGTAGCGATAGCGGCGTCGAAGTTGATCTCGCCCTTCTGGATCTGGGCGACGAGCTCGTCGGAACCGATGATGTCGGCGCCGGCAGCCTCGGCCTCGCGAGCCTTCTCGCCCTCGGCGAAGACGGCAACACGAACGGTCTTGCCGGTGCCGTGGGGCAGAGAGATGGAACCACGGATGTTCTGGTCAGCCTTACGAGTATCGATGCCCAGACGGAAGTGGGCCTCGACGGTCTCGTCGAACTTGGCGGTGTCGAGCTCCTTGATGAGCTTGGCAGCCTGAAGGGGGGTGTAGAGCGTGGCGCGGTCGATCTTCTCGGCAGCGGCGTTATAGCTCTTACCATGCTTAGCCATGTGCATTACCTCCTGTGGTTAAACGGGCGTGAGCCCTCCCACATCGTATCGTGTGCCCTATTGCACACATATAACGGGCGCCCCGGTCGGAGCACCCGTCATTACCTAAAGAAATCGCTACTCAGCGATGGTGACGCCCATGGAACGGGCGGTACCGGCGATAATCTTCTTGGCGGCGTCAATGTCGTTGGCATTGAGGTCCGGCATCTTGATCTCGGCGATCTTGGTGAGCTGCTCCTGGGAGAGCTGACCGACCTTGTCGGCCTGGGGCTTAGCGGAACCAGACTTGAGGTTCAGCTCCTTCTTGATGAGGTGAGCCGCCGGCGGGGTCTTGGTGATGAAGGAGAAGGACTTGTCCTCGTAGACAGAGATCTCAACGGGGATGATGTCACCCTTCTTGTCCTGCGTCTCGGCGTTAAAGGCCTGGCAGAACTGCATGATGTTCACGCCAGCAGCGCCCAGGGCGGGGCCGACGGGAGGAGCGGGGTTAGCTGCACCAGCAGGAATCTGGAGCTTAATGACGTTGGCAACCTTCTTCTCAGCCATGGTCATTCCTTTCGAATCACGAGTGTGAAGTACTTGCTATATCGTAAGCACGCACGTGTTAGAAGCACTCCTGAGATGAGCAGTCACAGAAGAAGCACGCTCGCGCGAACGGACGAAAATCTTAAGCGATGACAGCGACCTGGTTAAAGTCGAGCTCGACCGGCGTCTCGCGGCCAAAGATCATCAGCGTGACCTTGAGCTTGCCAGCCTCGGTGTTAACCTCCGAGACCTTGCCATCAAAGTCGGTAAGCGGACCATCGGTGACGCGGACGGACGTGCCGACCTCAATATCAACCGAGGTGCGCTTGGGCGAATCGCCCTTACCGGGACGACGAGTCATCTTGTTGTACTCGTCGCGGGAAAGCGGAGCGGGCTTGCCGTTGCCGCCCAGGAAACCGGTGACGCCAGGCGTGTTACGAACACACGTCCAAGCATCGTCATCCATCTCCATGCGGACCAGGACATAACCCGGGAAGATCTTGGAATCCTTGGTCTCGCGCTTGCCACCCTCTTTAATCTCGGTGACGCGCTCCATAGGAATCTCGATATCAAAGATACGGTCCTGCATGCCCATGGTCTCGATGCGATGCTCGAGATCGGACTTAACGCGGTTCTCGTATCCAGAGTAAGTGTGAACGACGTACCAACGCTTAGACATGGTTTAGCCCCTCAATCCAGAGAACAGAGCAAGAGCCTCGCCAAAGCCAGCATCGAGCAGAGCGATGACGACGCCGACGACGATCAGAGAAGCGCAAACGACGACCGAGTAGTTCACGAGCTCCTTCTTATCGGGCCACGTGACACGCTTCATTTCGGACTTGACCGAAGCGAAATACTTCTTGGTGCGGGCGAAGAAACCAGGCTTCTCGTTCTTCTTGGACTTCGCAGCCTTCTCGTTCTTATTGGCAACGGCCTTCTTGGCCTCAACCTTGGAGTTGGCGGCAGCGTTGTTGGCAGGCGCCTGCTGCTGAGCCTTCTTCTTGTTCTTCTTGTTGGCCATTTGGGTTACCTCCGCGCAATGCGCTTATACATGAGTAAACCGTAAGCCCCCAATTGGGAGCTTACGGAATAATGACTGGCACGCCAGGAAGGACTCGAACCCTCAACACTCGGTTTTGGAGACCGATGCTCTACCAATTGAACTACTGGCGTATGTGACTAGAGACTAGCGAGTCTCTTTGTGCAGCGTGTGGTGACGGCACCAGGGGCAATACTTCTTGATCTCCATACGATCAGGCATGGTCGACTTGTTCTTGGTGGTCGTATAGTTGCGGCGCTTGCACTCAGTGCACGCAAGAGTAACTAGAGTACGCATGTATCCTGAACCTTTCATTTCCGCCCCGTACGGGCACGAGTTGATACTTTATCAGCTCTACGTAAGTGCTGTCAACGAAAACCTCGAATCAATTGGTTCTCGGTGAACCCATTCATATTTGGAACACATCAATGGAGCCAACGAGATCTAATCGACGGTGCACCCAGGACCATTATCGATCCTCTCGACACCAGCAACGGCTCAATATCCATTGCAGAAAAGAACCCGGCACCCATATAAGTGCCGGGTTCTCTAAGTCAGCTATATCAAAGAGCTAATTTACTCAATGATCGTGGAGACGATGCCCGAACCGACGGTGTGGCCGCCCTCGCGGATAGCGAAGCGCAGGCCCTCCTCCATGGCGATCGGGTGGATGAGGTCGCCCTCGATGGTGATGTGGTCACCAGGCATAGCCATCTCGGTGCCCTCGGGGAGCTTGACCGTACCGGTAACGTCGGTGGTACGGAAGTAGAACTGAGGACGATAACCATCGAAGAACGGGGTGTGACGGCCGCCCTCCTCCTTGGTCAGAACGTAGATCTCGCCGGTGAACTTGGTGTGCGGGGTAACCGAACCGGGCTTGCAGAGAACCTGACCGCGCTCGATGTCCTCGCGCTTGATGCCGCGGAGCAGCAGACCGACGTTGTCGCCAGCCTCGCAGAAGTCCATGGACTTACGGAACATCTCGATACCGGTAACGACGGTGTTCTGGGTATCCTTGATGCCGACGATCTCGACGGGCTCGTTGAGCTTGAGCTCACCGCGCTCGACACGGCCGGTAGCAACGGTACCACGGCCGGAGATGGTCATAACGTCCTCAACGGCCATCAGGAAGGGGAGGTCGTTGTTACGAGCAGGCGTCGGGATGTACTCGTCGACAGCCTTCATGAGCTCGCGGATGGCGTCCATCCACTTGGCGTCGCCCTCGAGAGCGCCCAGAGCGGAACCACGGATGACGGGGATGTCGTCGCCGGGGAAATCGTACTCGGAGAGGAGCTCACGGGTCTCCATCTCGACGAGGTCGATGAGCTCGTCATCGTCGACCATGTCGCACTTGTTCAGGAAGACGACGATGTAGGGAACGCCGACCTGACGGGCGAGCAGGATGTGCTCGCGGGTCTGAGCCATGGGGCCGTCGGTAGCGGCGATGACCAGGATAGCGCCGTCCATCTGAGCAGCACCGGAGATCATGTTCTTGACGTAGTCAGCGTGGCCCGGGCAGTCAACGTGAGCGTAGTGACGGGCAGCAGTCTCGTACTCGACGTGGGAGACGGAGATCGTAATGCCGCGCTCGCGCTCCTCGGGAGCCTTGTCGATGTTCTCGAACGCAGTGAAGTCAGCCTTGCAGCCCTCGGTCTCGGAGAGAACCTTGGTGATGGCAGCGGTCAGCGTGGTCTTGCCGTGGTCGACGTGACCAATGGTGCCGATGTTAACATGCGGCTTAGTGCGCTCAAACTTCTCTTTGGCCATAAAGCCCTCCTCTTAACAGGTCGTCCCCGGACGGGACTTTGCCTTTATACCATAGTGGCCTCTCAACATACTATTGAGAAGCCACCGTGTTACCTATGGTAGCGGTGACTGGATTCGAACCAGTGACGCCACGGGTATGAACCGTGTGCTCTAACCAACTGAGCTACACCGCCGGATGGAGCCTGCAACCAGACTTGAACTGGTGACCTCTTCGTTACCAACGAAGTGCTCTACCGACTGAGCTATACAGGCACTTGACGGGTGGGAGCTATAGGATTCGAACCTATGTAGGCAGAGCCAACGGGTTTACAGCCCGTCCCCATTAACCACTCGGGCAAACTCCCAATCGTTCAAGTATCCGCAGGTCCTTTGGTCTTTTGGACCGCCGCCCCCGCGAACGAAGAAGATAATACGATGCCACCTTGGGGGCTGTCAACGAAAACCTCTAGATACACGGTGCCGGGCGTATCTATATGCTTTTGACCTGCGGTTTTGCTGAGTTTGGATATGAAGGACGGTGAATTTGCATATAGCGGTGACATTTCCCGAGGGAACACTTTGGCGTAGTGGAGTGAGCCTGCAGAATGATTACTCCGATAACGACTCATTTGCACCTATATATAGGTTGAGATCGGGCTTCCCAGACAAAAGGTTGCTCTTCCCAGGCAAAATCGAGCGTGGATAATCTCCCACTTTTGGCGTGCCATCGAGTCCAAAGTGGGAGATTATCCACGCTCAGCCTCCAGGCGGGAGATTTTCCACGCTCGTATGTCCGGAAATCCTCGCTCAAACAGGATGACTGGGACCGGTCCGGCCTTTGTCTCGATCTGTAACATCTAGAGAATATTTTCTCCCCTATCTGTTACAGATTGAGATACTACGCAGTAGCCCCGACTTCCGTCTCATTCTGTAACAGTAAGAAAGGTTTTCAGCCTCTTCGTGTTACAGATCGAGATATTACCCGCCAACCCGTCTTAACATCTCAATCTATAACAGCTTGAAGAGAAATACCGGTCTAGATGTTACAGATTGAGATTGAATCGTTTGGGCCGAATGTCCCCAAGATATTGGCTGGAGGTCACTAGAACTCAATCTCGTCAAAGTCAAAAGCTTTCAAAGTGAGTCCAACGAGCTTGTCTGTGCGCTCCTGAATCTGCTCGCTGGTCCAGGTATCCGTGTTTACCAACTCGTCGTTCAGGTTCAACCCGTTGCGGTATCCGACGTTCGCCCCGTTCGCATCCTTGCGGTCTCGCTTGGTCACAAAGGGCATGTTGCTCAGCTTTGAGTTATATCCGGTGATAGTCAGATTTCCAAGCGTATGAACCTGCTTCTCCTGCACCTCAATCGCCCTGGAAACGTCGCCGTCCGCAACCATCTTCACCCATTCGTCGGGAATGTTCTTACCTTGGGGAAAGATGTGCTCGATTGTCCAAACGTAGTTTCCGGAGTCATATCGATCCCAAAGTGGCTTCATCTCCTTCGTAACGCTCGGTGATGCAATAACGGTCAGGATGTAGCGCGTCATATCGGGATTGACATCGTAAATCGGCCCTTCAAGACGTTCTTTGAAGGAAGCGTCACTGGCAGACACGTCGACGAGGCGCTTCTTGATGTATTCCGCGGCCGCAATGCCCTTGAGACCCTCGCTTTCGAGGCTCTCGCAAATACTGATGAAGAGCCTCTCCAGGTCACGCGTGGGAGGCGTATCGGTAAGGTTGCGTCGGACAAAGAAGCAGACAAGGAGCTTAACAAGAAGCGCGAGGGTTTCATCTTTTAGCTCCAACTGGTCCTGCTTCTTGAAAAGGAACAGCAGCATCAGGTAAGATGCGACGCCCTGCGCTCTCGAAAGCTCCAAAAGCTGATGCGAAAGCTCGGAATCCGGGCTCTCTTGATCGAGCCCAATGATCTTCGAGTAGAGTGCGGAATTCTCGGTCAGCTCGTCCAACACCTTAAGGGCGCCGTCATCGGCTTCCATCCGCTTCTCGTAGATTTTCAGAAGGTTGGAACGCGTGGCAACGGAACCGAGGGGGAGTTGGGAACCTGATTCGCCGATAAATGGCTTATTTACCTCCCGGCGGAAGGCATCGTAGTTCTGGCGGAAGAAGCGCTCCTGCGTCTTGTAGTCATCGCCGAGATTGCGGAGCACTTCCTGCCAGCGTTCAAAGTAATAGTCGAGCCGTCCGTCATCCACCCCGGCAACCTTGCCGAGAAGCATGTTTTTGATGAGGTCAACGGCGCTCAAGGGGACACCGCGGTTGTTAAGGGACGCGAACAGGGTATAGGCGTCCGCATGGCTATCGACGGTAATCTGGACCACGACTGCGGAGCACACCAGCTTGCAGATATCAAGCAGGGCATGAACACATTCGATCCCGCTCCCGTCTTCAACTTCCTCGCCCAATCGATCGTAAAAATAGTTGAATGCCTTAGACATCTTTCTCAGACCGAGGAACTTCGGCTTTTGCATAACGACGTCTAAACCGATATGTTCCTTCAAGATCCAGCGGTAATCCTCAAGGTTATGATTCTGAACCTGAGGAATAACGCGCGTCCTCGACTTGTCGGATTTCAGGATAAGGCGATTGCGCAGAGGGCGGACATCGTCCAGCATCAGGTCATCGTCGATAGAATCCTTATGCTCCATAACGCGAGCGTAGATGGCAGCAAGGAGAAGGCTGAGCGTCGTCAGGCGTTGCTGGCCATCGATGACTTCATAGTGAATGGTATCCATCTTGGAATTCACAGTCCCGTTCACGACAATAAACGAGCCCAGGAAGTATCCGGCATCGTTTTGGGTGATATCGTCATAGAGATTCGCCCAATCGCGCTGATTCCAAGTGTATTCGCGCTGGTAACGAGGAATGTCATAGATTTTTAGCATATCGGTCGACAGAATATTGGCAACCGTTGGGTCCTCTACGCTATTAATCATCATGAGTCCTTTCAATCACCTTGCTCACAAACGACGGGAAATCCTTGTCGCCCTTGACTTCTCGCGCCGAATTAAATCTAGACTATAGTAATACCCATGGGCTACAGGAAAGAGCGCCGCGCACGGCGCGCGATCTTTCGAGAGGCAGCATCGGAGCTCTCGGCACCTTGGTCACTTTCCACCCTATCCCAGTTGGAGAAACAAAGCCCAAAACTCTAATGGAGACAGCAACTGTAAGCTTTGCTTTTCCTGCTTCGTTGCACGCATTTATGGACATTGGACATCGGTCACAAAACACACATAAATGCAATTCCGATTTAATTGTTGCATGTTTGTTGCATGAGCTGTTGCATGAAAATGCAAAATCGGGAGCCATACGGCCCCCGACCTGCGAAAACTCATGGAGCCAGTGACAGGAATCGAACCTGCAACCCACTGATTACAAATCAGTTGCGCTACCGTTGCGCCACACTGGCACACTTGGCGCTTTCACGCGAAGCCAGTTAAGAATAAAGGAATTGCGGACGAGGCGCAACAGACCCTTTGACCGACCACATCTCAAAACCCTTCGTCAGAACGAATAGTTTTATCTGTTCGCCAGAACCAAAAACTATTCGTTTTGGCGAGGCCGGCCTGCAACCCACTGATTACAAACCAGTTGGTTGGTCAATCGAGAAAGCAGCCCCCATTGAAGGTCTACCTACCTCCCGCGCAGGGCCTTGAGCTTGGCCAGCACCTCGGGGCTCAGGCGGCTGCCCAGGGTCATCTTGATCTGCGGAGCTTCCTCTGCCTCGTGAACGTCGTTATCGATCTGCTTGATCTCGTCCACCAGCATGCGGCTCGAGATGCGCGTGACGCCCTTGCCCATGACGACGGCTTGGATCGTGCCGTCGCTCGATACCACTGAGCACGCGCGGCCTTCCTCGCGTGCCTCGATGCAGAGCTTCTGCACCACGGTATCGGCCGATACGCCCGTCGGCGAAAACTCGATACGCACGCCACGGGCCGGCAGGTTGGGGCGCTCGCTGGAGATATTGCCCGCACCGTCAAACACGATTACGGCCTCGTAGCGGCCCTGGGCAAACGCGGCAACGTCGTTGATGAGGGCGGTGCGCGCCATATCGTGAACGTCGCTGGAGTATGGATCGTCGGAATGGTCGTAGACGAGCTTTTCGTAGCGCGGCGTGCAGTGGATCACGTTGTAACCGTCGACCACCAGCAGCTCGGGCTTGTTGGAGTGCACCGTCGAGACTGGGTCGGCGATAGCCTGCGCAAACGCATTGCCGCCCACGCCATAGGTCGCAGCCGAAACAATCGGCTTGGCCGAGCCCTCGCCAAAGCGCTTGGCCTTGGACTTGGCGCGGTTCTTCTTGGACATGTGCTACTCCTCCCCCATGAGCTCGCCGGCGTTGCGACGCAGCCACTCAAAGCACAGCGCCGTGGTCGCCTGGGCAACATTGAGGCTCTCGGTCATGCCGCGCTGGGGAAGCTTGGTCAAAAAGTCGCATTTCTCGAGCACCAGGCGCGAGATGCCGTCGCCCTCGGAACCCATGACAAGCGCCACGCGGCCCTCGAAGGGAGCATCCCAGCAACTGCCCTCGGCGTGCTCGGAGGCACCGCCCACCCAAAAGCCAGCGGCCTTGAGGTCATCGAGCGCACGGGCGATATTGGGAACCTGAGCGATGGGCAGATGCATGACGGCGCCGGCAGAAGTCTTGTAGCTGCCGACGGTCACACCGGCGGCGCGCTTGTTGGCGACGACGACGCCCGCCGCGCCCACGACCTCGGCGGAGCGCGCGATCGCACCAAAGTTGCCATCGTCGGTCACATGGTCGAGCACGACGACAAGCGCAGGTCCGTCACCCGCGCGGTCGAGAATATCGGCGACATCGGCATAGGGGAAGTTGCCAACCTCGAGCGCAATGCCCTGGTGAGCGCCATGGCTCGACAGCGCATCGAGCTGCGCGCGCGGCACATACTTAATGCGGACGCCTGCAGCGTTGAGGTCGTCGACCAGGCGCGACAAGGCGGCATCGCGCTCCCCGCCCTCGGCAATAAGCGCGCACTTGATGGGAAAACCAGTGCGTAGCGCCTCGGCAGCAGCACGGCGACCTTCGATAAACTCGCCCTTGGGAGCCTGAACGTTGTCGCGGTTGCGATCGCGCTGCGGACGTGCGGCCTGGGCGCGATCGCGCTGGCCCTTGGGAGCGGCAGCGCGGTCATTGCGGCGAATCGGACGCGAGCCAGAAGCAGCCTGCTTGCCGCCACGAGGCGCACGCTTGCGATTGTCGGCCATAAAGCGACCTCCTAAATACAACTATCAAACGAAACAAAATAAACGACCGCCCATGAATATTAATTCGGGCGGTCGGTACGGGTTTTCCAAGTGCCCGAGATTGCCGTGAAAGAGGAGCGACGCGTACTTGAGTACGCGAGCGACGGTTTGAACGGCAAGGTCGGGTGCTTGGGAAACCCGCGGGGATTAGAGAGATTTGATACGAGTGCCGGCGGCGGTATCTTCAATCGTCAGGCCCAGGTCCTTGAGCTGGTCGCGGATGGCGTCGGCCAGATCCCAGTTCTTGGCGGCACGGGCCTCGGCGCGGGCCTCGAGAATCTTGGCAGCAGCCTCGTCCACGTCGTCGCCCGTGTAGGCGACCAGGCCGGCGGCAACGCCCAGCAGGCCCAGCGGCAGCTCGACCTTGGGCTCGGGAAGCTCGACGCCAAACGTATCGAGCAGCTCGACCAGCGTATCGGCGGCGGCCAGGGCAGCGGCCTTGTCGGCAGCATCGCCCGCCTGCTCCAGGTACTGGTTGCACTCGGTCACAAAGCCAAAGACAGCACCCATGGCACCGGCGGTGTTAAAGTCGTCATCCATGCACTCCTTAAAGGTGGTGCGGGTCTCGGCGGCCTTGGCGGCAAACGCCTCGGCAGCCGCTTCGTCGGCATCAGCCGTCGCGTGGTTCGCGGCCCAACGCAGGTTCTCGACCGTACCGGCGATACGCGTGAGCGAGTTCTCGGCACCCTCCAGGCGCTCCCAAGAAAAGTCGAGCGGCGAGCGATAGCTCGTCTGCAGTATCAGCAGGCGCAGGGCGGCAGCGGAGTGCTGCTCGAGGACCTCGGCCAGCGTAAAGAAGTTGCCGAGCGACTTGGACATCTTCTCGCCGTCTACCAGCAGCATGCCCGTGTGCATCCAGGTGTTGGAGAAGCCCTGGTGCCAGGCGCAGGTGGCCTGGGCGCACTCGTTCTCGTGATGCGGGAAGGCAAGGTCGGAGCCGCCGCCGTGGATGTCGATCGGAGTACCCAGGTAGCGATGCACCATGGCGGCGCACTCGGTGTGCCAACCGGGACGGCCCTCGCCCCAGGGGCTCGGCCAGCTGGGCTCGCCGGGCTTGGCGGCCTTCCACAGGGCAAAGTCGAGCGGGTCGTTCTTGTCCTCGTTCTCCTCGATGCGCGCGCCAACCATAAGGTCGTCGATGTTGCGGCCCGAGACCTGACCATAGTTGGGATCGCTGCGCACGGCAAAGTACACGTCGCCGTTATCGGCTGCGTAAGCGTGGCCCTGCTCGATAAGCGTCTTGATCATGGCGATCATGGGGCCGATCTCCTTGGTGGCGCGGGGGCGCACATCGGGATCGAGCACGTTGGCGGCGCGCATGACGCCGATGAACTTGTCGGAGAACTCCGTCGCGACCTCGGCGGCCGTACGGCCCTGCTCGTTGGCGCGCTTGATGATCTTGTCGTCGACATCGGTGAGGTTCTGGGCGAACGTGACCTCGTAGCCGCTCGCGATGAGCCAGCGACGAATCACGTCAAAGCTGATGAACGTGCGGGCATTGCCGATGTGGATGTTGTCGTAGACCGTGGGGCCGCACACGTACATGCGGACCTTGCCGGACTCGATGGGCTGGAACTCTTCCTTTTTATGGGTAGCGCTGTTATAGATACGCATTCGTTACTCCTTAACGGTTTTCTGTAGCAGGCAGACGGCCCAGGCGCCGATTCCCTCGCCCTGGCCTTCCCAACCGAGCTTTTCGGTCGTAGTGGCGGCGACGCCCACGTTTTCGACGTCAACGCCCAGGGCATGGGCAAGGTTGGCGCGCATGGCATCGCGGTGCGGGGTGATCTTGGGTTGCTGACAGGCAATGGTGCAATCGGCATCGACAAACTCGAAGCCCAGCTCGCGCGCATAGCCCATCACGCGAGCGAGCAGCACCATCGAATCAGCACCCTCATAGGCGGGGTCGGTATCGGGGAATAGCTTGCCGATGTCTCCCCCGCGGCAGGCGCCCAGAATGGCGTCGGCCAAGGCGTGCGCGAGCACATCGGCATCCGAGTGGCCCAGCAGGCCACGCTCGTAGGGAATATCGACACCGCCGATGATACATCGACGCCCCTCCACCAGACGGTGAACGTCGTAGCCATGGCCAATGCGCAGGTTACTGAACATGGGGAAGGTCCTCTCCCTCGGCCATGCGGCCAAGCAGAATCGCGGTTACGGGACGCAAGTCCTCGGGCACTGTCACCTTAAGGTTATCGCGCGGGCTCTGGACGCAGCGGACGCGTCCTCCCATGCGCTCGACCAGCGACGAATCATCGGTGCCGATAAAGCCCTCGGCAATGGCTGCAGCGTGGGCGCGCTTCATGGCGTCGACACTAAAGATCTGCGGCGTCTGCGCGGCCCAGTAGAGCTCACGCGGCGGCGTCTCGACGATGTTGTCGCCATCGACGATCTTGAGCGTGTCGATCGCGGGCTGACCACACACGACACCGTCGAGAGCACGGTCGCTCACGAGCACGTCGATAGCGTGGTCGATGGCCTCGGTCGTAATGAGCGGACGAGCGCCATCGTGAATGGCGACGTATTCAAAGCCCGCCGGAACCGCATGCACGCCGGCACGGGTGGAATCCTGACGGGTATCGCCGGCATCGGCAAAGCTGATGGGCGTGTCATAGTCAAACGGGTCGATGGCTAGGCGGCGCATCTCGGCACGGCGCTCGGCAGGACACACCACCACAATGTGGCCGACCTTGTCGCTACGATCGAACGCGCGGATGGACCAGCTCATAAGCGGACGGCCCGCTACATTGACGAGCTGCTTGCCACCGGGATTACCAAAGCGCTGGCCGCTGCCACCGGCAACGACCACGGCGCATACGGGCGCCATTATGCGTTCCCCTGTTTGGTGCCCTTCATGCGGTACAGGGAGTCCGCAAGAATGGCAGGGTTGTTAACGCCAAAGTCGCCCAGGCGCTCCGGATCCTCGCTGATGTCGTCCATGAGCTCCTGCAGCGAGCCGTACTCGTCGACGATCTTCTCGGCCACGCCGTCGCGCACGACGGACACGCGCGAAAGCGTGCGCAGGCCCAGCGGCGTCATGACGGAGTCCTCGTCCAGGTCGTCGTAACCCAGAACTGCCGCCACGTGCTGCGGGTCGGACAGGTCCTTAGGCGTCATGCGGCTCAGCTCGGCGCGGATCTTCTCGGCGTTTGCCTCGGAGGAATCGCTTGCGTAGTCGCGGATCATCAAGTCGTATTCGGTATCCATGCTGGAGCCCGCGAGCTGCTCGAGCTGCATCTGCACGAGCTTGCCCTGGTTGCCCAGCTTGACAATGCAATCCTTAAGCTCGGTCTTTGCCTGCTGCATGATCTCGAAGCTCGAGAAAATACCGGTAATGTCGGCGAGCGTGACGTAGTCGTCGAGCTCGAGGGCCGTCAGGCGCAGCAGGGAGCGGTCGAGCGACTGACGGGTAGTCTGGAGCGTGGCGACAAGCTGGTTGACCGAGCTCATGATGGTGGTGACGGGCTGGATCTCGTAGCTCTTGCCGTGAACGTACACGTTAACGACGGCGCGACGAGCCGAAACCGAGATCACGATGGCGTCGGTGAGCACCGACATGCGAGCGGCAGTACGGTGACGCATGCCCGTCTCACTCGTGGCAAGCGAGGGATCGGGATTGAGGTGGAAGTTGGCGCGCAGGATCTGGGTGAGGTCGCCATCGATAACGATGGCACCGTCCATCTTGGAAAGCTCGAACAGGCGGTTCGAGGTAAACGAAATGTTGAGCGGGAAGCCGTCGTTACCGGCAGCGAGCACGTTTTCGGTGTCGCCGACGCAGATAAGGGCACCCAGGTGACCGGCAATGATCATGTCGAGGGCGGTGCGGATCGGCTGGCCAGGTGCCGTCAGGCGAATGGCCTGTTCCATACGCTTTTGCAGCTCGTTCTTATCCAAGGCATCGCTCCCATCGTATACGCTCCATAAACGTCAATAAGTTTCTCACGGTTTGCCCCTGTGACGCCCGCAAAATCCGATGCTTACAGAATGAGCGAACACAGCTGAGAGCCCCAATCCAAATGAGCTGCTTATGTGGTAGCATCGGGATTCGCATAAATGAGGGAGTAGTCGCGTGACCGGGTTCGCCTCCGGTGGCGCGGCAAGTCAACATACTGGCCGATGCGGTCTGGCTTGCCTTAATGAACGAGACTCGTGGCTGTGCGCACAACGCGTACGCCACGGGTCTTTTTTTGCTCCCCCGGCAGAAGTACACGCGGGTTCGCCCGCAGAGAGGGAGCCAGACTATGGGACTCGCAGAGCTCGCGTTGCTCGCCGTTGGCCTTTCGATGGACGCCTTTGCCGTTTCCATCTGCAAGGGCCTTGGCATGAAGAAGATCAACCTTAAGGCCGCCGTAGTGCTCGGCCTGTTCTTTGGCGGCTTTCAGGCCGGCATGCCCGTAATCGGATGGGCGCTCGGCAGTCAATTCATGGGCATCATCGGACCCATCGACCACTGGATCGCCTTTATCCTGCTCGCCTTTATCGGCGGCAAGATGCTGTGGGAAGCCTTTACTGAGGACGAGAACGAAGGCGACGGCAAGGATGCCGAAAAGATTGACCTGGGCGAGTACCTGATCCTCGCCATCGCCACCTCAATCGACGCCCTGGCCGTGGGCATCTCATTTGCGGCGCTCTCGGTTGACATCGTTCCCGCTGTATCGCTTATCGGCATCACAACGTTTATCTTCTCCGTCGCCGGCGTAGCGATCGGCCACACCTTTGGCGCGCGCTACGAAAAACCCGCCACCATCGTGGGCGGCGTCGTGCTCACCCTCATCGGGCTTAAGATCTTGCTTGAGCACCTCGGGATCCTCGCGATATAAAAAAAACGCCTCTCATAAGCCAACGTCAATGTAGGAGTCTCATGCAGAGTTTTGCATAATGCCTTTTCATGCAGACTTTTGCATGTCATACTGATATGCAAAAGTCTGCACGTTAGGAGATCGCCGTGGATACCCTTCCCATCACCACACCGCGCCAAGCTGGCATCTACGTGCGCCAGGCACGCGATGCTCAGGGTCTCACCCGTGCAACCCTCGCTAAAAAAGCCGGTGTTTCGGAGCGCCTGCTCGCATCGCTCGAGCTGGGAGATGCCACGGGTATTCGGCTCGACAAGCTGCTGGCGGTTTTCGGTGCTCTCGGACTGGCACTAGTTGCTCAAGGGAATATCGACGACACGAAACATGAGCAGCCAACCGACGCCCCGCATGCCGATTTGCAACCTTGTAGCACCCCCAGGTGCCATCACACTCAACGTCTTCACCATCGCAACCGACGCGGCGCAGCCATTCCAGCTCTTCCAGATACCCCCTTTACGGCCGAGCTCTACGACAAGGCCTTCGCCGATTTCGCCATGTCCAATCTCGGAGTCTCGATTGCCGCAAGCGCATCTGCCCAAACCAAGCCCGAAGGGAGATAGCCAATGGCCAGAAAAACGCTTCGGACTATTATTTGCGGCGTACCCGCAGGAACGCTCATGCAAGATGAGAGCGGTCTAGTCAGTTTTGCCTACGATCAAGATTATGACGGGCCAGCCCTATCGACCAACATTCCCGTATCAAATCGCACATACGGCCAACAGGTCATAAATCCGTACTTGTTTGGCCTTCTGCCCGACAGCGAGGACCAACGAAAAGCGATTGCCGCCGAATTCGACGCCAGGCCCAATAATCCCGTTGCGCTGCTCAGCCATATCGGACTCGACTGTCCGGGCGGAGTGCAGTTTTGCGCCGAAGAAGATATCGACGCCGCCTTGCATCGCACTGGCGAATACCGCCCTATAGACGACCACGAGATTGCCTTGCGCCTCAAGTCGATCAGGGATGACCGCGAGGCATCGTGGATGGGCCTAGATGAAAGTTGGTCACTTGGAGGCAACCAGGGCAAGTTCGCACTCGCGCTCATAGACGGTCGCTGGTGCGAATGCGTAGGTTCCTCGCCCACGACGCATATTTTCAAAAATGGCGTTATCGGATTTAAACTTGAAGCTCTTAATGAGTTTGTCTGCATGAAAAGCGCCCAGCGCGCGGGTATCGCAACGGCGAACGTTGAGTATCGCTTATTTGAGGACGAACCCGCCCTCATTGTTGAACGCTATGACCGTGTGAAAGCCAAAGACGGAACAATCATGCGTCTACACCAAGAAGACCTCTGTCAGGCCCTTGGAGTGATGCCCGCTCAAAAGTACACGGCAGACGGTGGCCCGACCGCACGCGACATTCAGGAACTCCTCGTCAACACGAGCCATCATCAACTTAACCTGTATCTGTTTACGCAGATACTTTTCTTTAACGCCATCATCGGCGCACCGGACGCGCATGCGAAGAACTATTCCCTGCTTCTTGGAAACGGCAGCACAGCTATGATGGCCCGTATGTATGACGTTGCATCGGGGCTGGCATACGAACGCATGCGGCGAAAAGCGCGCCTTGCCATGAGCGTTGGCGGCGAAAATCGTGTGGGGCGCATCGGTCCAGGCGCTATCCGCCGATACCACGGTATGGGCGACCCCGCGCTGGAGGCGACGCTCACCGATGCCGGGCTATCCGAGAAGTTTTGCTTTGCGACCATGATGGACCTCGCCTACGAGGTACCCATTTGCATGGAAGAGGTCATGGACGAATACGCCGACCTGCCCGGCATGGCGGACCTGCGCGAGCATATGCTCGGCCCCGTCTGCGAAAACTGCCAGCGCACCCTCGACCTCATCAAGGCGGATATGGGCTAGGTGTCCGTAATCTCCCATTTCCCAAAAGAAGAGAGGAGGCACCCGTCGCAAAAGCTCGGGTGCCCCCTCTCATAATGTCATTTGCAATCCACCAGCACGTGGCTCGGACTGCTGCTAGCGCAACCTTTACGCAGCGAGGCGCTTGAGGACGTCGATGAGCAGCTCGTAGAAGCGCTCGGCAGAAGCGAGCTCCATGCTCTCGTCCGGGGTGTGGACATCGGAGAGCGTCGGGCCCACGGCGATGGCGTCCAGGCCGTGCAGGGCCTCGGCAAACAGGCCGCACTCAAGGCCGGCGTGAATGGACTCGATTCGTAGCTCGGAGCCAAAGAGCTCGCGATAGCTCTCGACAAAGATGTCGCGGACCGGCGAATGCTCGGCATAGCTCCAGCCGGGATACTCGAACTCAAACTTGGCGTCGAATCCCAGGACATCGGCCAGCGTCTGCAGGCGGTCCTTGAACTCGTTCTGCAGCGAGGTGATCGAGGAGCGCGGGGACAGCATGATCTTGACTTGGTCGTCAGAGGTGGCAACCACGCCGATGTTGGAGGAAACCTCGACGGAGCCGTCGGTGGCGACATTGCGGCGGATCACACCGTTGGGGGCAAGACGCAGAGCGCGAATAAGGGCAAGTGCGGACTTTTCGTCCATGGCCTCGACCTCAGTGTTGTCGGCAATCTCAACCGTGCAGGTAAAGCCGGGGTCGAAGACCTCGAGCTCGGCAGTAACGTCGGCGATGATGCCCTTTGCGATCTGGGCCGCGGCCTCGGCTGCAGCGTGGTCGGCGTAGACCAGCTCGGCCTTGCACTCACGGTTGATGGCGTTGTCCTTGGTGCCGCCGTTAAAGCTAACGATGGCGGGCTCGCCGGCAACCATCAGGCGGTCGATGATGCGGGCCATGATGAGGTTGCCGTTGCCGCGCTCCAGGTTAATATCGCTGCCGGAGTGGCCGCCCAGCAGGCCGGAGATGTCGAGCGTGAGGGCGCTACCGGTCTTGTGCTCGCGCGCGATCGGGCAGGTGTAGGTAACGACGACACCGCCGGCGCAGCTGACGGTAGCAACGCCCTCTTCCTCGGAGTCAAGGTTAATCATGGTGCGGGCGCTAATCTGGGACTTGTCGAGCGTCTCGGCGCCGACCAGGCCGGTCTCCTCGTCGGTGGTGAATACGCACTCGAGGGCGGGGTGAACGATCGAATCGTCATCGAGAACAGTGAGCATCAGAGCGACGGCAATACCGTTGTCGGCGCCCAGAGTGGTGCCGTTAGCGGTGAGGACGCCGTCCTTGACGACCAGGTCGATACCATCAGTCGTAAAGTCGTGCTCGACGGAGCCCAGCTTGTCGCACACCATGTCGATGTGGCCCTGCAGCATCACGGTCGGGGCATTCTCGGCGCCGGCAGATGCGGGCTTGCGAATGATGACGTTGTAGACCTCGTCCTGGTACACATCGAGACCGCGCTCCTTGGCAAACGCGACCAGGAAATCGCTGATGCCCTTCTCGTTGCCAGACCCACGGGGGATCGCGCTGACCTCCTCAAAGAAATGGAACAGCTGGGCGGGCTCGTAGCCGGTAATCTTGTAGTCCATGGTGCCTCCTTGGCGCAACTGGTTAGACAGTAAGACATGCGACTTGTATATTCCCAGACTTTGCGTGCATAAACCAGTCGAAAACGCCGAGCGCCCTCGCATCATCGGCTAACGGTGGACCGTATAGCGTAACGGCCACAACTTCCGCAGCTCTACAAATCGAGGCGCCCTTTCCGGAGCGCCTCGATTGCGCGTATCAAATTGTCGCCACGCCCTACAGCGCGCCGGAACCGGCTTGCATCATGCCGCCGGGGCCCGAGGTCACGCCGCCGCTCACGGGCGCGGCGTTGCCGGTGTGCGGTGCCGCCGGGGCGGTATCGCCACCGAGCGTGCCCACCGGACGCGGTGCCGGGATCTCGCCCGTGCCGTGGCTAAAGACAAACTTGCCATCGGCCACGTCGCACAGGACGGTATCGCCCTCGCCCCACTCGCCAGCCAGCAGTTCCTCGGACAGCGGATCCTCGATGAGCTTTTGGATAGCACGACGCAGCGGACGCGCGCCGTTGGTGAGGTCGGTACCCTCCGCCACAATCTTGTCGTAGGCCGCATCGGTAAGCTTGATGTTCATGCCGTTTGCGATCAGGCGCTGGCGCAGATCGTCCACCAGCAGGTGCGCAATCTTGGTCAGGTTCTCGCCCGAGAGCTTCTGGAACACCACGATGTCGTCGATACGGTTGAGCAGCTCGGGGCGGAACAGGCGCTTGAGCTCGCCCATCGCGCGGCCGCGGATCTCACTCGAGGTGAGGCCCTGCTCGCCGGTGGTGCCAAAGCCAACGCTCGCATCCTGCGCGATCTCGCGGGCGCCCACGTTGGACGTCATGATGATCACGGTGTTGCGGAAGTCGACCGTCTTGCCCTGGCTATCGGTCAGGCGGCCCTCCTCCAGCACCTGCAGCAGGATATTGAAGATGTCGGGGTGCGCCTTCTCGATCTCGTCGAACAGCACGACCGAGTACGGATGACGGCGAACGGCCTTGGTGAGCTGGCCGCCCTCGTCGTGACCGACGTAACCCGGAGGGCTACCGATGAGCTTGGAGACCTCGAACTCGCTACCGAACTCGGACATGTCGAAGCTGATGAGTGCATCCTTGCTGCCAAAGAGGTACTCGGCGAGCGTCTTGGCGAGCTCGGTCTTGCCCGTGCCGGTGGGGCCAAGGAAGATAAAGCTGCCGCCGGGGCGACGCGGATCCTTGAGCGGCGAGCGGCTGCGGCGCACGGCCTTGGCAACTGCCTCGACAGCCTCATCTTGGCCGATGATGCGCGTCTTGAGCACGCTTTCTGTCTGCAGCAGGCGACGGCTCTCGCTCTCGGTAAGCGAGGACACCGGCACGCCAGAGGTCACGGACACGATATCGGCGATCTGACTCACATCGATGGTGAGCGGGCTGGCGTCGAGCTCGGCGGTCCAGGCGGCCTTGGCCTCGGCGAGCTCAATCTCGGCGGCCTTCTGCTGCTCGGTGATCTCGGCGGCCTTGTTCATGTCATCGCTCTCGGTGGCCTCCTGCGCGGCGGCCTTGAGCTCCTCTATGCGATGCTCGGCCTCGCGCACCGGCTCGGGCGCGCGATTCGCGGCGATGCGAGCGCGGGCACCGGCCTCGTCGATGAGGTCGATGGCCTTATCGGGCAGGAAGCGATCCTGGATGTAGCGGTTGGAAAGGTTCGCGGCGGCCTCGATAGCACCCTGCGTATAGCGCACATGGTGGTGCTCCTCGTAGCGCGGCTTGAGCGCGGTCAGGATCTTGATCGTGTCCTCGACGCTCGGCTCCTCGACATCGATGGTCTGGAAGCGACGCTCGAAGGCCGGGTCCTTGGTGAGGTACTTGCGGAATTCCTCGGCCGTGGTGGCGCCGATAATCTGGAAGGCACCGCGCGCGAGCACGGGCTTGAGCATGGAGCTCGCGTCAATGGAGCCCTCGGCAGAACCGGCGCCGATGATGGTGTGCATCTCGTCGATAAACAGGATGACGTCGTCGGCTTCGGTGGCCTCCTGGATCACGTTCTTGAGGCGCTCCTCAAACTCACCGCGATACTTGGCGCCCGCAACGAGGCCTGGCAGGTCGAGCGTCCAGATGTTCTGGTTCATAAGATTCTCGGGCACGTTGCCGGCAGCGATCTGCTGTGCCAGGCCCTCGACGATGGCCGTCTTGCCCACGCCGGGGTCACCCAGGATAAGCGGGTTGTTCTTGGTGCGGCGCGAAAGGATCTCCATCATGCGCTGGACTTCCTTTTCGCGGCCAATCACGGGATCGAGCTCGCCGTCGCGCGCCTTCTGCGTGAGGTTGGTCGCGAACTGCTTAAGCGTATCGGTGCCACTCCCCTTTTGCTGCGAGGCGTCCGAGCCGCTAAAGAACGGCAGGCCCGCACCGGGACGACCGGCGCCGGCGCCGGCGAGCGGACGCTTCTTGTCCTGATCCTTGGCGGTAAGCTTTTCGATGGCCTTTTTAATGGAAGCGGACGACACACCCAGGCGCATGAGAATGTCCATGGCCATGCCGTTGCCCTCTTCGACGATGCCGATCAGCAAGTGCTCGGTCGACACGTAGGTCTGGTTGTTCTCACGCGCCACGCGGAATGAACGCTCCATCACGCTGATGACGAGCGGCGTAAAGGCGAGCTTGGCCGCCTCGGTCTCCTCGCTGGGCTCGGGAACCGTGGTCTGGACTTCTTTGAGCGTGTCCATGATGTCATCGTAGGAGATATCGAGCGAACGCAGTGCCTCGGCAGCGATACCCTCGTCCTCCTTGGCAAGCGCGAGCAGCAGATGCTCGGTACCCACCTTATTTGAATGAAGATCGAGCGCCTCCTGCTTGGCCATGGACATGACCTTGCGCGCGCGATCGGTAAAACGGTCTAACATGCTAGTTCCTCTTAGACGAGCTAGTTTTTCAAACGCAAAGCGCCACTCGTGGCGGCGCTTTGGTCTCTTTACCCATATGGAGTATATGTTAACCGTTGGAGCCTTTTCCACGCGCAGCCATATGACAACGTCTACAAAAAAGGAATCGCCGGGTGCGGCGGGCGCTCTAGGTTAGAGGCTGTTGCCTAGCAGGCAGGCTCGACGTCCATGCTCTCGGCAACGTCATTGACGGCATCGGCAGCGGGAACACCCGGCATGTGCACGAGCTCCATGTGCGGCTCGGCAAAGACCGTGCCCATGGGGAAGGCGCGGCGGAAGACAAAGCGAGCAACCGGACCAGCCACTAGCAGGTTCCAAGGCAGGGCCATGATAAAGTTGCGCGGAATGTTGACGAGCCACATCATCGGCAGCAGCTGCAGGTTGGCGAGCGGACCACCGAACATATGGAACAAGCCCTCGCAGGCGCCGTAGAGCGACATGATGATGACCATGGGGACGACCATGCAGGAGCTGACGGCGAGCGTCATGGCAAGCGGCGAGCTCTTGCCCGGCGTGACCAGGAATTTAAAAGCGAAACCCTTGGCAAGGGGGCTGGCAACAAACCAGTCGCAGCACATGGCAAAAATGTAGGCAACGGGGAAGCCGAGCCACGCGGCGGCAACAACCTCGCCGTTGATGGCCCCATGCTGCAGGGCAACGTTGTAGATGCTCATCCAGAACACCATGCAAAAGCACATGATAAAGGTGAACAGCAGGCTCTCTCGTTTGTTGATAGGCATAAAGGGCATGGTCCTTTCTGTGTTACGCCGCTACACCACGCAACAAAAACGGGCGGGCAAGATGGAGCTGTTGGGACTTCATCTCGCCCGCCCGTGGTACGTGCGTCTGCGACTACTTATGTGGTGGAACCAGCCTAGCATGAAAGGCCTGCGCTTCGTAAGCGTTGAGTTTATGAAGATGCAGGGCACCAATAATCCCCCGACCCCATAAGTTGCGGTGGAATACGGACTGTTTTGACCCTTTAAGCAACAATTCAGTCCCTATTTCACCGCAACTCATTTGGTGCAAAGTAACCTGTCCCCCTTGCACCAATTAGCTGGTATGGCGCCAGCGAGGGTCGGTGAGGGTTCTCGCCACGCCCAAGCCAACGGGCAGAAACGCCACGATGAGCACTGCGCGTACAAACCAGCCGAGCATGTTGACCGTGTCGAAGGTGCACATGTAATACATAGAGCGATAGAGATACAGACCGGGCACCATAATGACAATCGAAGGCACCGTGAGGGCGATGCGCGGGTAGGTGAGCTTGACTTCGGCCAAGCTTGCCAGCAGACCCGATACCAGCGCGCCGATAAACGCTGCTGCCTCGGGAGGCATTCCCGTGCTGAGGCCCAGGAAGGGAATCATCGTCGGCGCATCGACAAGGGTCAGACGCAGGGTATTGGACACGGCGCCGATCAACCCAGCTGCCGCGGCCATCTTAACCGGGCTGTTGAACATCACCGAGAAGCCGAATACGCCAACGAAGCTCATCACCACGCGTAGGAGCGTAAGGGCAAGCGGCGAAAGGCCCAGTGGGGCAAAGTCGTCCGGCGCCAGGCCAACACACTCGGCAACCATCCAACCTACGAGCGTCGCCATCACAATAATCGATACGGCATATGAAAGGCGCTCGATACCGCTTCGCATGTCGAGCTTGGCGATGTCGAGGCCTGCCGTAATGAGCGGAAAGCCGGGAATCACAAAGAGCATGGCGCCGATATAGCCTTCTTGGTGCGACATTGCCCCCGGTATGACCTGGCCAAGGCCGAGCAATGCCAGCAGATACGAAACGCAAGCGAGCGCAACGCCGGTCGTCAGCGCGCTGAACTGACCAAGGCCTTGCTTGAGAATATGGGAGCGGGCAAAGTTGCCGACACCAGCGCCTACGAATGCGCAGGCCATCTCGATAGGGCCGCCGCCGAGCAAAAAGACGAAGGCGCCGCAAGCACAGGCTGCCGCAAGGCCCTGTTGCCAGGGAGAGTAATCGGGCTTTGAGCTCTCAACGGTCTTGAGCATCTCGTGGTATTCGTGCACGGTAAACCGGCGCCCATACGTCTCGATTTCCTTTAAGAAGCTCTCCATCATCCAAATGCGATGGGTATTGACTCCCGTTGTGGGCAGGCTGACAACCTCGTTAAAGCAGTGGCCATCTTCGATGCAGGTGCACTCAAACGACAGAAGACTCAGGTCGACGTGAATCGTGACGCCGAGTATAGCGGCAACACGATTCATGGTATCGCGCACGCGCCAGGCACCTGTTCCGCTTGCCAGCATAAGCATGCCGGTGCGGCAGATGATGGATGACTTATCAGTGAGCGGCGCATCGACGGCAAGCTCATCGCCTGCCGTCACGATCTGGTGCCAGTCAGTTTTCATATGGAGCGCGCCGGCACGAACGCCGTGGTGTAGGGGGGCTCTCGAAAGCAGCGAGTCAAGGCGCGAAGACCGTGGGGGCTCCGCTGATTCGCCCTCGTCCTCGTCGGGTTCCTCATCGACCAGATCAAATGAGTCAAGCGATGCCGGCTCGCGACGATCGATTAGCTCCTCATCCTCATCGTCAAAGTAATTGAACTGATCGAGCATGTCCTCTTCGATTGCACGCTCGCTCACATCGTCCATACAGGGGCTCCCTTCCTACCGACTAACCCCCATCCTAGGCAGCAACGGCTAAAGGAAACATAAAAGAGACGGCTGTCATGCGAGCCATGTGCGCAATATCCGTTGGGTAGTCGTTGGGGACGTTCTTGAATGACTAGTCGTTTAAGAACGTCCCCAATGACTAAAACTCTTGACAGTCACGATAACGCCGCAGGTTGAGGACGGACAGCGAGCGACGTCCAGAGCGAACAAGTTGGCATGAAAAAGGCAAGGCATAGACCTTCTGGTCATGCCTTGCCTTTTGAATGCCAAATTGTCGCTCTGGGCGGCGCGCAGCGTCGAGCAGTTACGGCGTTTGGTAAAACGCCGTAACCCCCTAGTACATCTTTGCGCCGGCGGGGATGGAAGCGTCGAGCTGAATCAGGTTGAGGCGCTCCTCGCCCTCCTCCTCGTGGATGGCACTGATGAGCATGCCGCAGCTGGGAATGCCCATCATCTTGCGCGGAGGCAGGTTGGTGATGGCGAGCAAGGTCTTGCCAACCAGGTCCTCGGGCTCGTAATAAGCGTGAATACCGGAGAGGATGGTGCGGTCGGTGCCGGTGCCGTCGTCGAGCGTAAAGTTCAGCAGCTTCTTGGACTTCTTGACGGCCTCGCATGCCTTGACCTTCACAGCGCGGAAATCGCTCTTGGAGAAGGTATCAAAGTCGACGAACTCCTCGAACAGCGGCTCAACGGCGATCTTGGAGTAATCGAGCGTGGGCTTAAGCGACGTAACGAACGGGCTCGCGGCGTTGCCGGCCTCGGCAGCCTTGGCGGCAGCGGCACCGGACTGGAAACCCTTCTCGGGCTTCATGTGCGGGAACAGCAGCACGTCGCGGATGGAAGCCTGGTTAGTGAGCAGCATGACCACGCGGTCGATACCGATGCCGATACCGCCCGCAGGAGGCATACCGTACTCGAGGGCGCGCACGTAGTCCTCGTCATACTCCATGGCCTCATCGTCGCCGCCGGCCTTCTCGGCCATTTGGGCAGCAAAGCGCTCAGCCTGGTCGACCGGGTCGTTGAGCTCGGAAAATGCGTTGGCGTACTCGTGGCCGGCAATAACCAGCTCAAAACGGTGGGTCAGACGCGGATCGTCCTCAAAACGCTTGGCAAGCGGGCTGACCTCGATGGGGTAATCACACACGAACGTGGGGTTGACGATGGTGTCCTCGCCCAGCTCATCGTAAATCTCGGCGATGATCTTGCCAGCAGTCCACTCGGGCTTGATCTCCAGGCCCTTCTCGCGCGCGGCGGCAGCAAGCTCCTCGACCGGCGTGTCGATGGTGACCTGCTTGCCGAGCACGTCGGAGACGATGTCGGTCATGGGACGGCTGGCCCACTCACCAGAAAGGTCGATGGTCTGGCCCTGATACTCGATGACCTCGGGGTTGCCGATGGCCTTGTTAGCCGCCTTAATGACACCCTGGGCGAGCGCCTTCATGCCCTCGAGGTCGGAGAAGGCACGGTAGGCCTCCATCGTGGTGAACTCGGGGTTGTGGGTAAGGTCCATGCCCTCGTTACGGAAGATGCGGCCGATCTCGAACACGCGCTCAAAACCACCGACAATGCAGCGCTTAAGGTGCAGCTCGGTGGCAATACGCAGATAGCACTCCTGATCGAGCGCGTTGAAGTGGGTAATGAACGGCTTGGCAGTAGCACCGCCCTGGATGGTCTGCAGGATGGGGGTCTCGACCTCCATGTAGCCGTCGGACTCCATAAAGCGACGGAAGGTGGAGAGAATCTGCGAACGTTTACGGAAGGTCTCGCGAACGTCGTCGTTGGCGATCAGGTCGACATAGCGCTGGCGATAGCGGGTCTCCTTGTCGGAAAGACCGTGGAACTTCTCGGGCAGCGGACGAACGGCTTTGGCAAGCAGGGTCGCGCTCTTAGGGGCAACGGAAAGCTGGCCGCGCTGGGTGCGCACGACCACGCCGGTCACGCCCAGGATGTCGCCCAGGTCTGTCTCTTATACACATCTGACGCTGCCGACGATACTCCTTGTGTA
>CABRID010000019.1 GCA_902470895.1 uncultured Collinsella sp.
GAGATCAGCCTCGGTCTCGTGGGCTCGGAGATGTGTATAAGAGACAGATGGAACCTCATAGCCCTGCATCATCCAGTAACGGTTGATCATGTCCTTGGAGATCTTGTTCATGGCGTGGCCGATGTGGATCGGGCCGTTGGCGTACGGAGGGCCGTCGTGCAGCACGAACTTCTTGTGACCCTCGTTCTTCTTCAGAACCTGCTCGTAGACCTTATTGTCCTGCCAGTCCTTGAGTCGCTTGGGCTCGGACTTGGAAAGACCGGCACGCATGGGAAAACCGGTCTTGGGCAGATTCATCGTCTGCTTGTACTCGTTTGCCACGGTACCCCTTTCTTGTCATGGGCGCGCACGCCCGCTGGGCACCAAAAAAGCGCCCGTCCCTACAAGCTGGGACGAAGCGCCACAAAACGGACTGTACGCCCGCAAAAGCTCTTCGTTTAACCACCCAGCTTAGATGCCCTCGCCCGCGTATTCGCGCGCTCGCATCCGTTACTCGGCTGGCCTGTATCGACGACCATCTCGGCGATATCTACTAGGACGAGCCTGTGCGACGCGTCCGTTGGGACCGCAGCTCCGGGGTGATTTTCATCGGTCGCATGCACGGGTTCTCAGCGCTCCCCGCTCTCTGTAACATGCGGACGGCCGACTACTCGTCCCCATCAACGCTTATGCGGAGTATGCTAGCACGTTCCGCGCCGGCGAAAAACCCTCAACACTGGTTTTATACGTTCGAAATTTCTCGCGGCTGTGGACCTTCTCTAGGAGCAAAATACCTGAAAGCACTTTATCGAAAGAAAGAAGGTTGCCATGCGCACGATTGGAATGAGTGATTATACCGTTGGCGAGGATTGCTTTACCGAGCTGCCCGCCGCACTGGCCGAGTACGGAGCGACCAAGGTCGCCATCATTGGCGGCAAGCGAGCCCTGGCTGCGGCGCTGCCGGGAATCGAGGCGGCACTTGAAGGTACCGATGTCGAGGTCCTGGAGACGCGCGTCTATGGCACCAACAGTACGCGTGCCAATATCGCCAAGGTCGTGAACTCCCCTGCCTGCCAGGAAGCCGACGTGCTCATCGCATGTGGCGGCGGCAAGGCACTCGACACTGTGAAGACGGCGGCCATCGAGCTCAAGAAGATCGTCTTTACCGTACCGACGATTTGCTCCAACTGCTCGGCCGCGACCGCCATTGCCGTTGTCTACAATGACGATGGCTCGCTCGAGGGCTATTCGTACCCCAACCGACCGGCGCACATCTTCATCAACCCCAAGATCATCGCCGAGGCACCGGCAGAGTACTTCTGGGCCGGCGTGGGCGATGCCCTGTCTAAGCAGCCCGAGGTCGAATACGCCACGAGCGCCGGCAACCTGGAGCACACCGCCGGTCTTGGCCTGGCACTCGCCCACACCTGCTCCGAGCCGCTGTTTACCTATGGTGTGCAGGGTCTTGAGGATGTGCGCCAGAATCTGTCGAGCGAGGCCGTCAAGCAGATCGCGCTCGACATCGTTGTCAACACGGGCTATGTCTCGAACCTGACCAACCAGAACGATTATTACTACAACTCGAGCGTGGCGCACGCGTTCTACAACGCCACCTGCAGCATTCCGCGTGAGGGCACCTACCTGCATGGCGAGGTCGTGAGCCTGGGCGTGCTGGTACTGTTTGCCTATACGGGCGATACCGAGAACCTTGAGCGCTACGCCGCCTTTAACAAGCAGATGGGGCTGCCCGTAACGCTTGAGCAGGTTGGCCTTACCGAGGCAGATATCCCGGCCCTGTGCGAATACGCGCACGCCACCAACGAGTGGAAGCAGGGAAACCCCGAGCCCTTCACCGACGAAAAATTCGCCGCCGCCATCAAAGCTGCCAACGCCTACGGCCACACCCTCTAGCTCTAACCCAAAACCACCACAAGGGAGCAGTACCTTTGTGGTGGTTTTTTATTGCTCCAGCATGCTGGGGTCGAACTCGCTAGCCGGGATCACGCGATAACCGTGGCGGAGCAGTAAATCAACGAAGACGCCGTTGCCCGCCGTAGGGGCACCGCTGAATGTTCCGTCGTAGATGCGACCCGCGCCGCACGAGGGACTACGGTCCTGCAGGATGCACGCGGCGATCTCTTCCGGCCCGCCCGCCTGCTCGCACATATCGAGCGCTCGTTGGGCACCCAGGCGAAATTCGCGATCGACCGATATGCCCTCGCAGGTACGAACCTCTCCGTTCACAATCTCGGACGGCTTGCGCGGTGTGGGCAGACCGCCAAAGACCTCAGGGCACACCAACAGGACCTCGGTCCCCGTACGTTCGCACGCTTCGACCAGTTCGCGATGGTAGTTATCGAGCCCGTTATATTTGCAGCTCTCGCCCATCAAGCAGGCACTCACCACGATCTTCATACATATCCCTCCCAAACAAAACGCCCCATTTGAGATAGAAACTCAAATGGGGCGATTGACACTGCGCAACTAGTATTACTGCTGCTTCGGCATCAGCGGATTTTCGCGCGTGAGGAGATTCATGAACTCCTCGCCCGTGATCGTCTCCTTCTTGTACAGATAACGAGCCAGCTCGTGGAGCTTGAACTTATTCTCCTTCAGGATCTGCAGAGCGCGGTCATGCGCATCCTCGATCAGCTTGGCGACAATCGCGTCCACGCGCTCGGCCGTACCGGGGGCGCAGGTGAGCGACGTATCCTGGTTGAGGTACGCGTTCTGCACAGTACCGAGCGCCATCATGCCAAACTCGTCGGACATACCAAAGCGCGTCACCATGTTACGGGCGAGCTTGGTGGCCTGCTCGATATCGTTGGCGGCACCGGTCGTCATCTCACCAAAGATGAGCTCCTCGGCTGCACGGCCACCGCAATAGACGGCGAGCTTGTCCAGGACCTCCTGGCGTGTCGTCAGGAAGCGCTCGTCCTCCTCGACCTGCATGGTATAGCCAAGAGCACCGCTCGTGCGCGGCACGATGGTGATCTTGGTAACCGGCGCGGAACCCTTTTGGCGGGCAGCGACGATGGCATGACCGATCTCGTGGTAGGAAACGACCTGCTTCTCATGGTCGGAAAGCACCGTGGACTTACGCTGTTGGCCGGCAATGACGACCTCCACCGACTCCTCGAAGTCATCCTGGGTTGCACGCTTGCGACCCTCGCGAACGGCGCGCAGGGCGCCCTCGTTGATGATATTGGCCAGGTCGGCGCCCGAGGCACCGGGCGTGGCGCGGGCAATCGCGGTCAGATCGATCGGCGGCTCGGTCTTCACACTCTTGGCGTGAAGTTCGAGGATGTTCTTACGACCGGTCAGATCGGGCAACTCGACGGGAATGCGGCGGTCAAAACGACCGGGGCGCAGCAGCGCCGGATCGAGACTGTCGGGGCGGTTGGTTGCGGCAAGGACAACGATACCCTTGTGGTTATCGAAGCCATCCATCTCGGTCAGCAACTGATTGAGCGTCTGCTCGCGCTCGTCGTTGCCGCTAAAGCCGCCGCCATCACGCTTCTTACCGATGGTATCGATCTCATCGATAAAGACGATACACGGGGCCTTTTCCTTGGCCTGCTTAAACAGGTCACGAACCTTTGCAGCGCCGCGACCAACAAACATCTCAACGAACTCAGAGCCCGAAATACTAAAGAACGGAACACCGGCCTCGCCGGCAACAGCCTTGGCAAGCAGGGTCTTACCGGTACCCGGAGGGCCAACAAGGAGAGCACCGCGCGGCAGCTTGGCGCCGATCTCCTCGTAGCGCTGCGGCTTCTCCAGAAAGTCGACGACCTCCTTGAGAGACTCCTTGGCCTCTTCCTGGCCGGCGACGTCCTTAAAGGTCACGCCCACGTCCTTGGAGGCGATCACGCGCGCGCCGGACTTACCCAGTCCGCCGCCGCCAAAACCGCCGCCGCCAAAGTTCATCGACGGGCCGTCATCACCCATGGCCTTCTTCATGCGGCGGTTGAGCCACCAGCCGATCAGGAAGAAAATCGCCATGGGAAGGATGAGCGTAAGCAGGTAGTAGGTCATCAAACCCGAGTTTTTATCGGGAACGACCGACTCCAGCGAAGCGCCAGACTCAAGCACGCGATCGGTAAAGCCCGCATCGTTCGGCACACCGGTCGTCTTATAGGCGATGTTCTCGTCCTCGCCCTTCTTGGTGTAATAAATCGAGTAATCGTCGGTGTTGTACTCGACCTTGTCGACACTCTTCTTATCGAGCGCTTTGACAAACGTCGAGTAATCGGTCTTCGTAATCTGCTGCGTGTGACCGATGTTAGGGAACAGAACGGTCGAGAGCACGAGGTAGACGACGAAGGCGATGAGCACGTAGAGAATCATATTCCGTCTACGTTTGTTGTCATCCATCTCCATCTGCTTGAACTCCATCTACTGGGGTTGATAATGCTAACTAGAATACCCAACCCGGCCGGCGATAAACCGACGCCGGGCACGAAAGGACATAGATGGCATCACTGGAAGTCGGCAAGGTTCAGATTTATACGGGCGACGGCAAGGGCAAGACGACGGCTGCGCTGGGATTGGCGATGCGCGCCACAGGTTATGGGCTCGACGTACTCATGCTGCAGTTTGCCAAGAAGCTGCACTGCGCCGAGCATGATGCGGCACCACGCCTAGGGCTACGAATTGTACAGGCCGACCGCGACACGCCCGAGGCTTGCGCCGCACAGATCATGGAGCTCGCACGCGAGCAGATCTCACAGGTCGACGTTCTGATTTTGGACGAACTCGGCGAGGCCATGCGCCGCGGCTTCGTGACGCGCGAGGATGTCGAGAAACTGATCGCGATGAAACCCGACACCACAGAGCTCATACTGACCGGCCGCGGCCTGCTGCCCCTCGCTGACCTCGCCGACCTGGTCACCGAAATGCGCCCCGTCAAACACTACTTCGACGAAGGCCTCCTAGCCCGCCAAGGCATCGAATACTAATTGATCCGAAGGGGACGAAGAGAAACGGATCGTCGACATCACGACGGAGAGCAATGATCCGTTTTCCTCCACCCCAAGGGATCATTAGGCGGTGGCGCGGCCTAGCCAGTTGCCGCTGTGGTGGTAGATGGTGAACATCGTGGCCGTAATGAGCCAGGTTACGGGGTAGACCAGTAGTAGATGCTCGAGCGACGGATCGAAGGGCATGATCGCAAACACCCAGATCACCCTCAAGACAACGGTGCCAAAGATGGTGAGCATCATAGGCTGCAGACTCACGCCGGCGCCGCGAATGGAGCCCGACGCGTTCTCGATAATCGAGAAGATCGCGTAGAACGGCGCGATGAAATGAAGAATCGTCGTGGTGTACGCCGAAATCGAAGCATCGTCGACAAACAGACGCGACAACGGACCCGAGAACACCAGCAGCACGGCAGACAGGCCACCAATGAGCATAAACGACAGCACGAGCGACGTATGGTAGCCCTTGCGCATGCGCTCGTAGTTGCGCGCGCCAAAGTTCTGTGCCGAGAACGTGGTGATCGACACGCCGAGCGCCTCGGTAACCATCCAGATAATGCCATCCAGGCGCCCAGATAGACCCCAAGCAGTCGTGACATCGGCGCCAAACGAATTAACCGACACCTGGATCAACACGTTCGAGATCGAATAGGCAGCCGATTGAAAACCGAGTGGCAGACCACACGAGATCATACTCTTGCAAATACCGCGATCGATGCCGAGCCTAGACAGCGAAAGACGCCATGCACCCGGAGCGCGCATCATGCGCAACACGATCATCGCTGCATTGGAGCAAATGGTCAGCGCCACTGCGATGCCACAGCCCAGCGCCTCCATATGCAACACAGCGACAAAGATGATATCCAGCACCACGTTAACCAGGCAGCCAGAGGCAATGATCACGGCGGGCCCGCGTGTGTCGCCCACGGCACGCAGCAGTGCGGTTCCCATATTAAGCAGCAGTGCCGCAACCATCGCGGCAAAATAACAGCGAGCATAGGCCACGCCCTCGGCCAATAGTTCATGCGGCGTGTTCATAAGTACCAGCATGGGCTCAACGAACACTATGCCAAGAATCGAGAAAACGATTCCGCCCACCAGCGCGAGCGTCATGGCCGTATGGACAGAACGACTCAGTCGCTCATCATCGTGCTGGCCAAAATACTGACCGGTAATAACCGCGCATCCGGCGCCGACGCCAACGCAAAAGCCAATGCAGAGCTCGGTGAGCACCATCGTGGCTTGAATGCCACCCAGTGCGAGCTTGCCGCCAAACTGGCCGACGATATACGTACCGATAAGCGTGTAAGCCTGCTGAAAAAACGAACTAAAAAAGATGGGAACGCACAGCGAAAGCAGCTGCTGCCAAATGACACCCTGCGTTACATCGATAGCCGTAGATTTCTTAGCCACACGCCCTCCCCACCAGCGTACATTAAACAGCAAAACAGCGATTTAAGACCAAAGCCGACATCAGCTTAGCACCGACCGGCGTCGACCGAAACGCCCCGAATCAGAGCCCGGTGCGAACTATCTGCCTAGTGATACAAACCCGGCTGGTAGTGATACTCATTGCTCACGTGCGGGCACAGCTGCCAAAAGGCGACGGCACTCGCCGCGGCCACGTTGAGCGAATCGACCCCGTGCGCCATCGGAATGCGCACGGCACGGTCGCAGCCGGCAATGGTCTTGGCGCCCAGGCCGGCACCCTCGGTGCCCATAAAGATCGCCAGGCGATCAATCTCCTGCAGCGCAGGATCGTCCAACGACACCGAATCATCCGTCAACGCCATGGCGGCACACGAAAAACCGGCATCGTGCAGCGCAGCCAGCCCATCATGCGGCCATACGCGCGCCTCGCTGCCAATGCGCGTCCAGGGCACCTGGAACACCGTGCCCATGCTCACGCGGGCCGAGCGACGGTACAGCGGGTCACAGCAAGTGGGGCTCACCAAAATGCCATCGACGTTCAGCGCAGCCGCCGAGCGGAAAATCGCGCCGACGTTGGTGTGGTCGACGATGCCCTCGAGCACGCACACGCGCACCGGGCGCTCCCCCGACGCCTCGACAACACCGCCCAAGAACTCATCAACCGGAATCTGACGTGGACGACGGAATGCCGCGAGCGCGCCGCGCGTCACGTTAAAGCCCGTCAGCTGCTCCATGAGCTCCATCGAGGCCACGAACACAGGAACCGGTCCCGCCCCATCGCGCACGGTCAAGCGCTCAAACAACGGCATCATCTGGTCGAGCCAGCGCTCACCCAAAAGAAAGCTCACCGGCTCGTATCCGGCACGCACCGCACGCTCGATGACCTTGGCGCTCTCGGCGATAAAGATGCCCTTCTGCGGCTCCAGCACGCAACGCAGCTCGCGCTCGGTCAGTCGCACGTAGGCATCGAGCCGGTCATCCTCGAGCGAATCGATTCGCAGCACCTCAACGGCATCAGTCATAGCAGCCAGCCCGCACCTTTCTTTGCAGCACCTATACAAATATCGGGGCAACGCCATGCGCCACCCCGCCACTCATTCCAACCCGATAATACCGAAGGGATAATCGGTTTTACACCTCAACGCGACGATACGTCACGAACTCATAATCGACGCCCTCGTCGCCTTCGCCCGCAGCAATCGTCGCGACCTCGCCAGCCCGCGCAATCTCCCACGCGGGGTCGGCATCCAGGTCGGGAAAGTACGTATCCACGTCATGCACGCAATGGTTATGCGTAACCTCGGCCTCCACGCAATACGGCAAAAACTGTCGATATACCTCGCCGCCGCCAATCACCCACGCAACGGGCTCATCGGCTACCGCGGCGAGCGCTTCGTCGATGCTATGCACCACGTCGACGCCCATGGGAGCAAAGTCCCCATCGCGCGTAAGCACGATATTGCGTCGATTCTTAAGCGGGCGCCCGCCGGGAAAACTCAGCAGCGTCTTGCGTCCCATAATGACCGGACAGCCTTTGGTGCACGCCACAAAATGGCGCATATCGGAGCGATTGGACACCACCATGTCGCCCTCGCAACCAATGCCCCAGTCGTCACACACGGCGACAATGGCAGAAAGCTTACACGTCATGCGCGTCACCTACACCGCAATGGGGATGTTCTTAACCTGAGGGCCGTGCTCATAGCCCTCGACGATCAGATCATCGGTCGTAAACGCATAGAAGTCATGCACATCGGGGTTGAGCGTTACCTTGGGCGCAGCAAACTGCGGACGCTCAATAAGCTCGCGAACGATATCGACATGACGGTCGTAAATGTGGGCATCGGAAATCACATGCAGCAGCTCGCCGGGAATCATATCGACCGACTGCGCGACCATCATCAGCAAAATGGCGTACTGGCACACATTCCAGTTGTTCGCAGCCAAAATATCCTGGCTGCGCTGGTTGAGAATCATGTTGAGCGTCGGTTTATCATCCTGCGGACGCTGCGTCACGTTATACGTCACGCTGTAGGCACACGGATACAGGTGCATCTCGGACAGATCGCTAAACACATAGGTGTTCGTCATAATGCGGCGGCTGTACGGCGTGTTCTTAAGGTCGTACAGCACGCGATCCATCTGGTCAAAGTCGCCCTCGGCATAATGACTCTTCTGCCCAATCTGATACCCGTAGGCCTTGCCGATGGAGCCAGTCTCGTCGGCCCACTCATCCCAAATATGGCTGTTGAGGTCATGCACGTTATTGGACTTCTTTTGATAGATCCATAGGATCTCATCCATGGCAGATTTGAGGGCCGTACGACGCAAGGTAAGCGCCGGAAACTCCTCACGTAGGTCATAGCGTGCCGTGACACCAAAGTTTTTAATGGTATAGGCAGGAGTGCCATCCTCCCACACCGGGCGGACCTTTTGGCCCTCGGTGGTGGTGCCATGGTCCAGAATATCGCGGCACATGGTTACAAACTGTTGATCAGCCTTGCTCATTGACCCTCCTGTCAGTCGCCTATAAGCGATTTTAATTGTAGCCCAGGCGCGCAGTGTCGGATTGGACACTTGGGTCGGCACACGCAATGCACGGCAGCCAGCACCGCCACAATCGCAGACGTAACAACTTTGAATTTCTGACATATGCTAAAAAAGCTTGCGCGGAACCGCATACACGCTATCCTATTACTGACATATGTCGGATTTGGAGAGAGTATGGCAGGAAGACGCGAAAAATTACGCCGTGTTGGGATCATCCCCGAATATCGCGGCTTTACCCCCGACGGCCTTGCCAGCGGAGACGCCATCGAGATGACGGTCGATGAGCTCGAAGTACTGCGCCTGTGCGACCTGGAAGGCCTTAACCAAGAGGCAGCCGCACAGCAGATGGGCATCGCGCGCGCCACGGTGGCGGCTATTTGCAGCCGCGCGCATCGCAAGGTGGCAAACGCGTTGGTCAATGGACGGGCGATTGTCATCGAGGGCGGCAATATCGCGTACTCCCCCATTACCACGGCAACGGCCGTATGGCCAGCAAAGGAGATCGACACCATGAGGGTGGCAACCACGTACGACAACGGCAACATCTTTATGCACTTTGGCCACAGCGAGCAGTTCAAGATCTACGACATTCAGGATGGCAAGGTACTCAACGAGCAGGTCGTGGGCACCGACGGCACCGGCCACGGTGCCCTTGCGGGCCTGCTCGACAACGGTGGCGTGGACACGCTCATCTGCGGCGGCATCGGCGGTGGCGCTATCAACGCGCTTGCCCAAGCCGGCATCACGGTGTACGCAGGAGCTCAGGGCAGCTGCGACGCTTGTGTCGAGGCCCTTATCGCCGGAACGCTCGCACAGAACGGCGAGGCCACGTGCAGCTGCCACGGCCATGACCACGAACATGGCGAGTCCTGCAGCTGCCACGGCCATCACGAGCCCGAGGGCCACGAGGGCTGCGGCTGCCACTAACGGCACGGCACCGCGAGCTCGGGGCGCGACGCTGAACGCAGCCCAACTATCAAAGCCAACAACAAAGGCCACCCGGTAACTTCCGAGTGGCCTTTGCCATATCAAGCTGGAATTACAGCCCTATTTCTTATTGCGCATCTGCGCTTCCATCTGGCGCAGCAGCTCCATATCGGACTTGGGACCGCCCGTACCCAGGCCGCCCATGCCGCCCAGACCCATAGCGTCCAGCCCAGGGATATTGGGCATGCGCATCTTCTTGCCCTTCTTGCCCTTTTTGCCCTTCTTGCCGCCGGCCTGTGCCTGATTGGCCATCGTGCGCATGCGGCCCATCATCTTGTTCATCTCGCCCCACTGCTTCATAAGGCTATTGACCTCGGTGGGGGTCACACCGGCGCCCTTGGCGATACGCGCGCGACGCTGGCCGTTGATGATGGAGGGACGCAGACGCTCCTCCTTGGTCATCGACATGATGATGGCCTCGTTCTTGTCGAAGATGCCCTCGTCCAGGTTACCGCCCATCTGGTTGAGCGCGCGCTGGCCACCGGGGAGCATGCCCAGGATACCCTTCATGCCGCCCATCTTTTTGACGGCTTTCATCTGGTCGAGCATGTCATTCATGGTAAAGCCCTCGCGCAGCATGCGCTCGGCAGCCTCGAGCTGTTCGGCATCGGCGGCCTCCTGGGCCTTCTCGATGATGCCGACAACGTCGCCCATGCCCAAGATTCGCTTGGCCATGCGATCGGGATAGAACGGCTCAAGCGAATCGGGTTTCTCGCCCATGCTCACAAACTTGATGGGCTTGCCGGTCACCTGACGCACCGAAAGCGCGCCACCGCCACGGGCGTCACCGTCGAGCTTGGAGATAATCACACCATCAAAGTCGGTGCGCTCGGCAAACGTCGAGACCACGTTGACGATATCCTGGCCGGTCATGGCGTCGACGACCATCAGCACCTGGTCGGGCTTGACGGCCTTCTTGATGTCGACGGCCTCCTGCATCATCTGCTCGTCGATCTGAAGACGACCGGCGGTATCGACGATCACCACGTCACGAAGGTGGTCGACGGCCTCCTGGATGGCGCCCTTGGCGATGTCGACCGGGTGCGCACCGTCGCCGCGGAAGACCGGCACGCCGATCTCGCCACCGAGCGTGGCAAGCTGATCGGCAGCAGCGGGACGGTAGACGTCGCACGCGGCGAGCAGCGGCGAGCGGCCCTGCTTCTTGAGCAGGTAGGCAAGCTTTACGGCAGCCGTGGTCTTACCGGAGCCCTGCAGGCCCACGAGCATGATGACATTAGGAATGCGGTTACTAAAAACGAGCTTGCTCTCGGTGGAGCCGAGCATCTCGGTGAGCTCGTCGAGCACAATCTTGACGACGTTTTGCGCCGGCGACAGCGACTCCATGACCTCGGCGGTCATGCAGCGCTCCTTGGTCTTAGCAACGAACTCCTTAACGACCTTAAAGTTAACGTCGGCCTCGAGCAGCGCCATGCGAATGTCGCGCATGGCCGAGGTGATATCGGCCTCGGTCAGCTTACCCTTGCCGCGCAGGCGGTCAAATGTGTCGTTGAGGCGATCGCTCAGAGAATCAAACACTAGTCACTCCTTAATTGGACTCGCCCACCAGGGCGCGGCAGAAATCTTTGGCGTTAAACTCCTGCAGGTCATCGACCTGCTCGCCCACGCCGATGCGCAGGATCGGGAGCTTGAGCTTCTCGGCCACGGCCATGGCGATACCGCCCTTAGCCGTGCCGTCGAGCTTAGTCATGATAATACCGTCCAGGCCCAGCGCCTCGTTAAACTCGAGCGCCTGGTTCAGACCGTTCTGACCAGTGGCGGCATCGATTACGAGGACGACCGAGACGGGCATGGGGCCGGCGGCCATATTGGCGGCGCGCTTACGCGTCACGTTGACCACCTTGGCAAGCTCGCGCATGAGCTCGGGGCTCGTGTGCAGACGACCGGCGGTGTCGATAAGCACCAGGTCGCTGCCGCGCTTGTCGGCCTCGTCGAGCACGTCGTAGCAAACGCTCGCCGGGTCGGAGCCGCGGTCGCGCTTGATGACGGGAACGCCGGCGCGCTGGCCCCACACATCGAGCTGCTCAATGGCGGCGGCGCGGAAGGTGTCGGCTGAGCCGATCACGACGTTCTTGCCGCGGGCAGACATGGCGCTCGCGATCTTGCCGACCGTCGTGGTCTTGCCGGCACCGTTAATGCCCACAAACAGCACGCAACTCGGCGTGTCGGCGAACGGATCGCGCTCGACGGGCACAAAATGCTGCTCGAGCTGCTCGGCCAGGGCGCGACGGAGCTGCGGGGCGGTCTTAAGGTTCTTCTTGGCCGCGGCATCGCGCAGGTCATCGGACACCTGGATCGCGACCTCGGCACCCATGTCACCCATGACGAGGGTGTCCTCTAGGTCCTCCCAAAAATCCTCGTCGACCTCGCCGCCAAAGTAGAAGACCTCGTTGAGGGCCTCGCGGCTGCGCTCAAGTCCGCGCGAGAGAGCATCGAAGAATCCCATTATGCATTCACGACCTTTCCGGTTTCGCGATCGAGTTTTTGCGAGACGACGCGACTGACGCCGTCGGCTTGCATCGAGACGCCGTAGAGGACGTCAGCGTCCTCCATAGTACGGCGCTGATGCGAGATAACCAAGAGCTGCGTATCGGAACGCAACACGTCGAGTGCGCCGATGAGCTTGGACAGGTTGGCGTCATCGAGCGCCGCCTCGACCTCGTCCAGCACATAGAACGGCACCGTACGCGTGCGATAGACAGCAAAGAGCAAGGCGAGCGCCGTCAGGCTCTTCTCGCCGCCCGACATGAGCATCATCTTGGTGATGCGCTTGCCACGCGGCTGCGCCACGACCTCGATGCCCGTCTCGGCCGGATGCTCAGGGTCGGTCATCTCCAGATGTGCCTGGCCACCCGGGAACAGCATGGCGAAGATCTCGCGGAAGTTCGCATCGACCTTCTCGAAGGTCACCAGGAAGGCCTTGCGCATCTTACGGTCAATGGCCACGGTGATCTTGGTGAGCGCCTTGCGCGCGCTCTCCAGATCGGCCAGCTGCTCCTCGATGTAATCGGCGCGGCGCTTGAGCTGCTCGTACTCCTCCATGGCAACCTGGTTCACAGGGCCCAGGTTGTTGATCTGGCGCACGAGCTGGTTGAGCTCACGCTCGGCAGCGTCACGGTCGGTGGGCGCAGGAAGCATGAGCGCCTCCTCGAGCACCGTGGTGCCATCGGCGGTAATGGCCTTGATAGCCGCCTCTACCTGCACCTCAAGCTTGCCGCGAGCGACCTTGAACTCGTTTTGCGTCGCGGTGGCGGCATCGACCCGCTCCTTGGCGCGGGAGACCTCGGCCTTGGCGTCCTCAATGGTCTTCTTAAGCGAGGCCGAGTCAGCCTCCTCGAGCGAAGCCTGGTCACGCAGACGCGAGGCCCAATCCGACGCGCGCTCCAGCAGGGCCGAATAGCGCTCGTGCATGGGATCGACGCGCAGGCGCAGCAATTCGAGCGAGCGCGAGGCCTGGCGTGTTCCGCGGATACGGCGGTCGATGCCCTCAAGACGATGCTCCAGATCGGGCACGCGGCCCTTCAGCGAACGCAGGCGTTCGCTCGTCTGGGCTAGGCGAACCTTGGCGTCGGCGAGCTTGCCGGCAGCCTCGGAATCGTCACGGCGAACGCGGTCGAGTTCGTCGTTGGCCTCGGCAACCTGCAACGCCAGATTGCTTGCCTGCGCGCGAGCCTCGTCACGCGAACGGGTGAGCTCGTCAACGCGCGGGCGCGCAGCGCGAACGGCTTCGGAGGCCTGCTCGCGGCGCTTGGAGATGCGCACGCGCTCGACCTCGGCATTGTTGGCGCTTTGCTCCAAGCGGCCGATCTCGGAGAGCAGCGAGCGGCGCTCGCCCTCAAGACGGGCGATCTCGCCGGCGGCATCGCCCTCAGCGGCACGCGCTTCCTCAACGGCCGCATTGGCCTCAACGACCTGGCCTGACACATGTTCAAACACAGCGGCCAAATCGGGCTCAAGCCCCTCCAGCTCGCGGATACGGCGCTTGCGCTCCAGAGCACCCGAGGCCTCGCCGGCATCGAGGCCCACGCGCACCAGGCCGCCGCAGCTTACGCGAGCGCCATCGGGAGTCACGTAAGTCACGCCGTCAACGACCGGCGCCGACAGCGCGGCAGCAAGATCGTCCACGACGTAATAGCCGCCGAGCAACGCCTCGACGACGGGACCGTAGCCTGCGCGTACGGACAGACGATCAACCAGACGGGTACCGGCAGCGCCCTCAGCGGCGGTAGAGCTGCTCACGCCGCGCGCCACCAGCAGCGCCTCGCCCGAGGCCTTCTTTTGGTCCAGAGCCGCACGACCGGCACGCTCAAGCGTGGCGGCGTCATCAAACAGCAGCGCATCGATATCGCCGGCGAGCAATTGCTCAACCAGGCCCTCAAGCTCGCGCGGGGCCTCCAGCACGTCGCCCAGACGACCCAAGACATCGTCGCCCAGCGTACCCACCAGACGGCTCACGAGCGGCGAGCTGTCGGCCATGCGGGCATCGAGTTTCTTTTGGCTGGCAAGCTCCGAGCGCACCTCGGACAGCTTGTTGCGCGCCTCACTCTCACGATTACGCAAGTCCTTCAGGGCTGCACGGGCGACCTCGGTGGCCTCACGCGCATCGGCCTGGGCCTGGCGCGCTTCCTCAAGAGCGCCTTCAAGCTCCTCAGCGCGGTCGCGACGGCTCTCGAGTGAGGCCGTGACCTCCTCGAGCTGCTCGTCAATCTGCTCCAGGCGCGAGGCGTACATGTTGTCCTCGACCTCGGCGTTGCTCAGCGAGTCCTTCACCTTGGCGAGCTCGAGCGCGGCGTTATCGGCCGCACGCTGCACATCGCGCTGCTCGCGCGTGAGCTGCGAAATCTGATTGTCGAGCGCAACGCGACGCTCGTGGAGCTGGGCGGCGGCAGGACCGGCGGCGTCAACGTCGTCCTGGGCCTGCATGTGCGGACCGGTAACTTCCTCAAGCTGGGCACGCGCATCCTCGAGCTCCTCGACCACGCGACGACGCTGATGTTCGGAGCTCGAAATCTGCCCGCGCATGTCGGACAGGCGCGACACCATGTTGTGGCCTTTTTCCTCGAGCAGGCGCATATCGGAGTTAATGCGGCCGACCACGTCTTGCATATGGCGGCGCTGCTCGCCCAGGTCGCCCACAAAAAGGCCCTTTTCCTCGAGCATGACCTGGAGCTTCTCGAGCTCGCGCTCCTTTTCGCCCAGGCGGTACTGCGCAAGCTCAAGCTCGGCAGCGCCCTCCTTGGAGCGGCTCTCCAGGTCGTTCCACTGCGACTGCAGCGAACGGAGCTCGTCGACGGCCAGCATCTGCGTAAGCTCGTTCGCGCGCGAGGACAGCTCTTTGTACTTGCGCGCGCGATCGACCTGACGCTCCAGCGGCCGCAGCTGACGGGCGATCTCCTTATTGATGTCGCGGGCACGGGTCAGGTGCTCGTCCATCGATTTAATCTTTTTGAGCGCACGCTCCTTGCGGCGCTTGTGCTTGGAGATGCCGGCGGCCTCCTCGATGAGGGCGCGGCGCTCCTCGGGGCGGCTCTGCAAAATGGCGTCGAGCTTGCCCTGGCTGATGATGGAATGCGTATCCTTGCCCAGGCCCGAATCGTGCAGGATGTCCTGAATGTCCATCAGGCGGCACGGACTCGAGTTGATGAGGTACTCGCTTTCGCCTGAGCGATACATGCGACGGGTGATGGCGACTTCGTCAAAATCGACGGGCAGCATATGGTCCGAGTTATCGAGCACCAGCGTGACCTCGGCGACACCCACCGGCTTGCGCGCTGACGAGCCCGAGAAGATGACGTCCTCCATGGCCTGGCCGCGCAGCTGCTTGGCGCTCTGCTCGCCCAGGACCCACAGAATCGAGTCAGAGATGTTCGATTTTCCCGAGCCGTTGGGACCGACGATGACGGTCAGGCCCGGCTCAAACGTCATATGGGCGCGGTCGGCAAACGACTTGAACCCTTTGAGCGTGAGGGACTTGAGATACACGGTTCCTCGCTTACACGTGCTTCTTGTTCAGAATCACGCCGTTGGTGGTGTAACCCATGCGGTCGAGCGCTTCGAGCGCGGCGGCTCCCTCGGCTTCTTTCTTTGAGGAGCCGGAGCCGCGACCCTGACGAATACCATCGATCAAAACCACGGCGGTAAAGGTGGGCGCATGTGCCGGGCCCTCAGAGCCAACGAGCTTGTACGCCGGGGGCTCGTGACCGTCGGCTTGCACGCACTCCTGCAAAAACGACTTGGGGTTTGCAGGATGCTCGGCACGCTCGGAAGCCAAATGCGGCTTAAGCGTACGATGGATAAACTCAGCTGCGGCATCCCAGCCGGCATCCAGGTACAGTGCGCCCACGAGCGACTCGTAGACGTTCTCGAGCGCCGAATGCAGGCCGCGCGCACCGGTACCGGTCTCGGAGGCACCAAAGATGATGATGTCGTCGATGCCCAGCTCGTGAGAAACCTCGGACAGCGTAGCGCCCGAGACAAGCGACACCTTCAAGCGCGTGAGCTTGCCCTCGTCAAACTCCGGATAGGACTCAAACAGGGAGCGTGCGACCACAGCGCCCAAAATGGAATCGCCCAAGAACTCAAGGCGCTCATAGCTGGCAGAAACCGGCTGGCCCTCGACTGCCGAGGGATGCGTAAGCGCCGCGCGCAGCAGCACCTTATTATTGAACTCGTGGCCCAAGATTTCCTGGGCACGCGCAAGTCGTTCAGACAAAGCCAAGACCTAGGCCTCCCTGGCGTTTTCGATCGCGTCGACGGCGTCGGCGACAGAGTTGAGCGAGAGCAGGGTCTCGTCATCGATCTCGAGGTTGAACTCGTCCTCGATGGCCGTAACCAGCTGCAGACGCTCGAGCGAATTGGCATCGAGGTCGTCAAAGGTGGTCTCCTCGCTAATTTCGGCAACATCGACGCCCAGAACGTCAGCAGCGACCTCGGCGATCTTGTCGAAGATTTCGGAGCGGTCCATAGCGCTTCCTCTCATAGTGCATGAATACCAAAAGAATGGTACCGCCCGGGCGGTACCAAGACACGGTTCTGATTCTACCCCACGACGTGCACCGCGAAGCACATAACAGCGCTCTAACTCGCTGTTAAAAAACGATACCGTCCATGGAGTTGGCGACATTCTCGACCAGCCCGGCGCGCACGGCTTCGGCCGCCGCGAGCGTACCGTTTTTGACAGCCTCGACCGAAGTGGCACCATGGCCGATCAGGACCACGCCGCGCAGGCCCAAAAGAATCGCGCCGCCCTTGGCGTCACCCGAAAGCTTGGCTTTAATCTCGCGCATCTGCTTTTTAATGAGCAGCGCGGCGATCTTGGTGCCGAGCGATGACATAAAGACGCCCTTGAGCTCCTGCAGCAAAAACTTGGCAGCGCCCTCGGTAGCCTTGAGAGCGATATTACCCGACATGCCGTCGGCAACAACGACATCGAAGTTACCTGAGGTGATGTCCGTTCCCTCGCAGTTACCAACAAAGCCGGGAACGGCGGTCTTCATAGCCGGGAAGCAGGCCTTGGTAAAGTTGGAGCCCTTCTCATCCTCGGTGCCGTTGGCAAGCAGGCCCACGCGAGGATGCTCGATGCCCAGGACGACGCGGGCATAGGCGCTACCCATCTGGGCAAAACGCACCATGTCATCGACCTCCACATCGGGGTTGGCACCCATGTCGCACAGCACCGTCAGACCGCCGGCGCGATTGGGCAGCGCATTGGTCAGACAGGGGCGCACCGGCTGCTTCTTGCCTTCGGCCTGATACCTAAACGGCGTCACATAGGCGGTGGCGGCGGCGGTCATGGCACCGGTGGAGCCGGCGGAGAAGAACGCATCCGCGTTGCCCTTCTTAATGGCGCGGCAAGAAAGCACGATCGACGACTTACGCTTGGTCATCACGGCGCGAATGGGATCGTCATCCATGGCGATAACGTCAGGCGCCTCAAGGGCCTCAACACGTGCATGGGAAGCTGCAAAGGGATTGACGATTTCGGCGGGACCAGCTGCCAAGACCTCGATATCGGGATCGGCGGCAAGCGCAGCCTCGATACCATCAAGAACAACCTGAGGTTTCTCGTCTCCGCCCACAACGTCTACACAAACGCGAACGTTACTCATATACATGCTCCTTATACAAAAATGGCCGACTCATTGAGCCGGCCATTGTGGTTCCATTTGGAACGGCATCGCATCCAGAGTATACCGTTACTCGGTAACGATAACCTCGCGGTCCTTGTAGAAACCGCAGCTGGGGCACACGTGATGCGGGAGCTTGACAGCACCGCAACGGGGGCACGTGGACTGAGCCGCAGCCGAGATCTTCATGTTAGCGGAACGACGGGTGTGAGTGCGGATACGACCCTGCTTTTGTTTAGGTACGGGCATAGTGACCTTCCTTATGAACTATCCAGTGTGGCGATTACGCGCAAGTAGCGATACTACCACAGTTTTACTCATCAAGCTTGAGATTCTTCAATGCTGCAAATGGATTTTCCGTGGCAGCGGCCCATTCTGCCTCTGCCTGGGCGGCGCAATCGCATTGCTCGACGTTGAGATTGCAACCGCAGGTGGGGCACAGACCACGGCAATCGGGCTTGCAGAGCACCACAAACGGCGTGTCCATAACGACCGCGTCATTGATAGGCTCACCCAGATCAACGATACGGTCCTCACCCAGGAGCTCGTAGCCGTCCTCGTAGGCCTCGGGATCCTCGGGCTCCTCAAAGAGGTAGAACTCCTCGATCTCGCCGGCGATATCAAACGAGGCGGGCTCCAGGCAACGGTCGCACTCGCCGGTGGCGTGCGCGCGAACCATGCCCGTGAGCAAGACACCGGTACCGGCATTGGTAAAGACAACGTCGTAGTCGATGCCGTCCTGTAGCTGGTACTCCTTCTCGCCCACCGTGTAGGTGGCGACATCGACCTTACCGGTCAGCGGATACGAATCTCCAGGAAACTCGAGCTGCTCGGAAAGATCGACGGTAACGCTCGGGAACTCAGCCATTACCACTGACCATTCTGCTGGGCGGCACCCTCGTTGAGCTGCTGACGGCAACGGGTAACGGTGCCGGTCAGGCTCTTGAGGTTCTCCTCCAGGTGCGTAAAGACCTGCTCTGCGTAGTCCTCGGCAGCATAACGCGTCTCGCGCTCGTACTGCTGGGCACGATCGCGGATGTCGTCGGCCTGCTGCTGCGCAAGGCGGACGATCTCCTGCTCACCGGCAATGGTGAGGGCCTGCTGCTGAGCGTCGGCGATGATGGAATCGGCCTGAGCAGCGGCGGAAGCCATAAGCTCCTCGCGCTCCTTAAGGATACGGCGGGACTTCTGCCACTCCTCGGGATAACTCATACGGATCTCGTCGAGGATGTTGAAGAACACGTCGGCGTCGATGACCTTGAACTGAGCGTTCTTGCCGAAAGGCGGCTTGGCTTCCTCGATCAGCCCTTCGAGCTCATCGACCAAGCTGACGATCCTATCGCCAGGAAAATTCTCGCCCGGCATCCGGTCTCCTTTCATAGGTAACATATCATCGTGCTAGTTTACCACATGCCACCAGGCAATAAGAAACGTCACGAAAAGCGATGTTTGAGCGCTTCGACCACGTTGGACGGGACAAACGTCGATACGTCACTACCGAGCGAGGCGATCTGGCGAACGACCGAGCTCGAGATATAGCCGTACTGCGGCGCACTCATGACAAAGATGGACTCCAGCTCACTATCCAGGCGATAGTTAAGGTCGGCCTGCTGCAGCTCGTACTCAAAGTCGGTCATGGCGCGCAGACCCTTGACCACGGCCCCCGCCCCCTGCTCACGAGCGAAGTCGACCAAGAGGCCGGTAAAGGGCAGGACCTCGACGCCGTCGATATCACCGAGCGCCTCGCGGGCCAGCGCCACGCGCTCATCGAGCATAAACGTGGTGCCCACACCGTTTTTACCCTGCGACTCGGCAACAGCGACGATCACGCTGGGAAAGATGCGTCGGGCGCGGCGGATCACATCGATATGGCCAAACGTGATGGGATCAAAGGTGCCCGGGACGATCACGCGGTTGATGGTGTCATTCATGGGCGTCCTCCTGAAACGTCGTGGCATCGTTGTTATCAGCATCGGTGACGGCACTATCGCCCTCACCGTCGTCATCGCCGACCCAACGAAGCAGGTCGACCGAGGTAATGCCGTAGCGCTTCTCACGTACAGTCTCAAAGCCTACCGGATGCGCGCCCGCATCGGCGGCGGCATGCTCAAACAGGGCAAAAGCGCCAGGTGCAAGCAGACCCTGCTGAGCCAGGTTCTGCAGCAGTCCCTCGACCGGCTCGGCACCAAAAGCATAGGGCGGGTCAAGCAGGACCAGATCAAAGGGGCCGCCCGGCACGCGGCCGCGCGAGGCGCTCGCCAGCACGTCACCCGTCACCACGCGCCAGCGCGCACGGTCACGGCAGAGCGACTCGATATTCTTGGTAATGAGCCGCGCGGCGTTGCGATCGATCTCAAACGTCGTGAGAGAGCGGGCCCCACGAGAGAGCATCTCTAACCCTAAGGCACCGGAGCCGCCAAAGGCGTCCAGCACACGAACCTCGTCCAAATCGAAATCGAATGCCGACATGACCATAGATGCGCACGCCTCGCGCACGCGATCAGTCGTGGGGCGGGTGACATCGCGACCACGGGGCTCCTCGATCTTACGACCGCGCCATTCGCCGCCGATGATTCTCATCCTCCGCTGACCTCCTTAAAGATATGTCGATAACGCATGGCGACCGCGTCGCGCAAGGGACGCGTCGCCACAGAATCAAGGTTGCAAGCATACCGCAAGAGCTCGACCGCGTCCAAATGGGCCCATTCGATAAGGTCCTCATCGGCATCCAGGTCGACAAAGCGCAGGGTCACACCACCATGCTGGCGATAACCCAGGATCTCGCCTTCATGGCGCAGGCGCAGGTCCATCTGGGCGAGCGTAAAGCCGTCCGAGGTCTTTTCGAGCGACTGGAGACGATCTTGCGCTGCCGAAGCGCCGCCGTTGCCCTTAGAATGCGTCATGACCAGGCACATGCCCGACACGCTGCCACGGCCCACGCGACCGCGCAGCTGGTGCAGGGCAGCCAAACCAAAGCGCTCCCCATTCTCGATGACCATGACGGTGGCGTTAGGCACGTCAACGCCCACCTCGACCACCGTAGTCGAGACGAGCACGTCAATCTCGCCACGCTTGAAGGCATCGATGACCCGATCCTTCTCCCCCGCCGACATGCGGCCGTGAAGGCGTTCGATGGCAAGCCCCGGCAACGCCAGGCGCAGGCGGTCGAGCTCGGTTGCCGTATCGTGCAGCGGCACGGGGACCGTCACGCGGCCCTCGTCGTCGCGGGCAATACCGGGCACGTCCTCCAGCTCATCGGCCGAATCACTCGGCTCCACGAGCGGGCAAATCACGTAGGCCTGCTGACCCTTTTCATGCGCCTCGCGGATGGCTCCATAGGCGAGGTCACGGCTCGACTCGGTGAGTACGCTTGTCGTCACGCCAGCGCCAGGGACGGGCCGATGGCGGATGATGCTCGTGTCCAGATCGCCGTAGACCGAAAGCGCCAGCGTACGCGGGATGGGCGTTGCCGTCATAACGAGCAGATCGGCACCGGGGCCCTTCGCGCGCAGGGCGTTGCGTTGGCCGACGCCAAACCGGTGCTGTTCATCGATGACCACGAGCGACAGATGCTTGAACGCAACGTTATCCGAAAGCACCGCGTGGGTGCCAAAGAGGACGTCGAGCTCGCCCGATTCCAGCTGTGCATGGATGCGCTCGCGCTCTGCTGCCGGCGTGGCACCCGTCAGAAGCGCCCAGGACATGCCGGCCTGCGAGAGCAGAGGGCCGGTCTTATCGGCATATTGGCGCGCCAGCACGCCCGTGGGCGCCATAACGCAGGCCTGCGTGCCGCTATCGGCAGCCACAGCTAGCGCGCAGGCGGCAACGGCGGTCTTACCGGTACCGACATCGCCCAGCAGCAGGCGGTTCATCACGCGCCCACCATCGCACATATCGCGCAGGATATCCTGGAACGCGGCCTCCTGCTCGTCGCTCAGCGAAAACGGCAGGGCCTGCTTGAGCGCGGCCAGGTGCTCGCCCGCGGTGTGGGCATAGGGCACCACATCGACCAGGCCGCCGTCATTGCGCAGGCGCAGCGCCAGCTGCAGGTAGAGGCACTCCTCGTAGGCAAGCCGTGCGCGCGCGATGTCGCGCTCTGCCATGCTCGAAGGAAAGTGGATCGCTCGAAGCGCACGAGCATTGCTCATCAGGCGACGCTTAACGCGTAAGCGTGCCGGAATGGGATCAAAGGGATTGCCGACGACCTCGAGCGCGCCGCTTACGATGCGGCGCATCCACGCCTGGCTCACGCCATCACTCACGTAATGGACCGGCAGGATGGTGCCTGCGGCACGCCCTTCCTCGAGCTTATCAAAGTGCGGCGAGGCCATCTGCTTAAAACCGTAGGCAAACTCGACCTTGCCCATCACGGCCAGGCGGTCGCCCTGCTTAAGCTGCTGGGCAATCCAGGGCTGGCGGAAAAAGGCGACCTGCAGCACGCCCGTCTCGTCAACGAGTGAGACCTCGGTAACCTGCATGCGCGGACGCGGCTGCTTTTGGACGATACGATCGACCGTGGCGATGATGGTGCATACGGTACCGATGGGAGCCATCTCGATGGACCAGGAGCGCGTAAAGTCGAGGTATCGATGAGGGATATGGAGAAGGAGGTCCCCCACCGTCCGAATTCCCAGACGGCGAAGGGCCTCCTCGCGTTTACCCGAAACATATTTGAGTCGCGCGATATCCTCGTCGAGCGCATTGCTCTGGGCAAAGCGCTCCGAGACGCGCGGCACGGAGCACAGCTCGGACATGGGCAGTTGCCTACTCGATCGAGAAGATCACGGGATAGAGCGGCTGCTCGCCACGATGGGCGTCGATCTCCAGGTCGGGCTGAGCTTCCTCGATGGCATCGACGATCTCCTGGAAGTCCTCGTCGGACAGCTCCTCGCCGGCCAGAATCGTCAGCGCATCGCCCTCCTCTTCCTCCTGCATGCGGTTGATGCAATCGAGCGTGACCTGCTTCACGTCGGAGCCGACCACGTCGATGGAGCCGGCAATGATACCCATGACGTCACCGGAGTGAATCGGCGAGCCGTCCGAGGCGCTGGAGTCGCGCACGGCGCGGGTGACCTCGCCATCGCGGACCTCGCTGATGGCGTCGACCATAGCGGCGACGGCATCCTCGAGCTCGGAATCGGGCAGGACCGCGAACAGCGCGGAGAAGGCCTGCGGAACGGTCTTGGTGGGAACGACGGCGACCTTCTTGTCCGTGCAGGCAGAAGCGGCAGCCTCGGCAGCCATGCGGATGTTGCCGTTATTGGGCAGGATGATGACCGAGGTCGCGTTGACCTGGTCCACGGCACCCAGCAGATCTGCAGTCGAGGGGTTCATGGTCTGGCCACCCGAGACGATCACGTCGACGCCAAGGGACTTGAGGATGTCGGCCTCGCCGGAACCGGCGGCAACGGCGACAAAGCCCAGCGCCTTGGCGGGCTCGGCGGCCTTTTCCTGGTCCTCGTGAATCTTGGCGGTACGGTCGTGGGCCTCCATCTCCATGTTGTGGATAAAGACCTCGTAGATCTGGCCAAGCTGCAGCATGTGCTCGAGCACCAGGTTGGGGGTGTTGGAGTGCACATGGATCTTGTAGTCGGGATAGGCGCCCACGAGTAGCTCACAGTCGCCCATGGAACCCAGGAACTTAAGGCACTCGTCCTCGTCAAACGGGGCGTCGGCCTTAAACAGGAACTCGTTGCAGTAGCGGAACTCCGAGCCCTCCCAATCGTCGTTGGCCTCGATCTCAACGCGACCAAGGGCCGCGTCTGTCTCTTATACACATCTGACGCTGCCGACGATACTCCTTGTGTAGA
>CABRID010000020.1 GCA_902470895.1 uncultured Collinsella sp.
GCGGGTGGTTTCTGATGCGGCGCGCTGCGCGCCCCGCACAGGCTAAAGCCCGTAACGAATAGCCGGGGCCCGCGTAATGCGGACCCCGGCTTTCAACCGTGACGGTATGCTGTCCCAGTCCTACACGTAGAACAGAATGTCGTCGTAGGTCGGAACCGGCCAGTAGTCGGCGGCCACGATCTCCTCCATGGCATCCACGGCGGCGCGCAGCGTATCCATAGCGGGAACGACCTCGTGTGCATACACGTTGGCCTGCTCCTGACCATCGAGGGCTTCGGCCTTCTGATGCACGGCGTCGAGCGCCTTGATGGAGTCGTTGATGGTGGTGATACCGTTGCAGAGCTTGTTGAGCGTGTTCTGCTCGCACTGCATGGCGGCCTCCGCACCAGCGGCACGAATAGTCTCAAGGCCCTTAGCGACCTTGGTGGCATAGGCGGTAATGACCGGGCGATAGGTGCGACGCGCCTCGCGAACCATCGTGGTGGCCTCGATGTTCATGAGCTTGTTGTACTTCTCGAGCTTGCAGTCGTAGCGGCACTGGGCCTCGGCCTTGGTCAGGACACCTGTCTCCTCAAAGAGCGCGATGGCCTTATCGGAAACAAAAGCGGGCAGGGCGTCGGCCGTGGTCTTGTTGTTGGCAAGGCCGCGCTTCTCGGCCTCAACGGGCCACTCGTCGGAGTAGCCATCGCCGGAAAAGAGAATGCGCTGGTGGTCGGTCAGGACCTTCTTGCAGTACTCGAGCGCAGCGTCCTGGAACTCATCCTCGGGCGTACCCTCAAGCGCGTCGGCGAAGGACTTGAGCGACTTGGCCACGGCGGCATCGAGCACCAGGTTGGAGTCGGAGACGTTCTGCTCGGAGCCGCAGGCACGGAACTCGAACTTATTGCCGGTAAAGGCAAACGGGGAGGTGCGGTTGCGGTCGGTGTTGTCCTGCATCAGCTTGGGCAGAGTATCGGCGCCCAAGTCGAGCACGCCGCGCGTGGCATGGACGGAAGCCTTGCCATCGATGATCTTCTCGACGACCTCGGTAAGCTGGTCGCCCAGGAAGATGGACATAATCGCCGGAGGAGCCTCGTTGGCGCCCAGACGATGGTCGTTACCGGCCGAGGCAACGGAGGCACGCAGGAGCTCCTGATAGTTATCGACGGCCTCGATCACAGCGGTGAGGAAGACGATGAACTGCAGGTTGTCGAGCGGAGTGTCGCCCGGATCGAGCAGATTCTCGGACTCGGTGCCAAGCGACCAGTTGTTGTGCTTGCCCGAACCATTGATGCCCTCAAAGGGCTTCTCGTGCAGCAGGCAGACCAAGTCGTGGCGGGAGGCGATGAGCTTCATCTTCTCCATCATGACCAGATTCTGGTCGATGGCCTCGTTGACCTCGCCATAGACCGGTGCGAGCTCATGCTGGCAGGGAGCGACCTCGTTGTGCTTGGTCTTGGCGGGAATGCCGAGCGCCCACAGCTCATCGTCCAAGTCCTTCATGTAGGCCGAGACGGTGGGGCGGATAGCGCCAAAGTAGTGCTCCTCGAGCTCCTGACCCTTGCATGGAGCAGCACCAAAGAGGGTGCGGCCGGTAATGACCAGGTCCTTGCGCTTGCGGTAGGCGTCCTTCTTGATCAGGAAGTACTCCTGCTCGTCGCCCACGGAAGGAACGACCTTCTTGGGGGTCTTACCGAACAGCGCCAAAACGCGCTTAGACTCACGCGAGAGCGCGGTCATGGAACGCAGCAGCGGGGTCTTCTTGTCCAGGGCCTCGCCCGTGTAGGAGCAGAAAGCCGTGGGGATGCACAGGACATCGTCCTTGATAAAGGCGGGGCTAGTGGGGTCCCAAGCGGTGTAGCCACGGGCCTCGAAGGTAGCACGCAGGCCGCCGTTGGGGAAGCTCGAGGCATCGGGCTCGCCCTGGATGAGGTTCTTGCCCGTAAACTTGGTAATGGCGGTGCCGTCGTGGTTGGGCTCCAGGAAGCTGTCGTGCTTCTCGGAAGTAATGCCCGAAAGCGGCTGGAACCAGTGCGCGTAGTGCGTCGCGCCCTTGGAGATGGCCCAGACCTTCATGGCATGGGCAACGGCGTTGGCCACATCCAGGTCGAGCGGCTCACCGCCCTCGAGGGTTGCAGCAAGGCGCTTCCAAATGTCCTTGGGGAGGTAGTCCTTCATGACTTCCTCAGAGAACACCATGGTCCCGAAGCGGTCAGTAAGTTCGGCCATACGGAACTCCCTTCGTATCGGCACCGCGTGAGAAGCGGTGTTGATTACTAACGAACGAGTCATAGCTTAGACTCGCCGTGTTTCCGCGACATTACCGTTATGTTGCTGTCGCGAAACCAATCAATGAGGTTACCCTATCGAGGCGGCGTTGCCACCCTCAACAGCCAATCAACTGCATAAATTGCAGACCTCTCTCCATGGTTTAAGGGTAGTCAATTTGGGATGGAGCTCTATTAACTGGTATTTTGCATCAGATACCAGTCTTTATAGTCCGTGCCTAGATTAGCCGCTCTGTTATAGAGAAAGCCGATAGCAAGGCATCTTTGATTGGTATCCTCAAATAGCGAGTGAAACTCCACCGTGGCACAGTGGTGCTGTAGAATCCTTACACAACACATCACACTATTACGTATCTAGAGGAGCACGGTATGCGCGTCGACGAGGTTTTTAAGCAGGCAGCATCCCAGGGCACCGCACCCGTTTCGTTTGAGATGTTCCCGCCCAAGGGCGAGCTCACCCTCGACACGGCTCGCGAAGTGGCAGGCAATCTGTGCAAGCTTTCGCCGAGCTTTGTCTCGGTCACCTGCTCGGCCGGCGGCTCGGGCAACGGCGCCACCACCGCCCCCATCGCGCATATGATTACGAGCGAATTCGATACACCCTCGGTGGCACACCTTACCTGCGTGGGCCGCTCGCATGCCGATATCGCCGCCAAGATCGACGAGTATCGCACCACCGGCGTGGAAAACATCCTGGCCCTGCGTGGCGATCTCCCCGCCGGCGCGACCGAGGACGACAAGCCCGCCTCGGACTACGCCTACGCCCGCGACCTCATCCCCGAGCTCGTCGACGCCGGCTTTTGCGTGGGCGCCGCAGCCTATCCCGAGGGCCACATTGCCTGTGAGGATCTCAACCTCTCGGTCGAACACCTCAAGCAAAAACAGGACGCTGGCGCGAGCTTCTTTGTGACGCAGCTCTTCTTTGATAACGAGTGCTTCTACCGTTTTCGCGAGCTTGCCGACAAGGCCGGCATCACCGTGCCCATTACCGCGGGCATCATGCCGTTTATGGGCAAGTCACAGATCAGCCGCATGGTCTTTATGTGCGGCGCGTCGCTGCCCTCCCCCGTCATCAAGATTCTCGCCAAGTACGAGAATGACCCCGAGAACCTGCAGGCAGCTGGTGTAGATTATGCAGCCCGCCAGCTTTGCGACCTCAAGGAGCACGGCGCCGACGGCCTGCACCTGTACACTATGAACCGTCCTGCGATCGCCGCGACCATTATGGAGCGCCTGGGGTAATGGAAAAACCGCACATCGATACAACCACTGTCGAAGTGCCGGCCGACCTTGCGTCGCCGGCGCTTTACCGTGTCGATGCTGCGCACCATCCCCGTGTCGACCGTGCCGAGATGCTACGGTATCTGGGTTACGGCGGCCAGCAGATTGAGCCCGAACTGTCACGACGTATTGAGCTTGTCGTTGAACGTCTGGAACTGGACATTGAGCCCCGTGGCGTGCGCCGCGTATTTGCCGTCGATGCCACGGGCGTGGACGAGCAGGGCAAGCCTTGCATTCGCTTGGTCGGCACCAACGTTGAGCTGCGCGGTCGCGATATCTATCGACATCTTAAGGACGCCCGTATGGCTGCGCTCATGGCATGCACCCTCGGCATGGATGCTGAGCGTCGCCTGCGCACCACGGGAGCCCAACATCCCCTAGAGGGCGCCGTGCTCGACGCCGCGTGCTCCGCTTACGTGGAAGCCGCCGTTGAGCAAATGGACCAGCAGGTCAAGACGGACGCCGCCGTTCATGGACTCGCCGGCAACTGGCGCTTTAGTCCCGGCTACGGCGACTGCCCGCTCTCGGCCCAGCGCTCGATCGTCAATGCGCTCAACGCCACGCGGCTCATCGGGCTTACCGTCACGCCAACCAGCCTGCTCATGCCCACCAAGAGCGTGACCGCGGTGATTGGTCTGTTTGATGGCGAGGTTCACGACGCCCAGAGCCGCCCCACCTGCAATATCTGCCGCATGCGCGAGCACTGCCGTTTCCGCGCCGCTCACACCACCTGCTATTCGCATTCTGAATAAAATGTCAATTGATGGCACGGTATCGAGGGAATCTCATCCGTATGTAAGCGGATGTCCTCACAAACAAGTACCATAAGATTCCAAATAACAACTATCTGAAAGCCAGTACATGCACAACATTCTGCAGTTCTCGCCACAACTAACCGCGCTTGAGTTTTTTTCAGGCATTGGCTTGGCTCGTGCCGGCATGGCAAAAGCCGGAATCAAAACAATCTGGGCAAATGACATAGACCATACTAAATGCGCCATGTACGGCCAGTGTTGGGGCAATGAGCATCTAGTCGAGCAGGATGTCCACACACTCGACCCCGACTTAATACCCCAAGCCGACATCGCATGGGCGTCAAGCCCTTGCACAAACTTATCTCTCGCGGGAAACAGGGAGGGACTTATCTCTGGCAAAGAGTCCAGTGCGTTCTTTGGCTTTATTAAGGCCATCGAAGGAATGGGCGATCGTGCCCCGCGGGCACTTGTTCTCGAAAATGTCATCGGCCTTGCCACGTCTAATAACAGTGATGACTTTAGACTCGTTTGCCAGGAATTTAATCGTTTAGGCTATTCATGCGACGCTTATTTTATCGATGCACGGCACTGGCTTCCCCAGTCACGCCCCCGCATGTTTGTCGTCGGATTAAAAAACCCTCTTCCCAACAGCCGACTCGATTCCTCGCTTCGACCTGAAAAGGTCTCCTGGATTCACTCCGACCCTTCACTCATTACGCACGTCTCTCACCTAAACGAACCGAGCCCACTTCGCATGAGGGGCCTTGCAACGGTTGTTGAAAATATTCCCGAGGACGACAAGCGTTGGTGGAACAAAAACCAGGTGCAAGCATTTATCGACTCACTTGCACCGCATCAAGCAGAGCGCCTTCAGCGCTTCTTAAATGCCAAAGATAAAATTGTTCGCACTGCTTACCGTCGCACGCGATCGGGCGTTGTGCGCTGGGAAATCCGTGAAGAAGAAATTGCCGGATGTCTAAGAACGGCTCGCGGCGGCTCATCAAGACAGGCAGTCGTTATATGCGAAAACGGAAAGATAGAAGTTCGCTGGATGACTGGAACTGAATATGCCCGTCTCCAAGGTGCTGACTCATGTCAGTTTAGCGGCTTCTCGGATGCTCAGATTCGCTACGCATTCGGCGATGCGGTTGCCGTGCCAGTTGTCACTTGGCTTATAAAAAATGCAGTCAAACCCGCGCTTATGTCTTCAAGGAACGGAGTGAACAATAATGGAAATGACCAATTGCTCCTTGAGCGAGCCCGATAAAGGTATCTTGGATGCCATTGAACTCTGGTACGAATCCAAGCGCAACAAGCGAGGCAATGTCAACCGTAACGTTATGGCGGTTGGCATAGGCATAAGCGAGCTGCTGCAAAACCGTTTTCCGCTCACCGACGATTATGTGCAATCGGACAAGGGGAGCCAAGTACGAGGCCTAAGTGGAGCATGCATCAAAACAGTTTTAGCCAGACATGGGGAAACGCGTGCCTTCGCGTCAGAGGGCGGCAGAACCTCACGCGGCACACTCCCGATGGCGCTTGAGCTTGCCACAATTATCAACTCTGCCCTACCCAGTGACATTTGCGAAGACACTCGTCTTGAAGCTGCGAATGCAATCGCCAATTTCTTCGTCGAGCGAATCCAGGTCGATTTCTTTAACCGGCAGAGAATCAAAGTCGAAATCGATCTTCAAAAACCAATTTCTGTCATTGTCGATGATATCCTAGCCGAAGCAAGCCTACGGTCCGATAAGCCAACGGGTACCGTCGCACAGCACCTGGTAGGTGCAAAACTAGAGATGTTATTTCCAACCATAGAAATCGGAAAGGACAACTCAAACGCCGCCGACCAGCAGACAGACCGTTCTGGCGATTTCCAAATCAATGATGCTGCATTTCATGTGACTGTATCGCCAATGGCCAAATTGACCGATCGATGCCGAGATAACATTCGAAATGGCATTCGGCCCATCGTCGTTGTCCCCCACGATAAAGTTTCCTTCGCTTACGGACTGTTCGAAAGTGAGGGACTCGGCAATCGCGTACAGGTTATCGCGCTCGAATCGTTTATCGGCATCAATATTGAAGAGTTATCGTTCTACAAGCGAGGCCTAATTCGATTAAATGTCGCACGGCTTCTTGCCCACTACAACAAGCGAATCGAAGATATCGAGCCCGACAAATCTCTTCAAATAGAAATTCCTCAGTGGGCTCTAGACGAAATGGATGCACATGGCGAATAGCTCAAACATACTTATCACTCATGATCTGGACGGTGCCGCGCTGGCGGCACCCGTTGATGCCGCACGCCGTAATGGCGCTGCATACAAGACGCGCACGATCGACGATCTGCGCATTAAGGACGATCGCCTGCGCGCCGCCATCGAGGGCACGGGGCACCTGCTGTTCGACGGCGGCATGGGTACCATGCTGCAGGCGGCCGGCATGAAGGCCGGCGCCCTGCCCGAGCTGCTCAACTTTGAGGAGCCTCAGGTCATCACCGATATCCAGCGTCAGTACGTCGAGGCTGGCTGTGACGTGATCACCGCCAACACCTTTGGCGCCAACGCCCACAAGCTCGACGGCGCCGCCACCGTGGCAGACGTCTTTGCCGCCGCTGCCGCCTGTGCCCGCGAGGCCGGCGCCCGCTACGTCGCCGGTGACATCGGCCCCATCGGCGCGCTGCTTCGCCCCTTGGGTACCCTCAGCTTCGACGAGGCCTACAACCTCTTTGCCGAGGAAGTGCGTGCCGGCGTCGATGCGGGCGTGGACCTCTTTATTATCGAGACCATGACTGACCTTGCCGAGATCAAGGCGGCGGTCCTCGCCTGCCGCGAGAACTCCGACCTGCCCGTCTTTGCCACCATGACCTTTGAGGAAGACGGTCGCACCTTCCTGGGCACGAGTCCCGAGGTTGCCGCCATCACGCTCGATGCCATTGGCGCCGACGTTTTGGGCATCAACTGCAGCCAAGGACCGGCCGAGCTCCGAGGACTCGCCGCGCGTATGCTCACCGTTACCGACAAGCCCATTATGGTGCAAGCCAACGCGGGACTGCCCCACGTGGACGATGACGGCAATACCGTCTTTGATATCCAGGCCCCCGAATACGCCGAAGCCGTCGCCGGCATGATCGCCGACGGCGTGAGCGTCGTGGGCGGCTGCTGCGGCACCACGCCGGCGCACATGGCGGCCTTGCGCACGCTTATCGATAACCACACGCCCAGCCCGCGCCGCCGCAAGCCCAGCATGTCGGTCACGAGCGCCCAAACGGTCGTGGACCTTCCCTGCGACGGCCACAAGATCGCCGTCATCGGCGAGCGCATCAACCCCACCGGCAAAAAGCGCCTGCAGCAGGCCCTGCGCGACGGCGACCTGGACTACGTCGTGAGCCAGGGTATCAGCCAGCAGGAACAGGGCGCCGACATCCTGGACATTAACGTGGGCCTGCCCGAGATCGACGAGGTCAAGATCATCCAACAGGCCACCGAGCAGCTCCAGGGCTCCACGTTGCTGCCGCTGCAGATCGACTCCACCGACCCCGCAGCCGTCGAGGCCGCCGTGCGCCGCTACGCCGGCAAGCCCATCATCAACTCGGTCAATGGCAAGCAGCAGATCATGGATGAGATCTTTCCGCTGGTCGCCCACTACGGCACCAACGTTGTCGGCCTTACGCTCGACGAAGGCGGCATCCCCGATACCGCCGAGGCTCGCTTCGCCATCGCCGAGCACATCGTGGCCGAGGCTGCCCGTTACGGCATCGGCCCGGACCGCATCCTCATCGACTGCCTGGTCATGACCGCCTCGACCAATCAACGCCAGGCCGAGCAGATCCTGCGCGCCATGTCCCTGTGCAAGGAGCGTCTGGGCGTCAAGTGCGCGCTCGGCGTGTCGAACATCAGCTTTGGCCTGCCTGCCCGCCCGCTGCTGGGCTCGGTCTTTTTGGCCGCCGCTTTTGGCGCGGGTCTGGACGCCCCCATCATGAACCCGGGCTCCAAGCGCTTTATGGATACCGTCTACAGCTATCGCGTCCTGAGCGTTGAGGACGAGGGCTCGACCGGATACATCGAGCGCTACGCCGACTGGACCGATCCGTACAAGATCGCCGCAAACCCGGCAGCAGCTCAGGCCGCATCGAGTGATGCCGCGCCTGCCGCGGGCACCGCCGGCGCCGACGGCAAAGACGACCCGATTCGTCGCATGGTCGTCACGGGTCGCAAAGGCGAGATCGCTGCCGAGACCGAGCGTCTACTGGCAGACCACGACGCCATGGACCTCATCAACAATCACTTTATCCCCGCCCTCGACGAGGTTGGCGTCCTCTTTGACCAGGGAAAGTTTTTCTTGCCGCAGCTCATGGCCTCGGCCGAGGCCGCACGCGTGGGCTTCGACACCATCAAGCGCCTGATGCCCGCCGGCGAGATTGCCGACAAGGGCAAGATCTGCGTGGCCACCGTCAAGGGCGACATCCACGATATTGGCAAGAACATCGTCAAAATGCTGCTCGACAACTACGGCTACACCGTCTTTGACCTAGGCCGCGACGTCGACCCGCAAGAGGTGCTCAAGACCGTGCAGGAGCGTGACATTAAGCTCGTCGGCCTCTCGGCGCTTATGACTACCACGGTCGTCGCCATGGAGGAGACCATCAAGTTGCTTCATGCCGAGGTGCCGGGCGTCAAGATCATCGTAGGCGGCGCCGTGCTCACCCCCGAATACGCCAAGCAGATCGGCGCTGACTACTACGCCAAGGACGCCGCCGAGAGCGCTCGTATCGCCGAAGAGGTCTTTGGGCAGTAACACAACGGAAACAACCGAGCACCAAAACGTGCCGCACGCGCCACTTGGCACGTGCGGCACGTTAGAATAGATAAGACTATGCTCGTTTTGGCAGATAGGAGCGCAAGGATGGCGATCACGCCCGCAGAAATCGCGGAAACCCGCGGCATGGTTGAGGAGCAGAACCTCGACATCAGGACCATCACCATGGGTGTTTCGCTCATGGGTTGCGGTGACGAGAACCTCGACCGCATGTGCACGAAGATCTACGACCACGTGACGCACACGGCTGAGCATCTGGTCGAGACCGCCGAGAACCTCGAGCGCGAGTACGGTATCCCCATCGTCAACAAGCGCGTTTCCGTCACCCCGGTGGCCCAGATCGCCGCGTGCTGCAAGGATGAGGACCTCACCCCCATCGCGCATGCCCTCGACCGCGCGGCCGAGACGCTCGGTATCGATTACCTGGGCGGCTTCTCCGCACTCGTCCAGAAGGGCATCGGTGACGCCGACCGCCGCGTCATCCAGTCCATCCCCCAGGCGCTCGCCACCACGAGCCGCGTCTGCTCCAGCGTAAACGTCGCCAGCCTGCGCGCCGGTATCAACATGGATGCCGTGCTCATGGCCGCCCAGACCATCATCGATGCCGCCAAACTCACGGCCGACCAGGATTCCGTTGGCGCCTCCAAGTTTGTCTGCTTTGCCAACATGGTCGAGGACTCCCCGTTTATGGCGGGCGCCGTCCACGGCGGTGGCGAGGCCGACGCCGTCATCAACGTTGGCGTCTCGGGCCCCGGCGTTATGGCTGCTGCCTTGGAGACGCTCCCCGACTCCGCCTCGATGATGGAGGTTGCCGAGAAAATCAAGCAGACCGCCTTTAAGATCACCCGCGCCGGCGAGCTCATGAGCCGTGAGGCAGCCCGCCGTCTGGGTGTCGAGAAAGGCATTGTCGACCTGTCGCTGGCTCCCACGCCTGCCATCGGCGACTCCGTTGCCCGCATCCTCGAGATCATCGGCGTGGGCACCTGCGGTGGCCCCGGCACGACCTGCGCGCTCGCCATGCTCAACGATGCCGTCAAGAAGGGCGGCGTCATGGCCAGCTCCAGCGTGGGCGGTCTCTCCGGCGCCTTTATCCCCGTGTCCGAGGATGCCGGCATGATCGCCGCCGTCGAGGCCGGCGCGCTTTCGCTCGAGAAGCTCGAGGCCATGACCTGCGTGTGCTCCGTTGGCCTGGACATGATCGCCATCCCCGGCGACACTCCGGTCGAGACCATCGCCGGCATCATCGCCGACGAGATGGCCATCGGCGTCATCAATAACAAGACCACGGCCGTCCGCGTGATCCCCGCCATCGGTAAGGGCGTGGGCGACTGCGTCGAGTATGGCGGCCTGTTCGGCCGTGCACCCATCATGCCGGTGAACCCCAACGCCGGCACCGTACTTGCCCACCGTGGTGGACGCTTCCCGGCACCGCTAAACTCGCTGAAGAACTAGCTGAGGGTTCGGGCGAGGAGCCCCGCCGCCGGGCGGCAGACATATAAGGTCGCCTGCTCGGACAGTCCTGACTCGCACGGAGAGCACATTAAGTGCTCTCCGGCTCGTGCGGAACTCGCGATCGACCTTATATGTCTGCCGCCCGGCGGCGGGGCTCCCGCACAACGGGACCTCGGTTGGGTTCTATCCCTTTGGCAGTCGCTTCGCTTCTGCCCTACTTTGCTGGTATGGCGGTTTGGCGTTGGATCGGTTCTTTCTGATATATGCTGGTTGCGGCTCTTCTTTTGGGAGGAGTCGCTTTTTTGTTGTGAGGGGAGATGGCCCGTGGCTGATGATTTGATTCGTTCTGAGCTGCTTTCTGCGGATTGGAATGGCGAATGGATGCGTCTGCAGGCCGCTCGGCATCGGGCTGATGATTCTTTTGAGTGGGATAAAAGGGCTCGGCATTTTCGGCCGTTGGAGACTGCCCCTTATGCTCGGGATTTTATAAAGCTGTTGGCGCTGGAACCCGGCGAGTCGGTGCTCGATATGGGGTGCGGGGCTGGGTCGATTGCTATTCCGCTTGCGCAAGACGAGCATCCTGTGATTGCGGCTGATTTTTCCCCCGCCATGCTGGGCACGCTTGATGCTGGTATTGAGTACTATGGGCTCGAGGGGCGCATAACGCCGCTTGAGCTTGCTTGGGATGATGATTGGGATTTGGTTGGACCGGTCGCGAAAGCGGTTGATGTTGCCTTTGCCAGTCGCTCTGTCACCACGAACAACCTAAAAGGTGCGCTTGCCAAGCTTGACCGTACGGCTCGTCGGCGTTGTGCTGTCACGATGGTCGCCAACTCCAGCCCGCGCTATGATCTGCACTTGATGAACGCTATCGGTGCCTCGGTTACCTGCAGTAATGGTTTTGTGTATGCCTTTAACATCCTTATTCAGATGGGTGCGCTGCCACAGGTTACATACTTTGAATCGCCCCGCCGCGACACCTTCGATAGTCTCGAGGCGGGCGTGGCAGACTTTTCTCGCATGCTCGAACATGGCAACGAGGATAAGATCGACCGCCTGCGCGACTATATCGCCCAGCACATGATCGAGAATCCCCATGCCGGTGAGCCGGGCTCCAAGGGTGTGCCGCAGGGACGCTATATACTCGACCACGTCCGCAAGGTCCGTTGGGCGTTTATTGCATGGGAGCCGGTCTCTGCACCCCGCTCGTAGTCTGTTCGCAGCCCGCACCGCCCACTCACTCGGCATCCGCATTCTTTTTGAACTGGGCAAACGCGCTCCACACTGCGCCGTTCCTGCGCTATCGTGGGACAGCTCACGTAGATTAAGGCCCCATTGCGGGGCGCCCCATACATAGAAAGCGAGAACCCATGGCACTGACAGGAGCACAGGTCAAGCAGCTTCGCAGCATGGCCCATCACCTCAACCCCGCCATCATCATCGGCAAGTCCGATGTCAACGAGGGCACCGTCGAGCAGACGGTCGCCTATCTGGAGAAGCACGAGCTCGTTAAGTGCTCCGTGCTCGATGGCTCCAGTCTTTCCGCCCGCGAGGCCGCCGAAGAGCTCGCTGAGCGCTGCCACGCCGAGGTCGTCCAGGTCATCGGCCGCAAGTTCTCGCTGTATCGCGAGTCCTCGCGCAAGGACATCGAGAAGATCAAGCTCGTCTAAGAGCCAATGATCCGGCGAGCCAACACATAGCAAGCTTACGGGTGCCCAAGTACTTCGGGCGCCCGTTTTTTATCACTCGACCAGCACGCGATTGAGCCGCCCCTCCACCAAACGCTCGTATAGACGCCGCGTCTCGGGCTCGGGCACGCCATTGACCTGCTCCCTCAGATGGTGCATATGCCCGCTGTACAGCTCGACGATATCGCGCCGCCGCCCCGCCGCACTGTAGACGCGCATGGCGCAGCGCACCATATCCTCACGCGACGTTTCCTGCCGAAGCCCCGACTCCGCCAGCCAAATCGCCGACTGCAGATCGTTTTCTTCTAGAGCGGCATTCGCTCCCTTAATCATGCAATCGATGTACTTTGACTGCATAATGCGTCGCATACGCAAAAAGTAGGTGGGATTACAGCCATTGGGAACATACAGCGGTCCGGCATAAAGCTGCTCAATTTTAAGGCACAGCTCAACTAAATGGGGCCCGCGCGCACCCGTGCGATTTCCCAAAACCTCGCGGCTTATCTGGTCAAACAGCCGTACATCGGTCTTGACGTAGTCGCCGTTGAGTCCGATGCATTCATTTTGAATGAGCACACACGACTTGCCATCCGGCGTCGGTCCCAAAGCCGACCGCAAGCGCGATATCGTCGAGTACAGGTTGTTGCGGGCGCTATTAAACTCGGCATGGGGCCACAGCTCCATGGCCAGCGTCTCACGATCGACGAGCGCATCCATGCCCAGCGCAAGCCGCTCGGCAAGCGTCGCCGCCTTCTTGCGGCGCCACATTTTGTCCGTGATGGGAAACCCGTCGCGCTCGGCGCGAAACGCACCAAACATGCGAATCTCGATATGGTCGATGGTATCAACGGCTTCAACCTCGCCAGCCTGGAACAGACGCTCGCCCTCCCCTTCCAAATCGTCGCGCAGCGAGTACCGCGACAGCTCGCGCACGGGAAGCTTCTTGCGTATCCTGCCCGCCGGCTCGCCCAGACAATGCATGGCAAGACGCGCAAAGAGCCGATACGATGGCTCTAGAATCCCCGCACGATTCATGGACATCCAGGCCGCAAGATCGCTGTCTCGGCCCGCACAGGCCAAATGCAGCGCCACCATCCAGGCCTCCGCTCCACCAACCTGCGTCTGGCTTATATCGAGCAACTCCGCTTCCTCGCGAACCGAAACCATCGAGGTGTTACGCAGATATGCCGCGCGCTCCAGCAGCAATGCGTTATCGCGCATGTACGCAATCGACTCCTCGGCAAGTTTGAGCACTTGGACCGCACGGAACTTTGCATTAACCGGCCGTCCCTCTGCCAGCGACTGCCAGCCTTCTAGCAACAGGCCAAACAGCTGAATCTGGTTGTCGCGCATGCGCACGGCAAAACGATCGAGCTCGTTGAACGCCGCGTCGTCGGTTACCGGCAAGCCGGAAAGGAGCCGCCGTGCCGCCAACACCATGCGCACCCAGATAGCCATCGCCTTAAGCCCACGTATGTCGAGCGCCTCCCGCACCACCGTCATCTCGTCGTCGCGCTCGTCGGTTCCCGCAAACGACCCGTCAAAGAGCTCCACCAGCATGCTATCGGCCCGTATAACAATCCCCGCGATGTCGAGCTCGCAGTCGTAGGCCTTGCTCGTTTTGAGCTGCTGTAGAACGCCGCCGTCATCTCCCCGCTCGGTCAGACAGCGCTTGACCTCAATATGCGCAGACAACATATCGAGTGCGGTATGGGATGTCTCGATTTCTGGCACGGCCAGGTTCGTAGGAAGCCCAAGCCCGTTGTCCCCATAGCAAACAGCCGTCAGTGTCTGGGCCACCCTCCATGAAACAGGGTCTATTTCGCAGGCCGCCCGTTCGCCCCCGCGCTCGATAACCGATGCCATATAGCGAGCGAGCTTTGTATTGGACACGCTGACCGCTGCCAGATATACGCCGAGCGCCTCGGCAGGCGTTGGCTCTGGAGCCGGATCGTCGGCATCGATCGTGCCCAGCGCTGCTCGGCAGATATCGGCCCCGTGCCCCGTCAGAGCCAGATCGACCCCATACTGCCCAGCAAGTTCAAGGACCGCTTCACGGTCCAAAAAGGCGTCCGCCAGGCCCATCGCCGCATCGCATCGGCCCGCCTTAAGTAAAATCCGGGCCGCCCTCGGAACAAGTTCGGGGCGAACCTCGGCCACCAACTTACGCAAGCGCAAGCGTCCGTTATCCTCCGTGCCCAGACACGTAAAACTCCGCTCGGCGGGATCCAAGCCAAAGATCGGGTAGTCGCGTACAAAGTAGGACTGGTCGACCATCGACAGCCTCACCCCACAGGCCTCGAGTTCTGCGATATTGCCCTCGCCCATCAAAACCATGAGACATGCCACGCAAAACAGCGCATTATTGTCGAGTGAAGCCAGATCGGCAAGTGCCGCGCCATACACGTTGACAATCTCGTTTTCGAGCAGGCCGGCTACGTCGCCTTGGCCATACAGACCTGTCTGCAATGCCGAAACGAGCTCGGGCACGCCCTGCGTGAGCTGATAAAAGTCGAGCGATGTGCTGATCGAAAACGCCGATGCCCACGCCGAATACTCATAGGCATGCACCTTGAGCATCTGCGCATTGATCTTAACCGAATCGCCCAGCCCATGAATCAGCTGACGATTTGAAGGACGGCAGGAGATAAAGACCCCTACCCCCATAGCGCGCAGGCCGCGAATCCTGTCGATGAGGTCTTCGGTATCGTGCTGATCGAGGTTTGGCACATTATCAATCGCGATAAGGGAGTGCGGTTTGTCTTTGAGTTCTTCGGTAACCACCTCGAGCTGCATAAACACCTCGCGCCCAATGGCACGATCGGCCTCGATAATCCGCACGGGGCCTCGCGTCGGGTCGCATTTAGCCTCATGGGTGTACTGCAGCAGCACCGAGGTCTTCCCAAACCCGTCGGGCGCATAAAGAACCACGATGCCGGCCTTTCGGCCCTTGGCGATAAGCTCATTCATCAAGCGTTCGCGTCGCACCATATAGCCTCCGCCCAGCGGCATCAGCTCGAGGTCGTCTATACCGCTCAAATCGTTTACCATGCCCGCTCCTCAAGTCGACCGTATGGACACTGTAGCCGCAAGACCATACAAGCCGCGCTATGAATAGAGCGACCTTGTGTTTTAGGTTGTCTTTTGGTACGCAAGCGGCAAGTTTTTGTACAGCGAGGGCCGATTGTTATTAATCCCCCGACTAATCGGTCTTTAAGCAGGTAAATGAGCTTGTCAGCTTGTCCCATCTAAGCGGCAGTGTAACGCAGATGAACAAGGTTCAGCCATGTCATTCAACTCGCCTAGCACCCGCTACCGTCTACGATCTTCTAGTGGCATTTTTGCATAGAATCTGATATGGAATGAATCAAGCTGTTGGACATCCGGTATTCGTCAAGCTTACGGCAAGTTTTTGGTCAAGTGGGCGGAAAGGGATAGCAAAAAGGCCCCCGCAAAGCGGAGGCCTTAGGCAGGGTTATGTCGAGCTGCAGGATTCGCGCTACTCGCAGAGCGAAAGAGCGGCCTCGTCGGCAACGACAACGCAGTTGGTGTGCAGCTGCAGGATCGAAGCCGGGCACTCGGGTGTAACCGGACCATAGCACATGTCATGCACAGCCTGAGCCTTGGCCTCGCCGTTGGCGACGACCAGGATCATGCGGGCATACATGATGGTCTGGGTACCCATGGTGTAGGCCTGACGGGGAACATCGTCGATGCTGTCGAACAGGCGGCTGTTGGCCTGAATGGTGCTCTCGGTGAGGTCGACGCAGTGCGTGCCCTTGGAGAAGTGGTCATCGGGCTCGTTGAAGCCGATGTGGCCGTTGTTGCCAATGCCGAGCAGCTGCAGATCCGGGTAACCGGCGGCGGCGACAATCTTGTCGTACTCAGAGCAGGCAGCGGCGGCGTCGGGGTTGGAGCCATCGGGCACATGCGTGTTGTTCAGGTCGATGTTGATGTGATCGAAGAAGTTCTCGCGCATGAAGTAGTGATAGCTCTGGGGATCGTCGTGCGAAAGGCCGCGATACTCGTCCAAGTTGTAGGTGCTGACCTCGGCAAAGTCGACGTCGCCCTTCTCGTACCAAGCAGCAAGCTGCTTGTAGGCACCGATCGGGGTGGAGCCGGTAGCAAGACCCAACACGCAATCGGGCTTGAGGATGACCTGGGCCGAGATGATATTAGCGGCCTTGCGGCTCATATCCTCGTAGTCTTTAGCTTTAATGATCTTCATTACGCGTCCTTTCTCGTACAAGAGAGGCAAGGCTCCCTTACAAGCACTTGCCCGCGGCCCGCGTCGGCCGCAACCAACGTGTGCGGCCACCAGGGCGAGGTCGCGTAATGTATGTGTCTCGTGTCGAGCCGCGTCGAGGCCCCTGCCCGTCCACGGTGACCCAAAGCTGTTTAGCTTCGGACAAATCCCATCTTGCCACGGAGGGCATCCTCTTTCAAGGGCGCCCTCCGTAAACGTGTTTGAATTGTAGGCTAATGGCCACGTGCACTTGCTAGCGCTCGCGAGCAACGATGAGCTGGTCCATCTCTTCGACATGCACGCCAACGGAGCCCTTGATGCTCGAGAACTCAACGGAGTTGCACACCAAGATGGGAACCGTCACATCGTAGCCCTCGGCAGCAATTGCCTCGCGATCGAACTCAATGAGTACATCGCCCTTATGGACGATGTCACCCACTTGCGCATGTACGGTAAAGTGCTTGCCCTCGAGCTGAACAGTGTCCAAACCAACGTGGATGAGCACGTCCAAGCCATCGACCGTGTTAAGCGCAACGGCGTGTCCCGTGGGAAAAATGGCCTCGACCTTGGCATCAGCCGGTGCAATCACGCGCGTGCCGGTAGGCTGAATCGCCACGCCCTGGCCCAAAAGGCCGGTGGCAAACGTCTGGTCATTGACCTCGGACAACGGAATGACATCACCCGAGATGGGAGCATCCAGCGTAAGGACTCGACCACGCATACCAAAAGACCTTAGGACTTTAGTGAACATGCTCCCCCTCGGACATACCAATCAATCAAAATAACCTTGTCAGTTTACCACTTGGCACCCGTTTTTGGCCATTAGGGAAGTTCGCGCTTGACAACCTCGACGATGTCGTCAACAACGCGCTGGGTCAACTCGTGCGTCTCGGCCTCGGCCATCACACGGACCAGCGGCTCGGTACCGCTCGGACGCACCAGAATGCGGCCGCGGCCGTCAAGCTCCTTCTCGGCAGCAGCGACGGCATCCCAGATGGGCTGGCAATCGTCCAGACCGGCCTTGTTGTCGGAATGCACGTTGACGAGCACCTGCGGGTACTTCTTCATGATGCCGGAAAGATCGGTGAGGGTGCGGCCGGTGCGCTTGAGCACGGCCAGCAGCTGCAGAGCCGTCACCAGGCCGTCACCGGTGGTGTTGTGCTCCAGGAAGATGATGTGGCCGGACTGTTCGCCGCCGATGACGGCGCCGTCCGCGAGCATGCGCTCCAGAACGTAGCGGTCGCCCACGGCGGTCTGGACCATCTCGAAGCCCTGCTCCTTCATAGCGATGGAGAAGCCCAGGTTGCACATAACGGTCGAGACGATCTCGGAGTTGGCGAGCTTGCCGCGAGCGGCGAGGTCAGAACCGCAGATAGCCAGGATGTAGTCACCGTCGATCTCATTGCCCTCGCTGTCCACGAACAGCACGCGATCGGCGTCGCCGTCGTGGGCCAAGCCGATATCGGCGTGGGTGCGCAGCACGAGCTCGCGCAGGGGCTCAAGGTGCGTAGAGCCGCACTCGACGTTGATGTCGGTGCCGCAATAATCGGTGTTGATGGCGTGGACCGTGGCGCCCAGGCGCTGCAGCGCGGCGGGCGTGGTCTGGCAGGAAGCACCGTGACCGCAGTCGACGGCAACGACCAGGCCATCGAGCCTCAGGCCATCAAGCGTATCGATGGCATGATCGACATATGCCTTGCGGGCATCCTTCATCTTGATGATGTGGCCCACGCCGGCACCGGTCGGCAGTGTGTCGGCAGCCATGGCTTCCTCGGACATGACCCAGGCGCTGATCTCTTCCTCGACAGCATCGGGAAGCTTCATGCCCTTGCGGCTAAAGAACTTGATGCCGTTGAACTCCGGCGGATTATGCGAAGCAGAGATGACGATGCCGCCGTCGAGCTCGTTCTGAACGGTGAGCAGTGCCACGGCAGGCGTGGGGATAACGCCGCAGCAATGCGGGCGGCCGCCCTCGGCCATAATGCCGGCGGTCAGAGCGCTCTCGAGCATGGTGCCCGAAAGGCGCGTGTCACGGCCGATGCAGATGTCCGGACCAAGAAACTTGGTCGCCGCGCGGCCCAGGCGAAACGCGAGGTCGCACGAAAGATCGGCGTTGGCGACGCCACGGACGCCGTCGGTACCGAAGATGTTCTGGGGCATAGGATCGCTCCTTCCCTAGCAGGCGATATGCAACCGCCCGCCCTAGTCGAAAAAGAAAAGCGGGACCCGCCGAGGAATCGGCAGGCCCCGCTTGTACATTGTATCTCGAAAGGAGATAAAACCTTAGCGCTTGGAGAACTGGGGAGCGCGGCGGGCCTTCTTGAGGCCGTACTTCTTGCGCTCGACCACGCGAGCATCGCGCGTAAGGAAACCGGCCTTCTTGAGGTCAGCACGGTAGTCGCCAGCGTTCAGAAGAGCGCGAGCGATGCCCAGGCGCAGAGCGCCGGACTGACCGGAGATGCCGCCGCCATCGCACAGAGCGATAACGTCGAACTGACCGGCGGTGTCGGTCACCTTGAAGGGAGCAAGGGCGTTCTCAACGAGCTGATGACGGCCGAAATACTGCTCGGCGTCACGCTTGTTGATGGTCACCTTGCCGGTGCCGGGGACGAGACGGACGCGGGCGACGGCGTTCTTACGACGGCCGGTACCCTGGTAGACAACGGTGTTCTCAGCCATCTTTAAGCCTCCAGCTCAATCTTCGTGGGGTTCTGGGCAGCGTGCGGATGCTCGGCACCAGCGTAGACCTTAAGCTTGGTCATCTGGGCACGGCCGAGGGTGGTCTTGGGCAGCATACCGCGAACGGCGCGCTCGATGACCTTCTCCGGGTGCTTCTCCATAGCCTGGCGGAAGCTCTCAGCCTTGAGGCCGCCGTTGTAGCCGCTGTGGCGATAATAGGTCTTCGTGTCGGCCTTGTTACCGGTAAGCTGGACCTTATCGGCGTTGATGACGACAACGAAGTCGCCGCAGTCGCTGTTGGGCGTGAACTGGGGCTTGTTCTTACCGCGCAGGATCATTGCGATCTGGGTGGCAAGACGGCCCAGGACAGCACCATCGGCGTCGACGAGAACCCAGTTGCGCTGGACCTCGCCCTGCTTGGCGTAGTGAGTCGATTTCGAAATCACTTAGACTCCTCCATGTACAGTACGTGTTGTTACAGAGATTCACGGGGCTCTGCAAGTAACCCGTCCATATTACCCCGCTCGCCGTACGAGTCAACAGGTATTTTGGCTCCGACCAGAGTTTCTGCACATGTCATCCACGAGCCGTGATTTTCCAGCTCTTTAGCTGTTGTCATTTTTTGAGGGTTCGCTATCGCTAGCGCTCAACGAACTCTTGGATTTCCGCGAGCAGGCGCTTTGCCTCCTGACGGCCCTGGATATACAGGTCCAAAAGCTTTGCCGAATCGTGCTCGACATGACCGACCTCGACCGGCTTTTGCGGAGCAACGACCAGCGCACGGCCCTCGCGCTCATACTTCCACAGGTGCATGCGCTGGATGTTGTAACGGTCGTGGCGCGTCTCGATAGCCTCGAGCAGATAGGGGTAGTCGGCATAGCGGGCGCGCGCGGCAGGCATAAACTCGTAAGGCTTTTTCTCGTACGAGCGGTCCTGCGTGACGATGACGACCGCACGGTCGAAGCCCGCCTCCTCCAGCACGTGCTCGATGGGGATCGAATCGGCTACGCCACCGTCGACGTATTTGTGCCCGTCAATCTCGACCGGCGGCGTCACCAGCGGCAGCGACGTCGAGGCGCGCACGGCATCGAGGTCAAGTACGGCGCTTTTGACCGGAAGGTACGTGGCGGTTCCAAAGAGCATGTCCGTAGCGACGGCGTACATCTCGATGGGGCTTGCGTCGAACGTCTCATTGTCAAAGGGATCCAGGCGATCCTGGACATCGTTGAAGATAAAGTCGTAACCCACAATAGAGCCCGTGGACGCAAACGATGCGGCGCCCATGAAGCGGCTATCGTTGCAGAAAGCCAGGTTGATGCGGTTGGCACGACCGATCTGGTGCGACTTGTAGTTCACGCCGTTGAGGGCGCCGGCCGATACACCGTAGACAGCCGGAATCTCGACGCCGGCCTCCATGAGAACGTCGAGCACGCCCGCGGTAAACTGCCCGCGGAAGCTGCCGCCCTCCAGGACGAGCGCGACCTTGCCAGCGTTCTTTGCCTTATCTTCTGCAGTCATGTTGACCTCCTGCGATTGCGTTTTGGCTTTCTTCTACCCAGTTTTGGGATGGCGAGAGCGCAGGTTTTTCGAGGCGTCAGGCGAAGCGGAAAGTGTGTCCCAGTTTGAGGCGGGATTCCGGGATGCGCTTTCCGCTTGATGTGTCATCCGGAAACTACGTCCCACTCTACGGCTCGATTCCGGGTCGCAGTTTCCGCTTGAGGCGCCATCCGGAAAATGCATCCCATTCCGAGCTTAGATTCCGGGTTACGCTTTCCGCTTGATGTGTTATCCGGAAACTACGTCCCAGTCTGAGCGCGGATTCCGGGACGTGCTTTCCGCCTGGGCTGCCATCGGGAAAGCGCGTCCCACTCTGCGTCACTGAGGCGTTTTCTTTACGCCCGCGCCCTGCACAGAGTTCGATTCTCCGCGGTGCGGGAGGGGATCCGTTGATGCGGCGCATGGCCGGCTGAGATTCGATAAACATCGCATCCGTTTTGAGTCGAAGTTTTCGCGGAGAATCCGCGTATTTGCTTCGCAAATACGCACCGGCTTCGGCCGCCTACCGGCGTCCTCGCCCGCTCGCTACAAACGCTTCGCGTTTGCTTAACGCTCGCGCCCTGCATAGAGTTCGATTCTCCGCGGTACGGACTAGAAATAAAAAGACAGGTAGATATAAATATCTACCTGCCTGTTACTTATGGTGGAGGCGCGGAGAATCGAACTCCGGTCCACGAAAGCCCCCTGATTGGCATCTCCAAGCTCAGTCGCTAGTTTAGTCTCGGACGCTTTGCGCGCAGCGACACGCTCGCGGCGTCCTAACCGGTTCGGTCTTAGCCCGCGCCATACCGATTACGTGCGCAGGAGCATTCCCCTAACATGACGTCGCGCCGGTGTCGGGGAAATCACCGGGTTGACGCGCCGCTATAAACTAAGCGGCGAGAGCCATAGGCTCAAAAGAAGAGTTGTTGTCAATTCAATTTGACGGTACCCCTGTTTAACGAGGCGAGGAGACCTCGGCTTGCTTCCTCTCTCAGAGCTATCGTGTCGAAACCAGTCGCCCCCGAATGTCGGGAAAGTCTGGATGGTATTGGGCTCGAGCACCCAACACCCGTCGACTTTTCAAGGAACATACGAGGCAAGCCCCGCTTGTGGAGTGTTATCTTACCACGTTCTGAAAGCGGACAGCTGTTCTATGCACGAGCTGTGAAGACCCCAATGTGTGCCACACTTCGCACTTTTGCTACCGAACACGTCACGTATATTTTCGCCAAGCAAAATTGACCCGTCGAAAGGACCGTTATGGATACCAAGCAGCAGCTCGTCAATGCCCTCGCAGGCCTGGGCTCAACCATTACCGAAGCTATGGATGTCATCGAAGGCTTTGTCCCCTGCGGACATCCCGCCCTCACGGTATCGAACGCACTCGTCGCACTGGATGCTGACGATGATGCGGCTCTCGCCCAGCAGCTTGAGACCGTCGAGGGCTTTATCGACCACGTAAGTGAGAACCGCGGCGTGACCGCCTACCACGGCATCGAGGTCGAGCTCGCGGGTCCCAAAGCCAATCTACTCGCAGCAATCCGCGAGGTAGGCGCCCTTATGCAGACCGCAGGCGTCAAGAACACCCAGGTCAACGAGTGGGTCTACCGCAGTCTGGCAGCACTCGACAGCTCCGACGAAAAGGCAGCCGAGCAGCTCGCAGAAAGTCCCACCATTAAGGCCGAGCTTTTGTAAATAGCAGACGCGGGTCCCTTGGCGCATCGTCGTCCAAGAGGCCCGCAAACAGTTCGCGTCAACCGATAGCCGCGCCACCGCGTTCGGCCAAAGCAAGAATCGGCATCATTTGGCGCGGGGTCTTCGCTGCAAGATCGGCATGTTCGAGCAGTTTGCGATCGTTAGTCACCAAGTAATCGACCTGTGCGCGCTTGCACGCGGCGAGCACCAAGTTGTCCTCGTAATCGCGATGGAGCGCTAAGTATTTGTCGGCCAGCCACAGATCGGATGCATCAGTGCCCACGGCCGTGGCGTTTTCGGTCATGTTCCGAACAAACGCCAACGCCGCATCGCCAATTGCACGGGCAGATGTCTCTTCGAGCACTCCCCCGCTGGCAAGAACGCTACGCTTCAGCTCATGTTGGACAACGTACAGTACGTCCTTAGCAATATGCACCGGAAAGAACAGCAACGCCCCCGTCTCCGCCGCCTGCCCAATAAACGCGCGTGCGGCAAGCGACTCGGCATGGTCGACGCAAAACGAATCAACCCATACGTTGGCATCCACCATTATTTTGAGGGGAGCCCCGCTCACAGGATCATCCCCTTTTGGCGATAGCGCTCGTCCATGGCTTCGGAATAGATTGTGTCCCAATCGCGATCGTCGGACACGGGCGACGTAGCGATGCCCAGGTCCGCGTAAAGCTGATCAGCCGCCGCCCATGATGCGGCGAACGGAGTATCGGGCGCGACGATCTGCTGCCGGTCGTCGACGGCCGCAAGCACTTCCTCGCACTGCCCGCCACCCTGCGCGACCTTGGCCACCACCTTTTTGATGAGCTCGGGCAGCGACCCGCCCGAAAGCCGCAGCACCTCCTCGGCACGGTTCTTGACCTGGCGATCTACGCGAACGTTCACCTGCGCCATGCCGCTAACAGCACCCACGTTGATCCTGCTCCCTTCAATTGCTAGCATCGCTAGCAACACTATATAGAGAAGCTAGCAAATGGTCAAATCAAAACCACCCCTAAAAGGGGTGGTTTGCTCTTAGGGTATAACCCTTGGATTTCCGGCACGCGTCTAAAGGCGCCGGCCCTCACGGGGTTCGG
>CABRID010000021.1 GCA_902470895.1 uncultured Collinsella sp.
CGAGATTTACACAAGGAGTATCGTCGGCAGCGTCAGATGTGTATAAGAGACAGAGTTATCTGAAGGCGCTCCCTTGCAAACATGGACATGGATTGGCTCGCCCGCTTCGTTGGACCAAAAGAAGACCCTATAGCCGCCAATAAGAAAAAGGCTAGGCAACTTTAGCTCCTCCGTTTGCGGCGTAGCGATACAGTAGATGGGCGTTATTGCTCAGAAAAGTCTCAAATCCTCGCTTCTCCTCGTCGGTGAAATGCCCCTCCCACATGGTCCAATTGTAAGAAGGCAACTCACAACGAGCGGAGTCGAAGCCCTCTGCCGTCGGTCGCTCAAAATGCACGATAACCTTTTCGGTATCGCCATCTGTAATCAGGTCAGAATGAATGACCTCGGTACCGTCTTCGAATGTCATATACGGGTACATCACGTAAACCACCTCGCAATCGTAAGTCCAGTTTAGCATCAAGCTATTTCGCCAAAGACAGCAAGCCCCCCTTGATGAGTTGATGGTATCTGTTACCGACTCCAGCCAGACAACCGATGGCTCGAGGCCGAGCATGGGCGGCAAGGCAAACAGCAATGCGCCGGAAATGGGCACAGCCGACAGCGGCAACAGTAGCTCGAGCGGTTCCGCATCTAGCACGGCATCGGCCAACTAGGTGCCGCATCCCCAGATAGACAATCTGGACAACAGACGTGAACCGGCGACAGAATTTGAAAATCTCTCTTGAAGAATCTCGCTTAAAAACTAAAATGCACTATAAGATGCTCAGATTTAGTTCTCGCAGATTGGACTAGTCCATTGTAGTTTTCCATTAGACAATTCGGCAATTCAATTTAAGCCGTAAAAAGGCTAGTCAATTCGGCACGGCGATAATAGGCCCCCACAGGGAGGTTTTATTATGTCAACTGATGATTTGCGCTCTATTTTGTCTAAATATGGAATCGATGCATCTGATTCTCTCATCAATAGCATTCCTGAAACATCTTATGCCGAGGAGCATAAGGCTGAACAGGATTTGATTCCCATCCGCTACTAACACCGCTGCCCAAGTAGCCATTCATTCGATTTGAGCCTATTGTCGTCGTGCCCCTATTACGGGAAGACACCATGGAAATCACTACATTCATTGATGGACATCCGAAACGCGTCGATGTCCAAAAGCAGGCAAAAGCCTTCTATCTTGGCCCCAATATTTTCATTCGACCATTTGATGACAATAATTCTCTGATCATAAATTCATGGAACAATATCATCGATATAGCCCCGAAAGATGCAATCGATCCTTCAACGCGCCTATGCAGGATAGCGGGTCGATATTTTCCGAAAACAAATGATTCTAAATCCGAGCTAGAGTCAATTGCTTTCGACTCCGAATACCATGAACTTCAACGCGGAATTAACGTCATATCACTTTGTCCGACCTTCTCTTGTAATTTGGCGTGCACGTATTGCTTCGAACGCGCCTTCGACCTGCAAGAACCACAAAGCGCCGAAAATAACATGTCGTCGATGCTTGAAGAGGCAGCTGTTTTCGTTCAGGAAGCGAAGCGTCTATACCCAAACAACCCAACCGTTATAGAACTATTCGGCGGAGAACCGTTGCAGCACAAGACCAGGAACTTTGTTTCCAATGTCCTCAAACTTGCTCGCGAAGAGAGTGTTGGAGTTTCGATAGTTACGAATGGCTACGACCTCCTCTCGTTTTTAGATCTGTTCGTTTTGTTTAGGGACGTATTGAAGAGCGTTAGCGTCACCCTAGACGGAACGGCCCAAATTCACAACACGGCCCGTGTAACTAAAAACGGAAAAGGGTCATTCGAAGCAATTAAACGCTCCGTTGATGCCATGACAGAACTGCGACTCCCCATCCGCGTGTGCAGCAATGTCAGTAAACTTTCAATAGATTCACTTGAACAGCTGATTCTTTTTGTTAAAAACTCTGGATGGACTACATCGCCGTTCTTTCAATTTGAAATTGGACGAGTTTACGACCGATATGCAACAAATAGAAACAACGAAGTCTATGAATACGAGATACAGCGTAAATTAATCGAAATTTTCGAAAACTATCGGCCGAAGTGGTTGATATCGGGATTTATGAAGTCAACCGAATTTCCGTCTAAGATTCTCGGAGTTGACTTTGGACAGAATGAATACGGTAAAGAACGATTCGCATACTGCTGGGCCACCTCAAACATTATTCGCGGATACTACTTAAGCCCCGATATGCAGCGCTATCGTTGCACGACAACAGTCGGAAACCACAAATTCAGGCTTCCTGAAAATGAGCAGTCCGTCAACACGTCACATTCATGGCTCAACCCCATCGAGCATCGTAGTGAGAAGTGCCTGCAATGTCCAATTGGCGGTTACTGCAATGGCGGATGCCAAGTTGAAAGGCACTTCAAATCCGCCGAAGCCATTTGTGACTATGAATTAACTAACTTTCTGAAGTTCGTTGATTGCGTAGCCATACCGCGAATCCACGAGCTGCTTTGCAATCCCTCTGGAGGTTCTCAGCCGTGCCGGTAGTCCTTTGTATCATTGGTATCCTTGCCCAGCAGGGAATGGTCGCTCTTACCACCATCGCCATCGCGAGTGCTGCCTGCGACGTATCCTCAGGCATTGACCCCACTCGCTCGATTATTGTGTTCTGCGTCCTGTTGGCTTCCGTCAGCATCCCCGAGATGTTCATTGAATTCGAAAAAGAACGGTCAAAGTACTGGTTTCTCAATAAGGCCGTAAGTCATGCCGCGACTTCAAACTATGGCGCAACTAGTGCCTTCTTTAACAAGCGCATTAAAACGGAAAAGGAGCCCTATATCGACACGGAGCTCTGGATCGTCATTTCGGATAACGTCGCCTATGCGGCTGATGCATTTACGACCTTAATTAATATCATTTTTAATACAGCGGCGACAGCCAGTGTATTGGACAGCTCCTTTGCCGTGGCAATCGTTTTGTCGGGCGGAATATCTCTATCCACAGCACTGATTTCGTTTCGTTTAGTAAGGAAACCAGCATCAGAATCGCAAATTGCACGGTCGCGCCTTTTTTCTGCAATACGAAAGTGCATCCCGAATTCGTGGATCGGAAACTCCCGTTGCTTTAGAGATTGGAGCACGTATTATCTCGCAAGAGAAAACACCTCGAAGCGGGCACAGATCAGCCTTACGCTCGCTCGAGGTGGACTCTCTACCCTCGCAACAGTGGCAAGCACTATCCCGTTTATCGTTGCGATTTTCCATTACTGTTTGGTCCATGCAGGCAGCCCCGCCCCGCTAACAACCCTTATAGCCATTCTTCCAAGGCAGGTATCGATTCTTCAAAACATCAACGTGATAGTTGTATATGCAATCCAGCTCTCCGAAAGGACAACGAGGACAGCATTAGTTCGAGACAACCTGATTCTCACCAACGAAGAAAAACGCCAACATGGACTCATTAAGTGGGACAAGCTACGGGTTATCCCAGCAGAAGGGGTAGAGAGCAGCGTTGTTCCCAAGAATATGGCCGATATTGAAACCGCCACTCGAAATTTCTCCCCAGGGAGAACGACGCTACGAGGAGCCAATGGCAGCGGGAAAAGCACACTCTTAGCACTGCTCAAAGAAAGATTGGGAGATAGGGCTTTTCTTCTTCCCGCCCACCCAATGCTTTATTTCACAGAACTTGACACACAAGAGGCATCAAGCGGACAAGCGGTCACTCGAATACTCAAACTCTTGGAGTCTGGCTATCTAGAAGAGAACTGCAACGTGGTTCTTTTAGATGAGTGGGACGCCAACCTTGACGAAATAGCGCGAGCGGACCAGGACATATTAATCGATGATATTGCCCGATCAAAATGCGTCATCGAAGTGCTCCACAACTCTCGTAAGAACAAATAGGCCGCCTTTGCACACTCTTTTCGTACGTTTCTGGGTCAGATTCCGTGCGAAATTACCGCATATCGAAACGGGCACCGAGCCCAACGCTAAAAAGGCAGACGAAACGAAGCCCCATGGCTTTGGTGAGTTGGTGGTGTTGCGGGCGAGTCCATCTTCGGTCCACACGAGATGGGTACCCTTGGGGCTAGACAACCTGTCATAGCACTAAACGAACCGGGAGGACCCCGTATGAAAACCAAGTACACCGACGCGCCGCGCACGCGCGTCATGACGCCGGCATCGCTCAACAACGGCGTGCACGAGAACCATTCCATCGGACAGACCATGGCCATCGCGCCCAAAAAGGGCTTGTTCGACGACATTTCCATTCCCCAGATCATCGCAGGCGCCGCAGCCGCCGCCACGAGCGTGGCGCTTGCTTCAAAGATCGGCATTGCCGGCTCGGTGATTGGTGCCGCCGTGAGCTCAGTCATCACTGTTGTGTCCTCGCAGGTCTATCGCCACTTTATCTCCGCCAGCGCCGAAGCCATCAAAGGTACGCATGCCGCTGTCGACTACCCTGCCGGCGCCTACGAGCCCGTTGAGCCCGATGTCGAGGAGCACCTAGGTGGCGCCGCGACCACGCAGGAGATGCGCGAGGTTGCGGGACGCGCGACCACGGCCCGCGTCGCCCCCAACAGCCTGCGCGCCAAGGCGGCGGCTGAGCGCAGCCAGACGCAAAAGAAGGTCATCGTCTTCTCGATCGCTATCGCCATCGTCGCGGTCATCGCCTGCACCGGCGCCATCCTTATCACCACCGCCGGTGAGGGTCTGGGCGAGCGTCCCGAGCCAATCCTTTCGTCGCGCACGACCGAGAGCGACACGGATAGCTCCGGTCAATCGCAAAGCCAGCAGGACGACCCACAGGGCAACTCCGCATCCACCGACTCGTCCTCAAACACCCCCGATCAATCGCAAGGCACCGACTCCTCTACGACCAACAGCGGCACGCAGTCCAGTACGACCGACTCGAGCCAGACGACTGACGGCTCTCAACCGAGCACGGGCGACCAGACGAGCGGCAATACATCGGGCACGGAATCTACCGACAACGGCAACACCAACAGCTCGAACAGCTCGAGCGGAACCGCGTCCGGCACGGCATCTGACAGCTCGAGCCAAGGCGCGGCATCGGGCAACTAAGCACGTTTGCCTCTCATAGATAACCGACCTGCATAACGGGCGCGAACCGGCAAACGGTCGCGCCCGTTTGCCTTGGGCGCCGAGGTAGCAAGCCCCGCGCGATGGTAAGATGCTTTGGTGTGTAAAGAGGAGATTTGCCATGAGCAAGACAATAGTTAGGCCCACGCTTTCGCTGGGCAACCACATCTATCTGTATCGCCTGCTGCGCGATGCAATCGGATGCGGCAAGCAAACGTTTATGACGCAGGTCGAGGAGGCACTCGCCGCTGGTGACATGGACGCTTATGACCTGGGCTTCGAATCCACGCGCGAGTTGCTCGAGGAGCTCGACGACTGCATTAAGCTGACCGTCTTTAAGGGCGGTCGCCTGTATGCCACCGTCATCGCCAACGATGCCTGGGATGCCGCCCTTGCCAAGGGCGAGGACAAGCCCAAGGCAGCCAAGGGAGCCAAGCAGTCCTACAAAAAGAAAAAGCGCGGCGAGAAGGACCTCAAGGCCGTGCGTCCCAAGCACGTTAAGCGCGCCGAGCCTGAGCCCGTGGCCGAAGTCGCTCCGGAGCCCGAGCCCGAGATCGAAGTCGCTATTGAGGTAACGGCAGAAGCCGAAACCGAAATCGCCGCCCTGACCGATCCCGAAGTCATATCCGAGCAGGAAGCCACTGTGGAGCTCAACGAAGCCCCCAAGTCGACAACCGAAGAAGCCGCTAGCCAACCTGAGGCGCCTGCGCTCCAAAACAGCGATGTCTTTGGCGACGAGGCTGAGGACGATCAGCCCGAAGGGCCCACAGAACAGGACGCTACCGAGGTGGAATCGGAGCCCGAGGCACCGCAGCCTGCCATCTCACTCACGGTCGTCTATGACCCCGAGAACGCCAACGCCGGCATCACCACTATGGCATCCACGCCCATCGAAGCAAAGTCGAGCGTCGAGAATGAGAGCGCGACGCAGGTTGAGGTTGAAACTGCAGCTGTAGATGCGCCCGTCACCGAGGAGCCCGCAGATTCCACGATCAAGCCGGAAGCGACGCCGGAGCCTGCACCCGTCATCGAATCCGTGCCCGCCTCTGCTTGCAACCAGATTTCCGCGCCGGCACCGGCTCCGGTTCCCGCTGCAGCACCTGCCTCGACGCCAGTAGCACCGACCATCCCCGAGGACTTCCCTGTCGATTTCGCAACCGAGGTCTTCTGCCCCGGTCCGCTTCTACACCAGCTGTCGACCTATCTCCCCTACGGCGCCGACACGCTCGGCATCGTCGGCGAGTACTACTGGATCGCCCGCGAGCGCGGTACCATCGAGGCCGCGCGAAACCGCGCAAGCTTCCCCCTGCGCTACACGCAGGCCGGCGAGCGCCACGAAGCCACCGTGCGCATCCGCCGCAACACCACCGGTGGCCTCGGATCCACCTGGGCCATCGACAAGGTTGAAGAATCCAACGAATAGCAAAACGCGGCGAACGTCACAAAAACGTTCACCGCATTTTTATTCTCTCAGGTTGAGCAAAGGTCAGCGAAAACGCCCCTAAGCGAGCAAGGTGACGTGAAAGAGGAGGGAAGCGTACTTCGGTACGCGACCGACGATTGAACGTCAGATTGCCGCTTAGGGGCGTTTGCAGCGTCAACTCGTTACGCGGTTTGGAAAAACCGCGTAACAAAACTAGTCGCGCGTCAGCTTGCGGTGAATACGATGCGGCTGGGCTGCGTCCTCGCCCAGGCGCTCGATACGGTTGGCCTGATAGGCCTCGAAGTTGCCCTCGAACCAATACCAGTTGCCCGGATTCTCGTCGGTGCCCTCCCACGCCAGAATGTGCGTGGCGACGCGGTCCAGGAACATACGATCGTGGCTAATGACCACCGAGCAGCCCGGGAACTCGAGCAGCGCCGCTTCGAGCGAGGACAGCGTCTCGACGTCGAGGTCGTTCGTGGGCTCGTCGAGAAGCAGCAGGTTGCCGCCCTGCTTGAGCGTAAGCGCCAAGTTCAGACGGTTGCGCTCGCCGCCGGAGAGCACGCCAGCGCGCTTCTGCTGGTCCTGGCCCTTAAAGCCAAAGCTCGCCACATAAGCGCGGCTCGGAACCTCGGTCTCGCCGACCATCATGTGGTCCAGGCCGTCCGAGACGACCTCCCACAGGTTCTTATCGGGATCGATGCCGGAACGGTTCTGGTCGACGTAAGAGATCTTGACGGTCTCGCCCACCTCGAGCTCGCCCGAAGTCAGCGGCTCCAGACCCACAATCGTCTTGAACAGCGTGGTCTTACCGACACCGTTGGGGCCGATGACGCCCACGATGCCGTTGCGCGGCAGGGTGAACGAAAGGTCATCGATGAGCACGCGGCCATCGAACTCCTTGTGCAGGTGATGAGCCTCGAGCACCTTGTTGCCCAAACGCGGGCCCACAGGAATGCGGATGTCGGTCCAGTCGAGCTTCTGGCTTGCGCGAGCCTCGGCCTCCATCTCCTCGTAGCGAGCCAGACGGGCCTTGTTCTTTGCCTGGCGGGCCTTGGGCGAGCTGCGTACCCACTCGAGCTCGGCCTCCATGCGCTTGGCGAGCTTGGCGTCGCGGTTACCCTGCGCCTCGATACGCGCGGCCTTGGTCTCCAGATACGTGGAGTAGTTGCCCTTGTAGGGATAGAGGTGACCGCGGTCGACCTCGCAGATCCACTCGGCAACGTTATCCAGGAAGTAGCGATCGTGTGTGACGGCAAGCACCGCGCCCTGGTAGTTGTGCAGGAAGTGCTCGAGCCACAGGATCGACTCGGCGTCCAGGTGGTTCGTAGGCTCGTCGAGCAGCAGCAGGTCGGGAGCCTCGAGCAGCAGCTTGCACAGGGCCACGCGGCGGCGCTCGCCGCCAGAGAGCACGTTGACCGGCATGTCGGAATCGGGCAGCTGCAGGGCGTCCATGGCCTGGCCGAGCTTGGAATCGATATCCCAGCCGTCGGCGGCGTCAATCTCGTCCTGGAGCTTGCCCATCTCGGCCATGAGGGCGTCCATGTCGCAATCCGGGTCGCACATCTCCTCGCCGATCTTATTGAAGCGATCGACCTTGGCGATCATGTCGCCAAATGCCATGCGCACGTTCTCGATGACGGTCTTGTCGTCGTCGAGCGGCGGCTCCTGCTGCAGGATGCCCACGGTGTAGCCGGGGGTGAGCCTGGCATCACCGTTGGAGACCTCCTCGATGCCGGCCATGATCTTGAGCAGGGTCGACTTGCCCATGCCGTTGGGACCCACAACGCCGATCTTGGCACCGGGGTAGAAGCTCAGGGTCACGTCGTCAAGGATTACCTTGTCGCCATGGGCCTTACGAGCCTGATACATCTGGTAGATGAACTCTGCCATTTGCCTGTTTTATCCTTTCTACCTGCTGTTTCTCTATTCTTGATTCGCTTTAGTGGAAACGAAATGAGGAAACCAGCTCTGAAACTTAACGAAAAAAGGGGCATGGTTGCCCATACCCCCTAATACTACCTGGGAAAAGTCCCCCGGAACATACTATGAACTGCGTACGCTAGTTTTCCGCAACCTTAACGAGCGGCTCGCTGCGATTTGCGCCACAGCAGATACGAGTAGACGTAGACGGCTCCGACCGAACCAAACGCCAGAACCGCAATCACTGCGGCGACGACTTCACTCGAAAGCACGCTGCCCGCCACGCCCATCACAATCAGGCCAACACCCAGCACCATAAAGCAGGCACCGCCAAAGCGCTGCGTACGGCGCCAGTTCTCGGGATCGGCAAGTGCCCAGGGCGTCTTGATACCGAGCGTATAGTTCTGCTTCACACGCGGCAAGTAGTTGCCTACGCCGATGAACAGCAAACCGACAACACCGGAAATCAGCACGTTAACCGAACCGACCGCCGGCACCACGCCCCAGACCGTAAGCTCTCCCAGCCAGCTTATGGCGCACATGAACAAGGTGAAGGCGATTACGAAGCCCTGGTAGAATTTGCCCGAGGTTCGATATGCCTCACCTTTGGGGTCGATGCGCGGCACCACGCAGAACATTGCGAGAAGCACCAGAGGCAGCACGCCGAGCGCGGAGGCCATCCAGCTAGGACCCCAACCGTCGACGGCGCCGTTCGCGCCCCAGTGCGTGGGAATCTGCGCAGGCAAGCTCGGCATCACCATGAGGTGCGCTACGACATTGGCGACGCAAAGAGCGACCAGCGCAATCCACACGCGCGACGATACCCCCGTGGGGTGAATGCCCTTGTTTTCGTTATTCATCCTTATCACCTTCAGTGTTTGTAAGGCCCATAAACCAGCCAATTAAATCCTGCATGACGGTGGTGTTTAAGCTGTATACGATGTATTGGCCATGGCGCTCGTCGGTCACCAACCCGGCGTTTTTGAGCGTCGCCAAGTGATGGCTCAGCGATGGCTTACTGATATCGAAATGCTCGGCAAGCTCCCCCGCCGTGCAATTGCCCTCGCGCAGCAACTCCAAAATGCGCCGTCGCGTTGGATCGGCAAGCGCCTTAAAACCCTCTCCCGGCATAAGACTTCCTCTCATCATCTCTCATGACGCGCACACTATACTCGATATTTAGATGTTTGTCTAACTGTCTAATCTTGTACTCAAAAAAATAGCCACCTCCGCGTAATGCGAAGACGGCCACTTCTCACGCTACAAACGTGTTTTGGAGTTGGCCAACCCGCTGCAACGGGTGCCATCTGCTTCAATCTTATGCGAACCCCGATCCCATTTCAACAAGCCCAAGGGCTCAAATGGAATCGCGATAACACCTATAATGGCAATAGCTAAAACACGATTCGCTTCCCCATCGGAGGATGTCTATGACCGAAACCGCTGCCGCTCTCGTCGAGACACGCGACACCAAGCTCGAGATCATCATGGGCCGCGAGGCACTCGATAAGCTCACCGATGCTACGGTGCTGGTGCTCGGCTGCGGAGGCGTGGGCTCCAACTGCTGCGAGGCACTCGCCCGCGGCGGCATCGGTCATTTCGTAATTCTGGATAAGGACATCATCGCGCCCAGCAATATCAATCGCCAGGCCATCGCCTTTCACAGCACCGTTGGCAAGCGCAAGGTGGACGTGATGGAAGCCATGATTCGCGATATCAATCCCGCCGCCACCGTTATCAAACGCACCGAATACCTGCTGCGCGACAACATCGACGAGTTCTTCGCGAGCGTTTTGGAGCAGACAGGTGGCAAGCTCGACTACGTCGTCGACGCCATCGACACCATCTCGGCCAAGCTCACCATTGCCAAATATGCTCAGGACCGCGACATTCGTTTGGTTAGCTCCATGGGCGGAGCCAACAAGCTCCATCCCGAGTGCCTCCGCTTTGCCGACATTTTCGATACGGTGCGCGACCCCATGAGCCGCATCATGCGCAAAGAGTGCAAGAAGCACGGCATCAAGAGTCTGCACGTGCTGTTTAGCTGCGAGGAGTCGGTTAAGACCCAGCCCCGCGACCCTTCCAACATCCACGAGCGCACCGAGCTCGGAACCGCCAGCTTTATGCCGCCCATCATGGGCCAGATGATCGCCGGCGAGGTTATCCGCCAGATCAGTGGCCGCGGCACCGAGCGCGTGCGCGCCGATGGCCAGCGCCTAAACTAGCGGAGCGCACCGAGATGGAGCCCCGGTTATTTGATGCACACTGCCATCTTGATTTGATGACTTACCCGAATGCCGTTGCTGACGAAACTGCGGCTATAGGGCTGGGGGTCTTTGATTGCGGGGCCGACCCACGCGACTTCGCGGCAGCAAAAAAGCGTGCCAGCCGTTACCCAAACATTATCGCGGGCGTCGGCCTCCATCCTTGGTGGCTCGCCGACGGACGCTGCGGTCCTGCCGAGGTCAATCTGCTTTGCGAAGTTGCTGCCCAAGAGCGCTACATCGGCGAAGTCGGACTCGACTTTTCCGCGCGTTTTGCTGGAAGTAAGCCGCTACAAATACAGGCACTTAACCGGCTCTGCGATGCGCTCGTGCAGCATCCTCTTACCGGGCGCGTGATATCAATTCACGCCGTTCGTTCGGCAGGAGCCGTACTGGACGTCCTCGAATCGCATGGACTACTCATCCCAAACCCCGACTCCCCCGTTATCATCTTCCACTGGTTTAGCGGTACTTCGGACGAACTCGTCCGCGCGCGTAATGCGGGCTGTTATTTTTCCGTGAACGAGCGGATGCTCGCCACCAAGCGCGGTCGCGAATACGCCCGACAGATCCCACTCGATCGTTTACTGCTCGAGACCGATGCGCCGGCGGAGGCAAACACCGAAACAAGCGCACAGTCGCTTATCAGATCGCTCACATGGACCTCAGAACGCATCGCCTCACTCAAAAACCGCGACGCAGAGTGCATCGAGTCGGCAGTTTTAGCAAATGCGCACTCTGTTTTTGACCTTCGCTAGCCCCGGTGGGCAAAAAATGCCAAATATGAGTACTGTTGCAAATCCAGTCACATTATTTTACGGCAAAATAGTGCCTTGATAATGTACAGCTATCCATTATCAAGGCACTTTAAGGTGGTTAAAGTCATTTTTAGCAGGTTTTAATCACTCGCAGACACCCAACTAGGCCCTCAATAGCTTAATTTCGCTGTTACTAAATTAGTGACAGTACTCATATTTAGCATTTTTTGTCCATGGAGTCCCGGGGGGCGACAATTCGACTCCCCGGGACTGCTCACCTATTCGGAAATCGGCACTCCATGGCCCCAGGAGCCTTCCATGCCGCATACGGTCGAAGCAAACCCCGCCGCAAAGTCGAGTGCACGCTCGATGGCCTCGGCACCATCCTCGCCACGCTTGACGGAATCGAGATAACACATCAGGAACGAAGTCAGGAATGAGTCGCCCGCACCCATGGTGTCCTTCATATCCGTTACCGGCTTAGCCAGTTGGCGGTAATAACGATCGCCATCATAGGCAATGCAGCCCTCAGCGCCAGCCGTTGCCGATACGAAACGCGGACCTAGGCTCCTCACCCATGCCAGACGCTCGCGAATCTCATCCTCACTCGCGGCGTCTGCCGCGCTAAAGAACGCGAAGTCAACGTAGGGAGCAATCTGCTCGTAGTACTCGTCGGTCGAATCGTCCGAGAAGTCAAACGAAACCGTGATGCCCGCGGCCTTCAACTTGGGAAGTTCACGCTCGGTAAAGCAATAGTTGCCCGAGTGGACTACGTCGAACTGCTTCACGTACGCAAGGTCAAAGCGATCGAGCACATAGCGCGCATCACCACGGATGCCGCCCTCATTGGAGCCAAGGAAAACACGGCCGCCGTTAACGACGGTCACGCGTGCCGCACCGTTCTCGCCGATGAGCTGCTTGCACTTGGCAAGCTCAACGTCCTCATCCTCAAGACTCGCAATCACATGCTCAGCAGCAGCGTCATTACCAAAGATGCCCATATACGCGGAGCGCGCGGCGCCGCACTTCTTGGCATACACGGCAAAGTTCACCGCATTGCCACCCGGATACATTGTGTGGATATGCTCGTAGCAGTCGACGACGTTGTCGCCAAACCCCAGTGCGCTCACGTTAAATGCCATGACGCCGCCCCTCTCTCTTATGCCAACGGAACCACTGTTGTGACAGCAGTACCGCCCAGAATCTACGCGAGTTCCAGCAGCTCCGGCAGCTGGTCGATAATCTTGTCCGCGGCATCCTGGCTAAAGCCAAAGCGCTCCTCGCGCTTGGCAATAACCGTCAGGCCGGCTCGCTTACCCGCGGTAATGCCCGGAACGGAATCCTCAACGCAGCAGCAGCGATTCGCGGGCAGCCCCAGCAGGTCTAGCGCATGCAGGTAGATGTCGGGCTCGGGTTTACTCTCCTTAAACTGCTCGCCGCTCACCACATACTCAAAGGCATCCGACAGCCCGCATGCGTTGAGCACTTCCTCGATGCTAACCATGGGAGACGAGCTGGCAAGCGCCACGCGAACGCCACGGCGCGGCAGCTCTCGAATCGTATCCACGGCGCCTGGGTTAATCAAAGCCTGATAGTCGCGCGGACGCTCATGCGCCCACTCGTCCCAACGGGCCAACGCTTCCTCGCCAGTGAAGTGCCCCTTACCGGCGCGCTCAAACCAATCGACCAGCATATGCAGGAAGAACTGATGCGAGGTACCGACCTGCCCATTCAACTCCTCTTGAGTCAGATTAAGCCCAAGCTCCTTGGCAAACGCGGCAGTCTCGCCCAGGTAGTAATACTCGGTATCGACAATGACGCCGTCCATGTCAAAGATAACGGCGTCGAACGGAAATGCGGACACGGCACCCTCCCTAACAAAAGGGCGCCTGCAAGCAGGCGCCCAAACCATGCATTATCGGCGATTCTAACCCAGCAGCTTATCCAGCGCCATTGCAATACCATCTTCGTTGTTATCGGCGGTCACCATCTGGGCCACAGCCTTGACCTCATCGACGGCGTTGCCCATGGCAACACCGGTTCCGGCCCACTCAATCATGGACTTGTCGTTCTGGCCGTCGCCAAACGATACGACCTCACTGGCATCGATGCCGAGCTTGGGCAGGGCACCCTCGAGCGCACGGGCCTTGTCGATACCGGGCGCCGTGTACTCAAAGTACCAGTCGGCCGTAAACATGCCCGAAAGCGTCTGCTTAAAGGGCGCATACATTTCCTCGTAATGCGCCTGCAGGTAGGCCGGATCACCCGCCGTCAGCAGCTTGTCCACGGGATAAGTGTCCACGACCTCATGCAAGCTCTCGACCTCGCGGATCTTAAGGTCGCAGGCATCGCGCTCGTATTTGACGATGTTTTTCCGCGAGCCATCCGGCAGCGTAATCATGCAGTGGTACGAGTCCTCAACATGCAAGTCGCGACCAAGCGAGATCATGGGGATCACATCATAGTTTTGCAGGTGATCAATCAGACGGTGCAGTTCGTCAGCCGGCATGGCCTGGTCAAAAAGGACCTCATCGGTCTGAGCGTCGACCACATGCGCGCCATTGAAAGCGACTAGCAGACCGTCATGGTTTTGGAGGTCGAGCTCCTGCGCCAAGGCGTGCAGTCCCCATGCGGGACGGCCCGACGCCAAGATGAGCTTAATGCCCGACTCCTGCGCCGCGAGCAGCTTCTCGCGCGTACGCAGGCTGATGACCTTTTGATCGTTGGTGAGCGTACCGTCGATATCCATTGCGATGGCTTTGATTGCCATATATGCCTCCCTGTCATTGAACAACCTTGTCTGAGCCATCATACAGAACACCCATCGCGACTCCGTTTACAACGGGCAAAAAGTCATATTGTCTCGAACATGAACGGCGCGTAGTCGTGAAGCTTTATTGCTCAGGTCAAATACGTCTGCTAGCGACGCTCATCCGTCGGTGCGCCGTCGACGATCGCGATGCCCGCCGAGGCACCCAACGCGCTGGCGCCGGCCTCGATGAATGCGCAAGCCTCTTCGTAATTATGGATACCGCCCGCCGCCTTGATTGCCACGGCATCGCCGAGCACCTCGTGCATCAGCCGCACGTCCTCGAGCTTAGCACCGCCAAAGCTTCTGCCAGTCGATGTCTTAAGGAATCCCGGCTTGGCCTCCAGCGCGATCTCGCATACACGGCGCTTGGCGGCGTCGTCGCCGTCCAGTTTGCACATCTCGACGATCACCTTGTCAGTGATGCCATGCGCGCGACAAAAATCAGCAATGGTAGTCATCTCGCGCTCGATGGCATCAAAATCGCGGTTCTCGATCGACCCCTGATTCAAAACGTAGTCAATCTCGGTAAAGCCACACGCAGCGTATTCCTCAAACCTCGCAAGCTTCTCCTCAAGCGTCATAGTGCCCTGGGGAAAGTCGATAGCGCCGGCAAGGATGATGTCAGAGCCCTCGAGCATGGCGCGGCCCGTCTCGTACTCCTGCAGGTTCGCAAATACGCAGCGAAAGTTGTACTTTAACGCCTTCTCGACATACTGCTCAAACGTGTCCTCGGGGGCATCGATATAGTCGATGTATTTATTGATGGGTTTGGCAAGCGTCATGCTGGGCCTCCTTGTTCAGGGCTGGCAACCGATTCGTGGCTTCACGCGAAAAACCACGTTCAATGTACGCCCGGCATGCAAGGACAGCGTCCGCATTCCGACAAGTGGTATGAAATTAGCCGTAAACGTATAATTTACGGACAGCGAATGGCACCGCACGCGGATGCCGACAGCAAGACATCCCCCCTCAATACACCCTCATGCCCATTTAAATAGCAAGGGGCCCGTATCTGTTGGGATACGGGCCCCTTTCGGCCGTGACCTATCTCAGCAACAAAGACTACTTGCAGTGAGCGCGGTAGAACTCGATCGCACCATCTTATCCGAGCCGGGGCACGTTCGCATAGCGTGGCGCGTGACGGTTGCAAAACCACCCCATTTGAAACAAACGCAAAAAAGTACTTGCAAAGACACGTTCCGACATATAAGTTGATAAAAGACCGCCGTTGCGGTTTTAAGTAGATCGAGCATATGAAGTTTCAGTTTTCAGCGTGTAAGAGAAGGAAGATCGGTAAAGTACGGCCCCAAACGCAATGACAACTTAATGAGGTAACTGCCACATGTGAGGCACCTAGGGCATTGCTGTCTCGATTTTGAGCACGATGCCTTCCGCCTTGCATGGGCCGTTCCATCCCGCCCCTGCAGCAACTGTCTCACGGGCTCATTGAAACCGCATAGCACCCCAACGTCAGCACATCACCCACGGCAAGCACATCACTCACGACAACCAACACATCAACAAACAGCACGAACATCAACCGATTGGAGAAGCTATGACAAACCACCACGCTGAAGACGGCGATAAGAAAAGCATTCTGGATGCCCGCATTGAGCGAGCATATGCAAACGAATATGACGCCGCCTTTGCCGCCGCGACCATCAAGAACTACGCGTCACTACCGCTCGCGACGATCTTGGCCGACCACCCTCAACTGCTGAAGCGCTGCACAAAGATCATGGGCGACCCCGACATTCGCAAGCTGACAGACCCCTATGCCCCAAAACGCGACAACGATTCGTACGTTCTTACCGTAGGCTGCCTAGCCCATATGCTTACGGCGCTCGACACGAAACTCAAGCTCGAATGGGAACCCGACGAGCGTCATGAACTCGAAAGCAAGCGGAACACCCTGCGCACCGCACTGTTCCTTCCGTTGGACGGCCTCAAGCGCTGCAACGTCGAGCTCAATACACAGGCGCGGCAAAAGCCCGGAACCACGGGGCAGAAAACTCCAAGACCCCATGCGGCCATCGTCGACCGCAACCGATATAACCGCATGACCGCGCATTTTTCTGCCGAGGGAGCAGCCATAAGGACGCTGATCGACCTGCTGTGCCTCCTGAGCATCAACGAGCTATTTGAGGGCTATCTCGCCCTTGTTCCCGCGACGGCACCCAAGTCGGTAGCAAAGATCATCGAGACCTGCAGACGCCAGTTTGAGCGCCATCGCAATGGCAGCGAGATGAACGCCAGCATCGCGCAATGCTACGCGGCTCATTACAAAAATGACGGATGTGCCCCTGTCGAGCATCAGCTGCGGCTCGCCTACACCACGCCCGTCGCAACGCTCCATCGCTTTGGAGCCCTTGGCGCTTGCGAGCCGCACGAACAGGCAGCCTGCCCCACAACCGAGCTCGATCTCAGGCTCGGACGAACCCTGTAGCCCGCCAGCCCCTCCGCGGGCAACAATCCTATTCCACAACACAACCAACAGAAAGGAGTCCTCATGGACACCAATCATTCCCCCATCATCAGCCCCCTCACCATGCGTGAATCCGCCCGAGGCATCACGCTCACCAGCATTTACGATGAGATGCTCGCCCGTCGCGAGCTCTCCGTCATGGGAAACATCGAAACCCCGATGGCCCACGACCTATGCCAGCAGATCCGCCTGCTCGATGCCACCGACCCCAGCCGCCCCATCACCATATTTGTCGCCAGCGCCGGCGGAAGCGTGCGATCGGGTCTTGCGATCTATGACGCCATGCGCCTCGCATCGTGCCCCATCCGCACCGTCTGCCTGGAATTCGCCGCGTCCATGGGCGCCGTGATCTTTATGGGCGGCGACGATCGCCGTATGGCGCCCCATGCAGAGCTCATGATTCACGACCCGCTGATCCCCCAGGGGGCAGGTGGCTCGGCACTTGCGCTGCAGGAAACCAGCCGGCGTCTCATGCAGACCCGCAAGACCCTCACGCAAATCCTCTCGGACCGCAGCGGCCTCACGCCCAAGCGCATCCAGTCCCTCACTGCAAAAGACACCTACCTTTCGGCCGAGCGCGCCGTCGAGCTCGGCTTTGCCCACGAAATCCTCTCGACCACCAAGGAGGTCGCCCATGTCTAACCTCGCCAGCCGCCTCGCCGCATCTGAGTCCGCATCGTCCACCATCCTCGCCAAAGATCGAACGCTTTCCTGCGACACCCGCCAAACGGGACTCAACAACAACGCACTTGTGATCGGCCCCTCGGGAGCCGGCAAGACCCGAAACGTCCTCAAGCCCAACCTGCTGCAAATGAACGCAAGCTACATCGTGCTCGACACCAAAGGCACGCTCTGTCGCGAAGTGGGACCCGTGCTGGCAGCCCACGGCTACCGCGTGCAATGTCTCAACTTCGCCGACCTCAACACCGTCCCGGCCCTTGCGCCCGGCATCGAGCGCTGCGGCTACAACCCCCTGAGGCACATTCGCCGCAAGGCGGACGGCAGGCCCAACCAGCAGGACATCCTCTCGGTGGCAAAGGCCATCTGCCCCATCGAGGACAACAACCAGCCTTTTTGGGATCATGCGGCGGCAAACCTGCTGTCGTGTCTTATCGCCTACGTCACCGAACAGCTACCCGCCGACGAGCAGACGATCAGCTCGGTCATCAAGCTGATCGAGCACCTGCAGGACGGTGCCACGGGTCGATTGTTTGACGACCTGATCACGATCGACCCCCAAAGCTATGCCCTCTCGCTATGGCGGCGCTACGCCATTACGCAAAATGCCGAGCGCATGCACGCGAGCATCGTCGGCATCCTTGCCGAAAAGGTCATGTGTCTGGGATTCGACGGTGCGGCACAGCTCTATCGTGAGTGCCATCAGGTGGACTTCGCTTCCATGGGACACACCCCCTGCGCCCTGTTTGTAACCGTGAGCGATATTGACCGCAATCTCGATCCGCTGACCGGCCTCTTTATTTCGCAGGCGTTTATGGGCCTCATTCGTGAGGCCGATAGGCAGCCCGACGGCAGCCTGCCCGTGCCCGTGCGCTTTATGCTCGATGACTTCGCAAATCTGCAGATCCCCCAGATCGACAACGTGCTCTCGATTATCCGAAGCCGCAACATCTGGGCAACGCTGCTGCTGCAGTCGACCAACCAGCTCGATGCGCTCTATGGCGAGGCACGCGCACGCTCCATCATGGGCAACTGCGACACGCATCTGGTGCTGGCGTTCCAGGATCCCGAGAGTGCCCGGGTGTTTTCCGACCGCGCCGACGCGCTGCCCAGCACGCTCATGGCGACGCCGATCGATCGCTCGTGGCTCTTTGTGCGCGGTCGCACTCCCGAACAGGTCGAGCGCTTTAGGCTCGAAGACCATCCGCTCTACGGGGAGCTGCCCGAGGCGCAGCGAGACCATGCGGAGGCCGAGATCTAGGCGCAGGGTTCTCGCGGCGCGCGGTGCCCCAGCGATGTTCCACAAAGGCCGTGCGCCCCGGGACTACGGCAAAGCAAAGGGGCCCGCATCCGATAGGATACGGGCCCCTGACTATAAGGCGCGATGCGTTAACAGCAGCGACTACTTGCGATGCGCGCGATAGAACTCGATGAGCGCCTGGGTCGAAGCGTCCTGCTCGGCCTTGGCGGCGTCATCGTGGAAGGCCGGGGTAATCTGCTTGGCAAGCTGCTTGCCCAGCTCGACGCCCCACTGGTCGTAGGAGTCGATGCCCCAGACCGTGCCCTCGACAAACGTGATGTGCTCGTACAGGGCGATGAGCTCGCCGAGTGCGAACGGGGTCAGCGTGTCGCCGAAGATCGAGGTCGTCGGGCGATTGCCCTCAAAGCAACGGGCCGGGACGATCTGCTCGGGCGTGCCCTCGGCACGAACCTCATCGGCCGTCTTACCAAAGGCGAGCGCCTTGGTCTGGGCCAGGAAGTTGCCCAGGAACAGCTCGTGGACATCCTGGCCGCCGTCGGTCGCAGGGTTGGCGGTATTGGCGAAGGCGATGAAGTCGGCCGGAACCACCACAGTGCCCTGGTGCAGCAGCTGATAGAAGGCATGCTGGCCGTTGGTGCCGGGCTCGCCCCAGAAGATCTCACCGGTGTCGGAGGTCACGGCGCTGCCGTCCCAGCGGACATGCTTGCCGTTGGACTCCATGGTGAGCTGCTGCAGGTAGGCCGGGAAGCGGTGCAGGTACTGGCAGTACGGCAGCACGGCGTGGCTCTTGGAACCGAAGAAGTTGACGTACCAGACATTGAGCAGGCCCATCAGCGCGACGGCGTTGTTCTCGAGCGGGGTGTTGCAGAAGTACTCGTCGATGGCGTGGAAGCCCTCGAGGAACTGCTGGAAGCGCTCGGGGCCGAGCACGACGATCAGCGACAGGCCCACGGCGGAGTCAACGGAATAGCGGCCACCGACCCAGTTCCAGAAACCGAAGGCGTTGGCGGGGTCGATACCGAAGGCCTCGACCTTCTCGAGTGCGGTGGAAACGGCGACGAAGTGCTTTGCCACGGCCTCGGCGTTCTGCTCATCGGAGCCGTCGATGGCGCCCTGAGCCTTGAGCTGCTCGAGCATCCAGGTCTTGACCTCGCGGGCGTTGGTGAGGGTCTCGAGCGTGGTGAAGGTCTTGGAGACGATGATTACGAGCGTGGTCTCGGGATCCAGGCCCTTGAGCTTCTCGGCCTGGTCGTTGGGGTCGATGTTGGAGATGTAGCGGCAGTCGATACCGGCGTCGGCATAGGGACGCAGAGCCTCGTAGGCCATGACCGGGCCCAGGTCGGAGCCGCCGATGCCGATGGACACCAGATGCTCGATCTTCTTGCCGGTAACGCCCTTCCACTCACCGGAGCGCACGCGCTCGGCGAAGGCATACATGCGGTCGAGGACCTCGTGCACGTCGGCGACGACGTCCTGGCCGTCGACGATGAGCTGGCCCTTCTCGCTTGCCGGGCGGCGCAGCGCGGTGTGCAGGACAGCGCGGTCCTCGGTAGTGTTGATGTGCTCGCCAGAGAACATGGCGTCGCGGCGCTCCTCGAGCTTCACCTCGCGGGCAAGATCGCACAGCAGCTTGACGGTCTCATCGGTCACCAGGTTCTTCGACAGATCGAAGTGCAGGTCACCGGCGTCAAAGCTCAGCTTGTTCACGCGGTCGGCGTCAGCAGCGAACCAGGCCTTGAGGTCGATACCTTCGGCCTCGAGCTTCTCCTGATGAGCCTCGAGCGCCTTCCAAGCGGCAGTCGACGTAGCATCGATAGGTGCGGCAACAGTTGCCATAGAGTCCTCCTCAGCATACGGGCGCACGCCTCCATGCGCCCGGACATTCAGATGCCACTATTCTAGCGCAGGTCAAGACTACAATCAGCGAGCGTTGCCAATCGGCCCCCAAACGGCAACCGATTAAAAAGGGACAGGCTTATTTTGGCAGGTCAAACGCTTTACCAACCAAAAATAACCCGTCCTTTTATGGCAAATATTAGGCCGCGGCGCAGATGCTACCGAGCAACTCACGCAGAGGAGACCCGATGCCCTCCAGCAGTTCGGGCGCGATAATGGCAAAAACGGGAACCTCACCGGTGCCCACGACAGCAGGCACCTTGCCCTCCGAGACAATGCATCCATAAGGGACAAAACCGTCTTCGCCGGCATCGAGCGCCGCCATGCGACGGGCGAGTTCGCGTGCAAAGCCAGCAGTATCGGCATCGCCGATCGCCAAGACAAAGTCCACGCCTTCGTCGGTCGCCAGGGCCACGGCTTCGTCGATTAGCTCGTCTCCCCCGTCGCCCTCAACCGAGCCGCAGCGAAACAGCACGCGCTCGAGCAGAGCTCGATCAAGCGAGCCGAGTGCCGCCGAGACAAGCTCATCACGCGTATGCTTGTCACCGCCCAACACGACCAGCGCCTTGGTGCCACCGTAGTGAGCGACCAATCGTCCGCACCAGCGAGCCACGTCTCCATCCGCAACCAAGCGCGTCGGCATACCAAACCCATAGTTGACCATTATCCCCACAACCCTTCCGTGCTTTATGGTGGTATCGATCGTTAGGCTCATGCTACGAAGCGAGCTTTTCCGAGCTGTTTCGCGCTCTTTAGGGCTGCGTTAAAACCCCGATGAAGCCGCACGACCATACTTGCCAAAAAGGGACAGATTTTGACGGTGTCCGTGCAAGCGGGTATTATCGAACAGGTATTCGATAAGAACATGTGTTTGATGGAAGGGCACGGATGGCGCACGAGCAGCACACCTATATCTGCATCGACCTCAAGACGTTTTATGCCAGCGTCGAGTGCGTCGACCGTGGGCTCGATCCGCTCACCACCAACCTGGTCGTTGCCGACGAATCGCGCGGACGCACGACCATCTGCCTCGCTATCACGCAGGCCATGAAGGACTTAGGTATTCACAACCGCTGCCGTCTGTTCGAGATTCCCGACGGCATCGACTGCATCAAAGTAGTGCCGCGCATGCAGCACTACATGGAGGTGTCGGCGCAAATCTACGGCATCTATCTGGAATACGTCAGCCCCCAGGACGTGCACGTCTACTCAATTGACGAGTGCTTTATCGACGTGACACCCTATCTGGACCTCTATCACACCGATGCGGAAGGCTTCGCCTGCATGTTGCGCGACGAGGTCCTGGCGCGCACCGGCATCACGGCGACGGTCGGCATCGGCCCCAACCTATTCCAGGCCAAGGTTGCACTCGATATCACCGCCAAGCACGTACCCAGCCGCATCGGCATACTCGACGATGAGACCTTTCGCAAGGAAATCTGGCCCCATCGTCCCATCACCGATATCTGGGGCATCGGCCCCGGCGTGGCAGCACGACTCGAAAAATACGGCGTCTACGATCTGATGGGCGTCGCGGCGCTCGACGAAAACCTGCTTTACGACGAGCTCGGCGTCAATGCCGAGTATCTCATCGACCACGCCTTCGGACGCGAGCCGACAACCATCGCCGATATCCAAGCCTATCGCCCGCAAGCAACTTCGACCACCACAGGACAGGTGCTCTCGAAGGGCTATGCCTACGAGCAGGCCTACACCGTCTTGCGCGAGATGGTCGACAACGCCGTGTTGGACTTGATCGATAAGCACGTGGTCTGCGACAGCATCTCGCTCTTTGTGGGCTACGCGAGCGAGCGCGCCGACATACGCAGGCTTGATGCCAGCGGTACTGCACAATATGTGGACGGATGCGGACACCTGCGCTCGAGTACGTCGAGCATCGAACCCACCGCAACCGCCGGCCCCGAGCTCGCGCCCCGTGCTCCCAAGCCCGTCCAGCGCGATGACGAACGGCGCCGCCTGGTGCGCGAAGCGCAGGCAATCGATGGCATCTTTGTGGGAGAGCATGGTGGCAAACCGCGTGGTGGCTATGCCGCGCTCTTTGCGCACTCCAACGCCTCGCGCAAGCTGCCCGAGCGTACCAATTCGTTTAAGAAGATCATGGGCTATTTCGATGAGCTCTGGGCGCAGACTGTCGATCCCAAACGACCGGTCAAGCGCATCAACCTGGGCTTTAGCAATCTTGTGCCCGAGGAATTTGCCACCATCGATCTGTTCAGCGATATCGAGGCCGATGAGCGCGAGCGCGACCTGGCGCGCGCCGTCCTGGCCGTGAAAGGCAAGTACGGCAAGAACGCGCTCGTCAAGGGATTAAGCTTTACCGCCGGCGCCACCGCGCGCGAGCGCAACGATCAAGTTGGAGGACACCGTGCCTAAACCCAAACAACAGCCCATGCGCCCGCCGACCGCCTTCGAGCGCCTGGCGGACCCCGAGGGCAGACGCCGCGCAGCCGACCCCAACCTCACTGCCAACGGTGCCGTGCGCGCCAACCGCGCCGCACAGTTTATGCCCTTTGCCGCCCTCACGGGATACTACGAACTCGTGCGCAAGCAGGAAATCACCGTCGAGCAAAAACGTGAGCTCACGGAAGAAAAAGCCCTCGAGCTTTCGCAAAAGCTCGAGGGCTTTTTCTTC
>CABRID010000022.1 GCA_902470895.1 uncultured Collinsella sp.
CTACACAAGGAGTATCGTCGGCAGCGTCAGATGTGTATAAGAGACAGGCCAAATAGCGTATCGTTCAAATCAGCAAAAGGGGCAAAGTCCCCGAGCCAATCTCCGAAGGCGGCGGCAAAGGGTGCCGCCACGGTGTGAAAGGGTGGATTGTAATGAAGAACGAAATGAGCAGAAGGCAGTTCCTGGGCTTTGCTGGTTCCGCGGCTGCAGTTCTTGGTCTGGGCCTCGTGGGTTGCGGTGGTTCTGCCGGCTCCGGCTCCTCTGCTTCTGGTGACGCTGCCGAGGTCTACTTCCTCCAATTCAAGCCCGAGGTCGACAAGGAGTGGAAGGAGATCGCCAAGGCCTATAAGAAGGAGAAGGGCGTCGAGGTCAAGATCGTGACCGCCGCTTCCAACACCTACGAGGAGAAGCTTAAGTCCGAGATGTCCAAGAGCTCCGCTCCGACCCTGTTCCAGGTCAACGGCCCCACCGGTCTTAAGAACTGGAAGGATTACTGCGCCGACCTGTCCGATACCAAGCTCCGCGGTGAGCTCATTGACGACTCCCTGGCTCTGCAGTCCGACGGCAAGGATGTGTGCATCGACTGGGTCCAGGAGAGCTTCGGCATCATCTACAACAAGCAGCTGCTCGAGAAGGCTGGCTACAAGGCCGAGGACATCAACTCCTTCGACAAGCTGAAGGCTTGTGCCGACGACATCCAGGCCCGCAAGGACGAGCTTGGTGTCGAGGGTGCCTTCACTTCCGCCGGCATGGACGACTCCTCCAGCTGGCGCTACACCACCCACCTTGCCAACATGCCGCTCTACTACGAGTTTGAGAAGGAGCACAACCAGGAGGACGACGAGATCAAGGGTGAGTTCCTCGACAACTACAAGCAGATCTTCGACCTGTACATCACCGACTCCACCTGCGATCCTTCGCAGCTTGCTTCCAAGACCGGCGACGACGCCACCAACGAGTTCGCAACCGGCAAGGCCGTCTTCTACCAGAACGGCTCTTGGGCCTACTCTGACCTCGTCAAGGCCGGTATGACCGACGATCAGATTGGCATGATGCCGATCTACATCGGTGTTGACGGCGAGGAGAACCAGGGCCTGTGCTCCGGCGGCGAGAACTACTGGTGCGTCAGTTCCCAGGCTTCCGAGGATGCCCAGAAGGCCACCGAGGACTTCATGTATTGGTGCGTCACCGCTGACACCCCGACCAGCATCATCGCCGACAAGATGGGCCTGACCGCTCCGTTCAAGAGCGCCAAGGAGACCACCAACGTCTTCTCGCAGCAGGCCGTTGCCATGGCCAAGGACGGCAAGAAGACCGTCGCTTGGGACTTCGTCTACATTCCCTCCGAGGAGTGGAAGAAGAACCTCAAGCAGGCTCTGATTGCCTACGCTGCCGATAACAGCAAGTGGGACGGCGTCAAGAACGCCTTCGTCGATGGCTGGAAGACCGAGAAGGCCGCTTCCGAGTAAGCAGTTGCTGCCCAAGCTATCTGATTAGCGACAGGGGGCGGGCAGACGTTGGTTTGCCCGCCCCCTGCATATTGAAAGGACCCTTTTATGGGCAAAGCACTCAAGCGCTGGTGGCCGCTCTTTATGCTGCCCACGTGCCTGGCGTTTATGATCGGGTTCGTGATCCCTTTTATCCAGGGCTTCTATCTCTCGTTCTGCCAGTTTATTATCATTAGTAACGCGCACTTTGTCGGTATCGAGAACTACGTGCGCGCGCTGTCCGATCCGCAGTTCTCCACGTCGTTCTTCTTTACCGTGGCGTTTGCCTTCCTGTCGACGGTGCTCATCAACGTGATCGCCCTGGCCATTGCGCAGGCGCTCACCCGCAAGGCGCTCAAAGGCGCCAACATCTTCCGTACGATCTTCTTTATGCCTAACCTGATCGGCGGCATCGTGCTGGGCTACATTTGGCAGATTCTGATCAACTGCCTGCTCTCCAACGTGGGCGCCCAGCTCATCGCTCTTAACTCTGCTGCTGGCTTCTGGGGCCTTATCATCCTGACCCTGTGGCAGCAGGTCGGCTACATGATGATCATCTACATCGCTGGTCTGCAGTCCATTCCGTCCGACTACATCGAGGCCGCCAAGGTCGACGGCGCTACGGCATGGCAGACGTTTTGGAAGGTTAAGATCCCTAACCTGATGCCGACCATCACCATCTGCCTGTTCCTGTCCATCACCAACGGCTTTAAGCTGTTCGACCAGAACCTCGCCCTTACCGGCGGCGCCCCCGCGCACTCCACCGAGATGCTCGCCCTGAACATCTACAACACGTTCTATTCGCGTGCCGGTATCGCATGGCAGGGCATTGGTCAGGCCAAGGCGGTTATCTTCTGCATCCTGGTCGTGGCCATCTCCATGATCCAGCTTAAGGCCACGAGGTCCAAGGAGGTGCAGCAGTAATGAAACGCGATAAGGTTATCAACCGCGCGCTCTCGATTTTCTTTACGATCCTGTCGCTCGCGTGGATCTACCCCGTGTTCATGATTGCGCTTAATTCTTTTAAGAAAGCGACCGCAATCAGCACCACCACGGCATTCGATCTGCTCACGCCCGAGACGTTCAACGGCCTCGCAAACTACATGCACGCCCTTAACGAGCAGGGCTTTGCCTCGGCATTTATGTACTCGCTCATCATCACGGTCACGTCGGTCGTGCTGATCTTGGTGTGCTGCTCCATGTGCGCTTGGTACGTGGTTCGTGTCAACAACAAGATCTCGAACTTCTTCTATTACCTGTTCGTGTTCTCGATGGTCGTGCCGTTCCAGATGCTCATGTTCACGCTGTCCAATTTGGCGGACCGCATCGGCTTTAATACGCCGTTCAACATCTGCTTTATCTATCTGGGCTTTGGCGCGGGCCTGGCGGTCTTTATGTTCGCCGGTTTTGTAAAGAACATCCCGCTCGAGATCGAGGAGGCGGCCATGATTGATGGCTGCAACCCGGTCCAGGTGTTCTTTAAGATCGTCCTTCCCATCATGAAGCCCACCTATCTTTCGGTCGGCATCCTCGAGACCATGTGGGTCTGGAACGACTATCTGCTGCCCTACCTTACGCTCGACTCCACCAAGTACAAGACCATTCCTATCTTGATCCAGTACTTCCGCGGCGGCTACGGCCACGTCGAGCTCGGCCCCATGATGGCCTGCATCATGATGGTCGTTATCCCCATCGTTATCATGTACATCCTCTGTCAGAAGTACATCATCGACGGCGTGGTGGCAGGTGCCGTCAAGGGCTGATGCCGTAACTGTTTTGCAAGTTTCTGCGGCGCCCCTCAGCGCGGCGCCGCATATCGAAAGGTAGAGACATGGCCGAGATCGTTCTCAAACATGTTCAGAAGGTGTATCCCAACAACGAGTCAAAAAAGAAGGGCTTCTTTGGCAAAAAGAAGAAGACCGAGGAGAAGAAGCACAACCTCAAGGTTACCGAGGACGGTGTGCTCGCTGTAGAGGACTTCAACCTCACCGTTCACGACCAGGAGTTCGTCGTCCTCGTTGGCCCCTCTGGCTGCGGTAAGTCCACGACGATGCGCATGGTCGCCGGCCTGGAGGACATTACCTCGGGCGATGTGCTCATCGACGGCAAGCGTGTCAACGACGTGGCGCCCAAGGACCGCGACATCGCCATGGTGTTCCAGAGCTACGCTCTGTACCCCAATATGACGGTGTACGAGAACATGGCATTTACGCTCGAGCTCAAGAAGGTTCCCAAGGACGAGATCGACCGCAAGGTTCGCTCTGCTGCCGAGATTCTGGGCATTACCGAGTACCTCGACCGTAAGCCCAAGGCGCTCTCCGGCGGCCAGCGCCAGCGTGTCGCTATCGGCCGCGCCATCGTGCGTGACCCCAAGGTCTTCCTGATGGACGAGCCGCTGTCCAACCTGGACGCCAAGCTTCGTAACCAGATGCGTGCCGAGCTCATTAAGCTGCGCCACGAGATCAAGGGCACGTTCATTTATGTTACTCACGACCAGACCGAGGCCATGACCCTTGGCGACCGTATCGTGGTCATGAAGGACGGCGTCGTCCAGCAGATCGCCACGCCGCAGGAGGTCTTCAACCATCCCGCGAACATCTTCGTCGCCGGCTTCATCGGCGTGCCGCAGATGAACTTCTTCGATGCCCAGCTGGTGCGCTCGGGCAACGGCTTTACCGTCAAGACCGAGGATATGAACGTGACGCTCGCCCCCGAGACTTGCGCTCAGCTTGCCCTCAACTGGGACGGCGGCGACGTGAAGGAGATTACGGCCGGCGTGCGTCCCGAGCAGATCCTGCTTGCCGACAAGGGCGAGGAGGGCGCGCTCCAGGGTACCGTCGAGGTGACCGAGCTCATGGGCTCGACCGAGCATGTCCACGTGACCGCTCCCGACGGCCAGTTTGTCCTGATTATCCCCGTCGTCGACCTCGAGGCCAAGGGCGCGCTCAAGGCTGGCGACACCATCTGGTTCAAGTTCGAGAAGAACGCGACCCACCTCTTCGATAAGGTCTCTGGCAAGAACCTTATCTAGGCCCGGTGCATCCAGGCCCTCCCTTTGGGCGACTGCGGTATTGCCATCCTTTTGCCGCGGTCACATATAAGGCTCCCCTCCCGTCCACTGGGCGAGAGGGGAGCCTTTCTTTGTGTTGGGGCTGTCTGACCGGTCGTTTGTCTCGATCTGTAACGGGTGAGGCTGATTTCGGACGTTAGATGTTACATATCGAGACGGTTCCGCTGAGCTAACCATTTCATCTAAATCTGTAACACCAAAGGTGAATTTCAGCTGCTAGATGTTACAGATCGAGATAAACCCAAGGGGAGGGGCCGGTATGTCTCAATCTGTAACAGCTGGGACCGTTTTTACCGAGTAGTTGTTACAGATCGAGATTGTTTGGCCGAGTTGGGTCGCAGGGTAACGTGCGGGCACAAAAAACGGAGCCGTGTTGCCACGACTCCGTTTCTCAAGAGGATGGGTAAGGGAAGCGAAATTAGCTCAGGTGCCAAATCTCGTCGTTGTACTGGGAGATCGTGCGGTCAGACGAGAAGGTGCCGGCGTTGGCGATATTGATGAGCGTCTTGCGCATCCAGGCGTCCTGGTCCTCGTAGTCGGCCAACACGCGCTCCTTGGTCTGGATGTACTCCTCGATGTCGAGCAGGGCCATAAACCAGTCCTTGCCCTTAATGTCATCGTGCAGGCGCTGCAGGCGCTCGACGTTGCCGGTCGCCATAAAGGCCGGGTTGGTGATGAAGTCCACCAGCAGTTTAATGCCGGGCTTGCGGTAGAGCACACCGGCGTCATAGGTGCCGTCGGCATAGAGCTGCTCGACCTGTTTGGACGAGGCACCAAAGGTATAGATATTCTCGTCGCCCACGAGCTCGGCAATCTCCACGTTGGCGCCGTCGAGCGTGCACAGGGTTAGGGCGCCGTTGAGCATGAACTTCATGTTGGAGGTGCCGCTCGCCTCCTTGGAGGCCAGGCTGATCTGCTCGGAGATATCAGCGGCGGGGATCACGCGCTCGGCGGCGGTGACGTTGTAGTTCTCGATCATGACGACCTGCAGGTAGGGAGCCACGTCGGGGTCGTTTGCGATCCACTGGGAAAGCGTCAGGATTAGGTGGATGATGTCCTGCGCGATAGTGTAGGCAGGCGCCGCCTTGCCGCCAAAGATGATGGTGACGGGGTGCTTAGGTCTGTTGCCGTTCTTGATATCGAGGTACTTCCAGATGATGTAGAGCGCGAGCATCTGCTGACGCTTGTACTCGTGGATGCGCTTGACCTGGACGTCGATGATGGCGTTGGAGGGAATGGTCACGCCCTGCTCGAGCGCCATGAACTGGCGCATGATGGCCTTGGCTTCGACCTTGGTGGCGGCCAGGCGCTCAAGAACGTCCTTGTCGTCGGCGAACTTGGCGAGTTTGCTCAGATCGCCGGTGCTGCGCCAGTCGGTGCCGATCACATCGTCGAGCAGGCTGGCGAGCGCGGGGTTGGCCCCATGGATCCAGCGGCGGAAGGTGATGCCGTTGGTCTTGTTGGAGAACTTCTTGGGATAGATCTCGTAGAACGGATGAAGCTCGGTGTCCTCCAGGATCTTGGTGTGGAGGGCGGCTACGCCGTTGATGGAGAAGCCAAAGTGGATGTCCATGTGGGCCATGTGGACGGTGTCGTGCTCGTCGATGATGGCGACGCGCGGGTCATCGTGCTCGGCCTTCGCGATCTCATCGAGCTTGACGATAATGTCGGCGATGGCAGGGGAGACCTTCTGCAGGCTGGCGAGCGGCCACTTCTCGAGCGCCTCGGCAAGAATCGTGTGGTTAGTGTAGGCGACCATGGAGCGTACGATGGTCACGGCCTCGTCAAACTCGATGTCATGCTCGGTGGTGAGCAAGCGAATGAGCTCGGGGATGACCATGGTGGGGTGCGTGTCGTTAATTTGGACCACGGCGTAGTCGGCCAGATCGTGCAGGTTGCTGCCGCGCTCGACGGCCTCGTCGATCAGGAGCTGGGCGGCGTTGCTCACCATGAAGTACTCCTGATAGATGCGAAGTAGGCGGCCCTGCTCGTCGGAATCGTCGGGGTAGAGGAACAAGGTGAGGTTCTTGGCGATCTCGGTCTTGTCGAAGTCGATGGAGCTGCCGGGGACCAGGCCGTCGTCGACGCTTGCCAGGTCGAACAGGCGCAGGCGGTTCTTGGTGGGCTGGCCGTAACCGGGCACATCGATGTTGACGAGCTTGGAAGTAACGGCAAAATCGCCGAACTCGACGGTGTAGGAGCGGTCATCGTCGACTAGGATGTCCTGCTCACCGAGCCACTCGTCGGGGACGGCCTTCTGCTGGTTGTCGACAAAGCGCTGACGGAACAGACCGTAGTGATAGTTGAGGCCCACGCCATCGCCGGTCAAGCCCAGCGTGGCGATGGAATCCAGGAAGCATGCGGCCAAGCGGCCCAGGCCGCCGTTGCCGAGTGACGGCTCGACCTCGAATTCCTCGATCTTGTTGAGGTCGTGACCTGCGGCGGTGAGCTGGTCCTTAACCTCGTCGTAGATGCCGAGGTCGATCATGTTGTTGATGAGCAGCTTGCCGATCAAAAATTCGGCGGAAATGTAATAGAGCTTTTTCTTGCCGTTGTTGAGCGGGCAGGCGGCGGAGCGCTCCTGCACGAGTTTGACCAGCAGCTTGTAAATGCGACGGTCGTCGAGCTGCTCGAGCGAGGTGCCAAAAGACTGCTCGGCGAGTTCCATGAGGTTAATTTGGGGCATGTTTTCTCCTGTGATGGGTTGTTTCATGTCTGCAATTCATAAGAAGCCCGCGCGAGGGGATTGGGGTGGCCTCGCGCGGGAAAAGCAAGCGCGTCCGCACGGTGGGGAGGGGTCGGGCGCGGTAGCTCCTATTGAGGAAGCTCGATTTCGGCTTCCGACGGGATGCGGAAGTAGGTTTCGGTCCAGTCGGTGAGTTTGTGCTCGAGCTCGCGGGTGATGGCGCCGTCGAGCATGCGCCAGGTCCAGTTGCCGCCCAGCGTGGCAGGGGTGTTGATGCGCGCCCCGTTGCCCAAGTTGAGCAGGTCCTGCATGGTGTAGATGCACGTGTCGCTCACGCTGGCGGCGATGGTGCGATTGAGTGCATCTGCCATGGGTTCGCCGGCCTGCTGATGGGTGTACAGGGCTGCCTGCTCGCGCTGACGCGGGGTGGCCGTTCCCTCAAACCAACCGCGCGCCGTCTCGTTGTCGTGGGTGCCCACATAGGCGACGGTGTTGGCGATGTAGTTATGCGGCAGGTAGTACGAGTTGGTACCCTCAAAGGCAAACTGCAGGATCTTCATGCCGGGGAAGCCCGAGTTGTCGCGCATGTCGATGACGCCGGGGGTGAGGAAGCCCAGGTCCTCGGCGATGATGGGCAGTGTGCCGAGCTTTTCCTCGAGCGTCTTGAAGAACTTGAGGCCGGGACCCTGCGTCCACGAACCGTAGGACGAATCGGGCGAGGAGAACGGCACCTCCCAATAGGCTTCGAAGCCGCGGAAGTGATCCAGGCGGATGACGTCGTACATGTCGAGGGCGGCGCGAATGCGGCCCTCCCACCAGGAGAAGCCGTCGGACTCCATGGCGTCCCAGTCGTAGATGGGGTTGCCCCAGTACTGGCCGGTGGCCGAGAACTGGTCGGGCGGCGTGCCGGCGACGCTCACGGGATTGCCGGCGGCGTCGATCTTAAAGAGCTCAGGCGTCGCCCACATCTCGACGGAGTCACGCGAGACATAGATGGGCAGGTCACCGATGATGAGAATGTCGCGCTCGTTGGCATAGGCCTTGAGGCGGCTCCACTGGCGATCGAAGAAGTACTGCGTCATCTGGTGGTAGAGCATACGCGCGGGATGGGCGGCGCAGACCTTGGCAGATGCTTCGCCGCGGGTGCGCAGTTCTGCGGGCCACTCCCAAAAGGCCTTGAGTCCGCACTCCTCTTTGACGGTCATGAACTCGCAGTAGGGGATGAGCCAGTCCTCGTTGGCCTGGATAAAGTCATCGAAATCGGCCGGCTTGTCGGCAGCAAAGCGCTCGGCGGCGCGGTCGAGAATCTGACGGCGGCCGCCAAAGATAGCACCGTAGTCGACATTGCTGGGGTCGGATCCCAGGTACACGCCATCGATATCGCGCTGCTCCAGATACCCTGCCTCGACAAGCTCGGCAAAGTCGATAAAGTTGGGGTTGCCTGCGCGGGCCGAGAACGACTGATAGGGCGAATCGCCATAGCTGGTCGTCGTAAGGGGCAGAATCTGCCAGTAATGTTGTTTGCACGAGGCGAGAAAATCGACGAAGTCGTAGGCATTCCAACCAAAGCCGCCGATTCCGTATGGTCCGGGCAGAGATGAGACGGGCATGAGGACGCCGCTTGCACGCTCCATGAATGCGCTCACCAACCTTCTTGTTGTGGGGTCGGCCTGCCGATGGGTGTGCAGTCCGCCTCCGATGTTCTGATTCGATACGCCTATTGTAAAACATGTTGTTTAAACATGTACAGGCAAGATAAAAAAGTTGGTCGATTTTCGGCGAATGGTTACATGCCATGAAAAAGCCCCGACCTCACAACGTGAGATCGGGGCAAGAGCGGTATGTAGGTTTTTGCTACTCGGCGTCGGCGAAGCCGTTGGGGTTGTGGCTCTGCCAGTTCCAGCTATCTCGGCACATGTCCGCGATGTCGTACTGGGCCTTCCAGCCCATCATGCGCTCGGCCTTGGAGGCATCGCACCAGTTGGCAGCGATGTCGCCGGCGCGGCGCTCGCGGATCACGTAGGGCAGCTCCTTGCCACAAGCCTTGGAGAAGGCGGCGACGACCTCGAGTACCGAGGTGCCGGTGCCGGTGCCCAAGTTAAAGATCTCGACGCCGGTCTTGCCGTTCATCCAGTTAAGGGCGGCAACGTGACCAGAGGCCAGATCGCACACGTGGATGTAGTCGCGCACGCCGGTGCCGTCGGGGGTGGGGTAGTCGTTGCCAAAGACCTGAACGGCCTCGAGCTTGCCCACGGCGACCTGGGCGACATAAGGCACCAGGTTGTTGGGGATGCCCTTGGGGTCCTCGCCGATCAGACCCGACGGATGGGCGCCGATGGGGTTGAAGTAACGGAGTAGCACGACGTCCCACTCGGGGTCGGCGGTGTGGACGTCCATAAGGATCTGCTCGATCATCCACTTGGTCCAACCATAGGGGTTGGTCGCGGGCTTCTTAGGATCCTCCTCGGTGACGGGCGGGTTGTCCGGGTCGCCGTAGACGGTCGAGGAGCTCGAGAAGATGATGGACTTGCAGCCATGGTTGCGCATGACGTCGATGAGCACCAGGGTGTTCTCGATGTTGTTGTGGTAGTACTCGACGGGCTTGCTCACCGACTCGCCGACGGCCTTAAAGCCGGCAAAGTGGATGACGCGGTCGATCTGATGGGTATCGAAGATCTTGTTCATCGCATCGCGGTCGAGCACGTTGGCCTCGTAGAAGGTGAGGTTCTTGGCGGCCTCGTCGCCCACGATGGTCTTGACGCGGTCGACGGCGACGGCGCTGGAGTTGGAGAGATCATCGACGATGACGACCTGGTAGCCACCCTCGAGCAGCTGAACGACGGTGTGCGAGCCGATAAAGCCGGCGCCACCGGTAACGAGGACACAGGTGTCTTTGGGGTCGAGTGCTTTGGACATGTAGTCTCCTATCGAATCAGGAACACTTCTTCAGGGGAGTATAGCGCAGGCAGGGACGCCCAAATCGTACGCGGCAGGAAAAGCAGAGGATTGTGCTAACGTACTCATAGAAGAGCTTGCGTACGCATAACCTGATCTTTGGCATTTGCTTACGAGCCGCTGACCTTGCAGTTTCCTGCCGTTCGTGGAAATCGTTGGGACGCGCCATATGTACGCTAATATGTATGAGTTGAGCGACATATAAATAAACATGTAACGGAGTACATATGTCACCAAACAGCGATTCCATCCTTTCCCAGGAGCTCTCGCGCCGCACTGCCCTCAAGGCCCTGTTCGGCGCCGCTTCTGCGGCAGTTCTTTTTGGCCTGCCCGCTCGCGCCCATGCGGCGGAGGCTTCCAAAGAAACCACCGATAAACTGAATGCCGCCCAGGCCCAGCTCGACGAGGTCCAGGCCCAGCTCGACAGCATCGCAAATGAGTATGCGGCGCTGGCCAACAAGAATGCCCAGACCCTCAACGACATCGAGAATGTCCAGGGCAAGATTGACGACACGCAGGCCCAGATCGATGAAAAGAAGGCCGAGCTCAAGAAGAAGCGCAACGACCTTTCCGATCGCGTGGCCGCCAGCTACAAGTCCGGCGGCACGAACATCCTGTCGCTGCTGCTGGCCTCTGGCTCGTTTGAGGAACTCGTCGCCAACGCGCATTACGTTGAGAAGATCAACAAGAGCGACCGCGACGCCATCGAGGACATTCAGGCCATCCAGGAAGAGCTCGATGCGCAAAAGACCGAGCTCGAGTCGCAGAAGGCCGACTTAGAGAAGCTCAAGGACCAGCAGACTGCCCAGATGCAGGACATGCAGGCCAAGCAGCAAGAAGTCCAGACCGTGCTGAACGGTCTTTCCGACGACGTCAAGGAGCTCATGGCTCAGCGCGATTCCGAGATCCTCGCTGCTGCCCAGGCTGAGGAGGCCGCTAGGAAGGCTGCCGCTGCCGCGGCTGCCGCGAACAAGAACAATTCCTACTCGGGTGGTTCGAGCTCGGGTGGTGGATCGTACGCGCCCGGAACTCCGCAGCAGAATGCCGGCTCGGGCAAGCAGCAGGCTGTCGTCAACGCGTGCTACTCCACGCCTTCGCCGGGTCAGAACTGGTGCGCGGCGTGGGTCACCAATGTCTTCCGTAACGCCGGCGTTGGCTACTTTGGAGGCAATGCGTGCGACATGTTTAACGCCTGGTGCTATAGCTCCGACCGCTCGGCGCTGCAGGTGGGCATGATCGTGGCCGATTCCTCGCACAGCGGCACGGGTGCTCCGGGCCTTATCTACGGTCATGTGGGTATCTACGTTGGCGGCGGCATCGTTATGAGCAACGAGGGTGCCATTACGTCTAAGTCGCTTGATTCGTTTATTAGCTTCTATGGCACTGGCTCTGGCGTGCGTTGGGGCTGGCTCGGCGGCGTGGCGCTGTCGTAAAGCCGACGGGGCCGCGTGCCCGCCCGCAATATATTTGATTGCCTGCTCGGGCAGTCCTGCGCAAGACGAAGGCCACATTAAGTGGCCTTCTTTGCGTGCGGAACTCGCGATCAATCAAATATATTGCGGGCGGGCACGCGGCCCTCTTGGGTTCGGGGCGCGGCACACCGGACTGGTTGTCTGAATTAAAGAAAGTGAAGGCCCCTTTCGGGGCCTTCTTTTTATAAAAATTCGCCTACTCGGTGGACTTCGGGTTCTAGGTCTACGTCGAACTGCTCTTTGACTTTGGCTTGGATGTCGCGGATGAGTTCGTTGACGTCGGCGGCGGTGGCGTGGTCGGCGTTGACGATGAAGCCGCAGTGCTTCTCGCTCACCTGCGCGCCGCCGACGGCGTGTCCTCGCAGGCCGGCATCCATGATGAGTTTGCCGGCAAAGTAACCCTCGGGGCGCTTGAAAGTGGAGCCGGCACTCGGCATGTCGAGCGGCTGCTTGTCCTCGCGGCGCTGGCGGTAGTCGTCCATGTCGGCCTTGATCATCGCGGCGTTGCCCGGGGCGAGATTGAAGGTGGCCGAAAGCACGATAAAGCCGTCATCGGCGATGCGGCTCTTTCGATAACCCAGGTTGAGCTCGTCGACATCGAACTCGATGATATTGCCGCTGCCGCGGGTGCCGTCGTCGAGCTGGCGAGCGGGTTTGTACACGCGCACGGACTCCAGCACATCGGCCATGCAGGCACCGTAGGCACCGGCGTTCATGTAGCAGGCGCCACCGACCGATCCGGGGATGCCCGAGATGGGCTCCATGCCGGTGAGACAGGCCTCGGCTGCCGCGGCTGCGACATCGGAAAGCAGCGCGCCGGCTGCCGCCGTGACGTGCGTGCCGTCGACCGTAATGTCGGAGAGGCCTTCGCCCAGCGCCACGACGACGCCGCGGATGCCCTTGTCGCCGACGAGTAGGTCGGAGCCGTTGCCCACGATGGTGAGGGGCAGATCGCAGCGATAGCAGGTATCGAGCGTGGCGACGAGGCCCTGCTCGGTATCGGGCGTGACAAAGACGTCGGCCGGGCCGCCGATCTTAAACGTGGTGTGCTCGCGCATGGGCTCGCTCATCAGTACGTTGTCCTCGCCGGCAACGCCAGCAAGCGCGCACAGCAGGTCCTCGTTAAAAAAGTCGTTCTCGTGCATACGAATATCCGCCTTTTGGTGGTCGTTGTCATCAATCGATTGCAATATACCCCACCCGGACGGATTTGGTGCGCTGGCGGCGATAAAACAGCCGTCTACCGGATTGGTAAAGTGTTTATCACCGAGGTAGAGGGGTAGTCGCTATACTTTCAAGAGATTGCGCGTAAACCCGGAAGGAGCGAGATGGCCAACAAAGTCACCCTCAAGCAGATCGCCCAGGAGGTGGGGCTTTCCCCCTCGTCGGTCTCGCTTGTGCTCAATAATCGGCCCTGTCGCATCTCGGAAGAAAACCGCAAGCTCATCAAAGAGGTCGCGGCGCGCAACCACTATGTTCCCAACCAGATCGCGCGCAGCCTGGTCATGCGCGAGTCGCGCACCCTGGGCCTTATCGTCCCTAACATCGAGAGCCGCTTTTTTGCCTCGCTCGCCGGTAGCCTGGAAAAGCGCTGCCGCGAGGACGGCTATGCGCTCTTCATTACCAGCTCGGGCGGAAGCGCCGATGACGATCTGGAGCTGCTGCGCCAGCTGGTGACGCGCGGCGTTGATGGCGTCTTCCTGGTCGTAGGCGACGAGTTCTCCGACGACCGCGCCCTGCGCGAAGAAGTCAGCCATCTACCCATCCCGGCGGTAATGGTTGACCGTGCCATTGAGGGGCTCGAGTGCGACAAGGTGATGTTCGACCACGAGATGGGTGGCTACATGGCCACCCGCTACCTGATCGAGCAGGGCCACCGTCGTATTGCCTGCTTGGTTAATGCGCGCCGTTCCAATACAGGTCGCAAGCGTCTTGCCGGCTACGAGCGTGCGCTGCGCGAGGTTGGCCTGCCTATTGACGCGCGTTTGGAGTTTGAGAGCGAGTACTACATTCCGAGCGCATACGAGGCCTCGGAGGCGGTGCTCGCAACTGACGCCACCGCCGTGTTCGCAAGCTCGGATAACATTGCCCTCGGTCTGCTCAAGCGCTTGCACGAGATGGGGAAGAGCATCCCGGGCGATATCTCGGTCGTAAGCTATGACAACTCGGCAGCCGACGTTCTCTTTGAGCCGGCGCTGACCGCGATTGAGCAGGATCCTGGTGTCCTCGCGGAGCATGCTTTTGGCTGCATGTCCAAGCGTCTTGCCGGTAGGGGCGGTAGACGTGCCGAAGAGGTCGTTCTGGAGCCGGCGCTTATCGTTAAGGGCAGCGTGCTCGAACTTACCGAATGTAGCTAAGCGTACTTGTTTGTTTGCATAGATTGCATGCGGAGTGTCCGCTATTTGCCGGCGGGGCCGGGGTGCCTGCCTTGTTTTGAGAAGTTCGCGGAGCCCACTTCTCAAAACAAGGCAGGCACCCCGGCCCTCGTCCGTTAACTCTTCCGTTGGGCGAGCCTTAGACGCCGCGCACCGATAGGGTAAGGCAGCGGCTTGAAATTGGTGCTATATTCAGCTTGAGTTGTTTAATGCTAGTACGGGAGGCTGATATGGGGCTGTTCAAGAAGAAAAACCCGCAGGATGCCTTTGATCCCGATGTGTTTACCATCACGGATACGATTTTGGACCCGCCGCGGTTTACATTTTTGCCGGCCATCTACCAGGATGCCACGCGCCGCAAGTGGGCCGTGCATCAGCGCGGCGGCGAGCCGAAGATTTTTGACTATGCGGACGTGTTGCAGTGCGAAGTGGCCGAGGCGGGCGATCCGGAGGCCGAAGAAGCGGTCTCTAAACAGGAATTTGCCCAGCGTATCCTGGCAAATCCTGCCAAGGCAGCAAAAATAAATGCTGCCAAGCGTAATATGTGTCTTGGTATGGGCGTTGTTGTGGCGGTTCAGACGGGAAAAGACGAGGTTTCCAAATTAGAGATTCCCGTTATGACCGACGAAGTCAAACGCGATTCAAGTCTATATAAGTCGTATCGGAATGTCGCCGAGAAGATCAAGGCAGAATTTGATGCCATGGGAGGGCTGGCCTAATTTTGGCGGCATACGTTTCTGAATGAGGAGTCTGTGCAATGGCAGGCGAATCTTATGCAATTCCCCCCAAAGATCATGCTGTTGAGGGAATTCTTTGGTATATCCAGCACCATCAGCTTGCCGGCGGCGATCGCCTGCCGGCCGAGCGCGTGCTGTGCGAAGAGATTGGCGTTTCGCGTACGGCGTTGCGTGCCGGTATCACGCGGCTTATCTCGTGTGGAACGCTCGAGAGCCGTCGCGGATCGGGCACGTATGTGTGTCCTCCCAAGCCGCTGAACATCTTCCAGGAAACGTATAACTTTTCCGATGCTGTGCGGACTGCCGGCCTGCACCCCTCTTCTCGTCTGGTTTCCACCGGGACCATCGAGGCGGATGAGGCGCTTGCCGACAAGCTTGGGGTGGCTGTAGGCGCTCCCTTGCTCCGCATGCAGCGCGTTCGACTTATTGAGGGCGAGCCGGCGTCAATCGAGACCGCTCACGTTAACCTGTCCCTGTGCCCATCGCTTCCCGAGCACGATTTTGAGTGTGAGAGCCTTTACGATGTCTTGCTCAAAGAAGGTGGCGTGCGCGTTGAGCATGGACGTGAGCATATCTCCATCTCGCGTTTGAACGTCGAAGAGGCCGAGCTGCTCCAGCAAGAAGAGGGAACGCCGGTGTTCTATGAGAGCTCGATCGAATTTGATAAGGACATGCGTTTTGTGGAGCATTGCAAATCGGTGATTTTGCCCACAAAGTTCCGCTTTGCCGATAACGGCGAAGAGAACGGCATGAGGAGCGTGGCAGGTGAACAATGGCTGAAACAGTAGATGCCACCCCGGTTTATATGCGCATTCGACGCTGCATCGAGGAACGTATCGAGCGCGGTGCATATCCCACGGGTTCCATGATTCCGTCCGAAAAAGACCTCGCCGAGGAATTTGGTACGACACGCTTGACCATCCGAAGCGCTGTCGATGAGCTGGTTCGGCGCGGGCAGATTCGCCGTGTTCGGGGAAAAGGTGCCTTTGTGGCGCAGAAAGTACCTGCTTTTTTTGAACGCACGGTCGGTTTCCGTGAATCGGTCCGTGCTTCGGGCGGCGAGCCGTCCGTCCGTATTCTCGCGCGTTCCAAGCGTTATGCGGGGCCATATTACGCCGACCTGTTTGGCATCGCCGAGGACGACCTGCTCTATTCCGTTCGACGCCTGAACTGCATAAACGGTAGCCCCGTATCGATTGAGACGGCGCTGATTCCCTGCCTGCTGTTCCCAACCATCGAAGATATTGACGTGTCGGTCTTCAGTTTGTACGAGACCTATGAGATGCTGGGCCGAAAGCCAGTCATGGCACAGGAAAAGCTCGATATCGAGGCACTGGGCGCACGAGATGCCGGCCTCCTTGGACTGGAACAGGGCGATCTTGTTTTGCTTTTGGAATGCGTGAGCTATGACGCGAGCGGTCAGGCTATCGAGTATGTAAAGTCCTTCAATCGTGGCGATACGGGCGGCTACACCTATACGTACTAGCTGGTATTTTGTGAATAACGGCTGGGAAACTAACCAGTTTTGATCGTTGGGTCAGCTGTATATACAACCTTACATGGCTCAAAATCGACCGTTCGCCGAAGGGGATAAATTAATCGACAAAGAGGTACCAAAAAGCCGTAACCTGTAACTGTGATTGGTATCAAATACTAATGATTTGTTACGAGGTGAGACGATGAAGATGCTCGATTACGTTCAGCTTGCCCATGTGCGTATGGGGGAGAACCTCGAGCGTTCGTCTGAGCTGGTAGCGCAGCTCGTTGATATTTTCCAGTCCGGTTCTTTTGACGCGCTGCGCATCGTTGCTTCGGGTTCGTCGCGCCATGCTGCGGATTGCGCCCGCGATTACCTGCAAGATGCGCTGCAGATGCAGGTGTCCGTTGTGACGCCCGAGGCCTTCGTCGGTTTTGAACACACCTATCCACAGCATGCGCTTAACATTGCCGTCTCGCAGAGCGGCTATTCGACCAATACGATTGCGGCGCTCGATTACATGCGCGCACACGATATGGCTGCAGTTGCGCTCACGGCAAACGTCGAGGCACCCATCAAGGAACACGCTGACATCGTTCTTGACTACGGTGTGGGCGTCGAGTCGGTGGACTTTGTGACTCTGGGCGTCGAGGTTCTCGTTGAGTACCTGGTGCTCTTTGGTATTTACGGCGGTCAGGCGCGCGGAACGATTGACGCCAAGGGCGTTGCTCAGCGTCTTGATGACCTGCGCGAGGCTATCCAGGCTAATGCCGTGATGTGCAAGACCGCCGAGGCATATGTCCAAGATCACATGCTCGAGCTTTCTGAGCACATGCCCGCCATGGTCGTCGGCAACGGCCCCAACTATGGTGTTGCCGAGGAGGCAGCGCTCAAGCTGAGCGAGACCATCAAGATTCCTGCCATGCATCACGAAGGCGAGGAGTTCGTCCACGGTCCCGAAATGCAGATCGTTCCGGGCTATCTGGTGTTTATCGTCGACGATCCGCAGGGGTCGGAGCGTCTTGCGAATATCGCCGATGCGCTATCGAACGTTACGGCAAAAACGGTGCTGCTCACGGCCCATCCCAAGGGTAGGGCTCACGAGGTTGCGGTGCCTCAGGTGGCTCCGCTGCTCAGCGCAATTCCCAATCTTGTGTTCTTCCAGACGATTGCGGCCATGATCGCCGAGCGTCTGAAGTCATGGAACGTGCACCCGTATCTCGATGCCGTCTTCAAGCAAATGGAGGTCAAGGCAGAGGGCTACGAAGAGTCAGTCAATGCGCTTAAGGCCAAAGCGGCTGAGTGTTACGGAATGTAAGCGGGTTTTGATGCCCGTTGGCATGGGGGATGTGGAAACAACCCCAGAAAGGAGAGACAAATGAAGGAAACCGAGAAGATCGAGATCATGCATTTCGACCAGGAGGGCTATCTCGAGGACGGCAAGGCGCTCTACGAGACCGGCAAGAAGATGACCGCGCTCGCCGACAAGGTCGCCGACGAGGGCTACGACGCCGTGTTCCTGATGGGCGTCGGCGGCACCTGGGACGAGCTCATGCAGCTCGAGTACCTCATGAACAAGTTCGGCGACCGCGACCTCGAGGTCTACCTGATCCACGCCGCCGAGTGGAACGTCATGGGCCACAAGCGCATGACCGAGAAGTCCGTCGTGCTCACCGCCTCCGAGTCCGGCACCACCCCCGAGGTCCTCGAGGCCGTCAAGAAGATGAAGGAAAAGGGCATTCGCGTCTACGCCATGACCAAGCCCGAGGGCCCCATCGGCCAGGCTGTCGGTGCCGAGAACTGCGTCAAGATGGCTTCCGATCACGGTAACGGCGGCTGCGAGATGGGCTACTACCTCGCCGACTGCTTCGGCCTGCGCCTGCTCAACCGCCGCGGCTGCTTCCCGCAGTTCGACAAGTTTATCGAGCAGACCAAGGATGTTTGGACCCACCTGGTCGACATCCGCAAGAGCTTCGAGCCGCGCGCCGAGGAGCTCGCCAAGAAGTACGCCCTGGCCCCCTACACCATGTTCATCGGCTCCGGCGCCCTGTGGGGCGAGACGATCCTGTTCTCGATGTGCATCCTCGAGGAGATGCAGTGGAAGCGCACCCGCTACATCACCTCGGCCGACTTCTTCCACGGCACCCTCGAGCTCGTGGAGCCCGGCGTCCCCGTGTTCCTGTTCATGGGCGAGGACGAGAACCGCAAGCTCGACGAGCGCGTCCGCGCCTTCCTGAACCGCGGCGTGACCGGCGACACCGACATCAACATCATCGACACCGCCGAGTTCGCGATCCCCGGCCTTGACGACGAGTTCCGCGTCATCGTGTCTCCGTGGATTCTGACGGTGCTCGTTACCGACCGCCTGGCTCGCTACTACGAGACGGTCACCAAGCACAACCTCAAGTATCGTCGCTACTATCACCAGTTCGACTACTAAAGAAAACGGGTGCGGGAACGTGCCGGGCTATTGAGAGGAACACAGAATGAGACAGTACATCATCGCCAGCCATGCGCACTTCGCTACCGGCATCAAGGAGAGCGTCGAGCTGCTCTCGGGCGCTCGCGACAACGTCCACGATCTTTCGATGTTCGTCGATGGCCGCATGGACGTGGCCGAGGAGGCCCAAAAACTGCTGGCAGGCATGTCTGCTGACGATGATGTCGTTGTCTGCACCGACCTCTTTGGCGGCAGCGTCAACAACGAGTTTACCAAGATCGTCCAGACGCGTCCCCGCACGTACCTCGTTACCAACATGAACCTTCCTCTCCTCATCCAGTTGCTGTTCTCTGACGAGTCGGCGCCGGTTGAGGAGACGATTCGCGCCATCGTCGCTGCGGACGATACGCGCGTGAAGTTTGTCAACGATCTTTTGGTCGATGACGACGAGGAAGAAGAGTTCTAATCCGCAGCACCTACTGACACGCCGTAAGACGGCACAAGACCTTTGGGGGGTCACATTATGATTCAGCTACTTCGCGTTGACCATCGCCTGCTTCATGGCCAGGTCGCAGTTTCCTGGGTTCAGGGCCTTGGCTCCAACTGCATCTTCTGCGTGGGCGATAAGGTCGCTAACGACCCGGTGTGGAAGACGACGCTCAAGATGGGCAAGCCTGCCGGCTGCAAGCTCGTCATCAAAGATATGGAGCATGCAATCGAAGCTATCAACTCGGGCGTGACCGACAAGTACAAGATGATCATCTGTGTCGCCACTATTGCTGAGGCAAAGCAGCTTGTTGAGAGCTGCCCGCAGATCAAGTCGGTCAACCTGGGCAACACCAAGCCCAAGGACGAGAAGCGTCCCGATGCTCGTCAGGTCTCTCGTCAGATCTTCCTGACCGCGGCCGAGGAAGCCGATGTGCGCGAGATGCTGGATCGTGGCGTTGAGGTCGAGATTCGACCCCTGGCCGATGACCCCAAGGTTGACTGCGCCAGCGTGCTCTAGGCGTTCAATTTCGAAGAGTCTGAGCTCTTCGTAGTGTCCTATTAGGAAAGGGGGATATATGCTTACCCAAGCAATCCTCATCGGACTTATCGCCGCATTTGGTAAGTTCGACTGCCAGCTCGGTACGCTCTATGCGTTCCGCCCCATCGTCCTGTGCCCGCTCGTGGGCCTGGTGCTGGGGGACCTGCAGTCCGGCCTCGCGATCGGCGCCAGCCTGGAGCTGCTGTTCATGGGCTCGATCTCCATCGGCGCCTACGTGCCGCCTGATGAGACGATCGGCGGCGTGCTCGCCTGCGCCTTCGCTATCCAGCTGGGCCAGAGCACCGAGGCAGCCATCGCGCTTGCCATGCCCATCGCCACGCTGTGCCTTGCCATCAAGAACATCCTCAACGCCGCCCTGCCGATCCTGGTTGACCGCGCTGATGTCTTCTCCGGCCAGGGCAATCTTAAGGGTGTCTATGCGATGCACTTCCTGATCGGTTTGACCGGTATCATCATGGCGTTCCTGCTGTGCTCGCTGTCGTTCTATCTGGGTGCTGACGCCATCCAGGGCATGCTCGACTTCATCCCGCCCTTTGTCCTTGCTGGCTTTGGCGTTGCCGCCAACATCCTGCCTGCCATGGGCTTCGCCATGCTCGGCCGCCTGGTGCTCACCAAGCAGCTCGTGCCCTTCTACTTCCTGGGCTTCCTGCTGTGCTCCTACGCCAACGTGCCCGTCCTGGGCGTCGCCCTGATCGCCATCATCATCGGCATCGACAAGTTCGACCTGCTCGGCCTGGGCGGAGCCCAGCCCCAGCTCTCCGCGGAAGGGGATGAGGACGATGACTTCTAGTCCCGAGAACAAGATCACGCGCTCCGACCTCGTCAAGAGCGCCGTCAACGTCGGCGCCCTGGGCATGGAGTTCTCCTGGACCTACTACAAGCAGATGAACATCGCCTTCTGCCTGATGGTCGCCAACATGCTCAAGAAGATCTACGCCGGCCGCCCCGACGACTACGCCGAGGCCCTGCACCGCCACTGCGCGTTCTTCAACATCACCGTCCAGTTCGCCCCGTTCGTCGGCGGCATCGCGATGGCCATGGAGGAGAAGGTCGCCCGCGGCGAGATCGAGCCCGAGAGCGTCAACGACGTCAAGGCCGCCCTCATGGGCCCGCTGTCCGGCATCGGCGACTCCATCTTCCTGTCGACGCTGCGCGTGGTCGCCGCCGCGGTGGGCATCAGCCTGTGCCAGGCCGGCAACCCCTTCGGCCCCATCGCCTTCCTGCTCATCTACAACGTCCCCGGCTTCGCGCTGCGCGTCTGGGGCGCCGTCAAGGGCTACGAGCTGGGCGTGGGCTTCCTGGACGAGGCCCAGAGGACCGGCCTCATGCAGAAGATCATGACCTGCGTGGGAATCGTGGGCGTCATGGTCGTGGGCGCCATGTGCAAGGACATGTTCTGGGCCAGCATCCCGGTGGCCATCGGCTCGGGCGACGACGCCCAGACCCTCCAGGACATCCTGGACGGCATCATGCCCGGCATGCTCGGCATGATCGCCTTCTGGCTGTACTACTGGCTGCTGTCCAAGAAGATCAACCCCATGGTGCTGATCGTGGCCACCATGGTCGTGGGCATCATCGGCGCGTTCTTCGGCGTGCTGGCGTAAGGGCCCGGCCTATTATTTGCCCCCAAGGGAAACGGCGACCCATTGCGGTCGCCGTTTTTTATTACCGAAAGCTAGTTGGAGGTGCTTCGTGATTCGATCTGACAATCCACCCGATAATGGCGTGAGCGGGGCGATGTATCTATTTGGCACGGCGCTCTTGTGGAGTTTTATCGGCATCCTCGTTCGCGCCAATTCGCAGTCAGCTCTTTTGATCGGTGCCGTCACGGCAATATTTATGGCGCTCTTTATCCTGCTCGTCGGCAGACCCGTCCTTCGCGTCAGCCGTCTTATTGTCCTTGTGGCCGTCTGCAACTTCGTGACGGGCACCACGTTTAACTTTGCCAACCAGCTCACGACGGTCGGCAACGCGATCGTTCTGCAGTACACCTCGATGATTTTCGTTATCGTGTATCAATCGCTCGCAACTCGCACGTTGCCCTCGCCTGCGAAGATTGCCTCCGTGGTGGTTGCTTTTACGGGTATGGGACTTTTCTTTTTAGGTGATTTGAGCGCCGAGGGCATGCTCGGCAACCTGCTTGCCGTCATTTCGGGAGCCACCTTTGGGCTGTGTTTCTTTTTGAACTCTCGCCCCGATGCGTCGCCCATGGTGTCCTCGCTCATCTCCTGCGGTATCTCGATGCTGCCGATCGTCTATTTTGCCGGCGCCCTAGACTCCGTGAGGCCATTTGAGTGGGGGCTCATGCTGGTGCATGGCCTTTTTTGCAGTGGTCTTGCGAGCGTGCTGTATGCCAAGGGAATCGCGCGCACCAATGCGTTTGCGGCCAACTTGGTCTGTATGAGCGAGGTTGTGCTCGCTCCCTGCTGGTCGGCGCTCCTCTTTGGCGAGGTCTTTCGCTGGAACGAGTTTTTGGGCGCGGCGATTATCGTTTTGGTGATTGTAGGCAACTTGGCATGCGATGCCTTTGGCGATGGCTTTTTGGTGGCGCTTGTCCGCCATCGAAACAAGGAACGTGCCTGATGGGATGCGTCTGCCGTTTACGGTAAAAAACACCCCGCTGAGCGAGTGGTATTAAATAGTAAAAACCTGCATACCTATAATTGGTATCAAATCATTTGTGCCTGGCATGGGTGTTCGCAGCACACAGGTACGCTTCGAGCCGTGTAATCGAACTCCCGGAATTGATATCAACAACGCGCGCGACGGGAGGGATGACGGTTCGAGATTCCTTATTGGGAGGAATTATGCTTGTCCAAGCAATCCTCGTCGGCTTAGTCGGAGCGTTTGGATGCCTCGACTACCAGCTCGGCACCCTCTACGCGTTCCGCCCCATCGTCCTGTGCCCGCTCGTGGGCCTGGTGCTGGGGGACCTGCAGACCGGCCTTGCCGTTGGCGCCAGCCTGGAGCTGCTGTTCATGGGTTCGATATCCATCGGCGCCTACGTGCCGCCTAACGAAACCGTCGGCGGCGTGCTCGCCTGCGCGTTTGCCATTCAGCTCGGTCAGGGTACCGAGACGGCCATCGCGCTCGCCATGCCCATCGCCGTCCTTTCGCTGACGATCGGCAACATTACCAACGCCCTGTTCGCCGTGTTTGTCGACATGGCAGACAAGTTCGCCCTCAAGGGAAACCTCAAAGGCATCTACGCCGTTCATTGGGGACTTGGACTTTGGGGCTGCCTCGAGTACTTCCTGCTGTGTGGCGGCGCCTTCTATCTGGGTTCCGGCGCCATCCAGGGCCTACTCGACTTTATCCCGTCTTTTGTGATCGATGGTTGCGGCGTGGCCGCCAACATCCTGCCGGCCATGGGCTTCGCCATGCTCGGCCGCCTGGTGCTCACCAAGCAGCTCGTGCCCT
>CABRID010000023.1 GCA_902470895.1 uncultured Collinsella sp.
TATAAGAGACAGGTACTACCAGGGCAAGAAGACCATGAAGGAGATCGGCGCGATTTCCTGCCAGAAGTGCGTCCGCACCAACGACATCGATTGCATCGGCGAGGACGGTCGTCACCTGTCGTTCTTCGAGATGCTCGGCGATTTCTCTTTTGGCGGCGTCTCCAAGGAGCAGGCTTGCGCATGGGCCTTTGAGCTCATCACCAAGGAGTTCAAGCTGCCGCTCGACCGCCTGTACTTTACCGTCTTTACCGAGGACGACGAGACCCACGACGTGTGGCGTTCTCTGGGCGTTGCTGAGGACCACATCTCCCGCCTGGGCGAGGACGACAACTTCTGGGCCGCTGGCCCCACCGGTCCCTGCGGTCCGTGCTCAGAGATCTACTTTGACATGGGCGAGGAGGTCGGCTGCTGCAGCCCCGACTGCAAGCCTGGCTGCGACTGCGACCGCTTCCTGGAGTTCTGGAACCTCGTCTTTACCCAGTACGACCGCCAGGAGGACGGCTCCATGCCGGAGCTGCCGCACCGCAACCTCGATACGGGCATGGGCCTGGAGCGCATGGCCGCCATCATGCAGCACAAGACCGCCAACTACGACGGCGATCTGATGCAGCACCTCATCAAGCTGGGTGAGGAGATCAGCGGCAAGACCTATGACGCCGAGGATTACTCCGGTGCCAGCCGCTCCCTGCGCATCATCGCCGACCACTCCCGTGCCGTTGACTTTATGATCTCTGACGGCATCCTCCCCGGTAACGAGGGTCGCGAGTACGTTCTTCGCCGCCTGCTCCGCCGCGCCGTGTTCCACGGTCGCCTGCTGGGCATCGAGGGCGCCTTCCTGACCAAGTTCATCGACGAGGTCAACGCTCAGATGGGCGAGGCCTATCCCGAGCTGCTCAAGAACGTCGCGCTCGTCAAGGGTATCGTTGCCTCCGAGGAGGAGCGCTTCTCCACGACGCTCGACAACGGTCGCGTCTATCTGGACGAGGCCTTGGCAACACTTGCCGAGGGCGCCGTGCTTCCGGGCGATGTCGCCTTTAAGCTGCACGACACCTTTGGTTTCCCCATCGATCTGACCGTCGAGATCGCCGGCACCGCTGGTCACGACGTCGATATGGACGGCTTCACTGCCTGCATGGAGGACCAGAAGGCCCGCGCCCGCGCCAATGCCAAGGGCGACGCCTGGGGCAGCTTCAACGACGTGTGGGTCGAGCTTTCCGACAAGGTCGCCGCGACCGAGTTCGACGGCTATGACAACGATGTGATCGAGGGCGCCAAGGTTGTCGCCATCGTGCGCAACGGCGAGTCCGTCGAGTCCGCTGCCGCCGGCGAGGACGTCGAGGTTGTGCTCGACCGCACCCCGTTCTATGCCGAGATGGGTGGTCAGCAGGGTGATGCCGGCAAGCTTTCCGCCGAGGGCGTTGTTCTGACCGTTGCCGACACCAAGAACCACAACGGCCTGTATGCCCACGTCGCGCACGTTGCCGATGGCACGCTGACTGTCGGTGCCGCTGTTACCGCCGCGCTCGACGCCGAGCGCCGTGGCTTCCTGCGCCGCAACCACACCGCCACGCACCTGCTCGACGCCGCCCTTAAGCAGGTCCTGGGCGAGCACGTCTCCCAGGCCGGCTCGCTGGTGACGCCCGAGCACCTTCGCTTTGACTTTACGCACTTCGAGGCCCTGTCCTCCGAGCAGCTCAAGGCTGTCGAGGACCTGGTCAACCAGCAGATCTTCGCTTCCAAGCCGGTCGTGACCCGTGTCATGGGCATCGACGAGGCTAAGGCTGCCGGCGCTGTCGCTCTGTTTGGAGAGAAGTACGGCGATGTCGTCCGCGTCGTCTCCGTGGGCGCCGAGGACCAGCCGTTCTCCCGCGAGCTCTGTGGTGGCACCCATGCCGCCAATACCGCAGAGATTGGTCTGTTCAAGATCATTTCCGAGTCCTCCACGGGCTCCAATGTCCGCCGTATCGAGGCCGTGACCTCTAAGGGTGCCCTCGACTACATGGCCGACCGTCTGGCGCTCGTTGACGCCGCCGCCGCTGCGCTCAAGTGCCGCGTCGACGAGGTTCCCGCCCGCGTGGAGAACCTGCAGGCTGAGCTGCGCGAGATGTCCAACAAGCTCAAAAAGGCTCTGACCGGTGGCTCCTCCGACGCCATCTCCAGCGCCATCGAGGGCGCCGTCGAGCTCGACGGCTATAAGCTCGTTGTCGCTGAGCTCCAGGGCCTTGAGGCTGCCGACCTGCGCAACGTATGGGATACCGTGCATCAGAAGGTCGCCGGCCCTGTCGCTTGTGTCGTCGCCAGCGTGACTGAGAAGGGCACTCCGGCCCTGCTCGCTGCCGGCTCCGATGACGCCGTCAAGGCCGGTTTCCACGCCGGTAACGTGATCAAACAGATCGCGGGTCTGGTCGACGGTCGCGGTGGCGGTCGTCCCAACATGGCCCAGGCCGGTGGCAAGAATGCTGCCGGCATCGCCGATGCCCTCGCGGCCGCTAAGACCGCGCTCGGCGCCTAAGAATCTAAGAAGTCGCTGTGGTTGCGCTCGCGCTGGACATAGGGGAGACCAGGATTGGCATCGCCGTCTCGAGCCGTGATGGCAAGATGGCGATGCCTGTCAAGGTGCTTCCGGCTGCCGAGGTCACCGGTATGGCCAAGACGTTCCGCTACCTGGTTGAGGACTATGAGCCCGACATCCTGGTAAGCGGACGCCCCCTGACCATGGCCGGTGAGCCCGGCCCCCAGGCCGAGCGCGTTGCCGCCGTGGCGCAAAAGATTGCCGACGAGCTCGATCTTCCGCTGGAGTTTGAGGACGAGCGTCTGTCCTCGCAAGAGGCCAAGCGTATCCTGCGCGAGCAGGGACTTAACGAAAAACAGATGAGGGGCAAGATCGACATGATTGCCGCCAGCCTGTTTTTGCAGACGTGGCTCGATCGTAAAAACGAGGAGGTTTCGCATGCCTAGCGCTTCCGATCCGCGCCAGCCGATTCGCCAGGGCCAGCCTGCGCAGCGCCCTGCCCAGCCTGGCCAGCGTCCGGCACAGCCGATGCGGCACGCAGCTCAGTCTGCCGCGCGCCCGGTGCAGTCCTCCTCTCGTTCGGCCCAACCCGTTCAACGGGTGGGCCAGCAGCCTTCTGCTCGTTCGGTTCAGCATCCGGCTTCTCACGCGGCTCAGCAGCTTACTTCCCATGCAGCCCAGCCTGCTGGAGGTACCCGCTTTAACCAGCAGACACCTACCCAGCGAGCGCAGGCCCCCCAATCGCATTCGCATCACGCTCGCGGTTCGCATGGCGTTGCTCCGGCAACCCGTTCGAGCTACAACACGCATGCTCGTCGCGGTGCTCAAAAGAAGAGTTCTCCGGTTCCCATGATCATCGGCGTTGTGGTGGCGGTGCTCGCGCTTGTTGCGATCGCTTTCTTTGTCGTGCCAGCCGTCAAAGGCTTCTTTGCCGGTGAGGATGCGAAAGTCGTTGCAGGCCAGCAGGTTACTATCACGATTCCCGATGGTGCCTCGGGTGACAGCATCGCTTCGATTCTCTCCGAGAACCATATCGTCGAAAATCCCAAGGATTATTACGCTGCGGTCAAAAAGCTCAACGCCGACATGTCGCTCAAGCCGGGTAAGTATTCGTTTACCACGCTTATGGATGCCACGAAGGTCGTCCAGCAGCTTATGGAAGGTCCCAACGCCGGCTCCGATGCGCTCACGATTCCTGAGGGCCTGACGGTCGATCAGGTTGCCGACCGCGTGGCCAAGGCGTACGACAGCATTTCTAAGGAAGACTTCCTTAACCAGGCTAAGGCGAGCAATTATGTGAATGATTACGCCTTCCTTAAGGGCGCTGCAAACGATTCGCTCGAGGGCTTTCTATTCCCCAAGACCTATTCGTTGGGCAAGGACCCGTCTGCCGACGATGTGATTCGCGCCATGCTCGACCAGTTCAACGCCGAGTATAAGTCGCTTGACTTTGCCAGCTGCGAGGCAAAAATCAAGGAGCGCTACGGCGTGGAGATGTCCGATTACGACATCGTTAACCTTGCCTCGATCGTCGAGCGCGAGGGCCTTAACGCCGACCAGCGCGCGCACGTGGCATCGGTTTTCTATAACCGTCTGGCGGGTAAGCTCGATGGCCTGCGTTACCTCAACAGCGATGCGACCATGATGTATGTCACCGGCGGCGAGGTTACCGCCGATGACCTGCAGAGCGATAGCCCGTATAACACCTATAAGCACGAGGGCCTGCCGCCCACTCCCATCTGCTCTCCGTCGCTCGAGGCGCTCAAGGCTACCCTTGAGCCGACCGACTCCGATGACCTGTATTTCTACATTACGCAGGACGAGGAGTATTTCTCGAAGACCTACGAAGAGCACCAACAGTCTTGGAATTGATCATGAGGATTTTTAGCCCCAAACGATATGTTGCCTCGGTCGACCGCATCGACCTCGATACCCTCTGGGCCGACGGCAAGCGCGCCATTCTGCTCGATCGCGACAACACCCTGGTGCCGCGTGATACCGAGCAGGTACCTGCCGCGGTCTCCGCTTGGCTCGAGGCCGCCCATGCCAAGGGCTTTAAGCTGTGCATGGTGTCCAACAACTGGCATCGCGACCAGGTCATGGCGTCGGCGCGCGAGCTGGGGCTCGAGGCCATTAGCCATGCCATGAAGCCGGCGCCATTTGCCCTCAAAGCGGGTCTTAAACGTCTGGGCGCCACGGCCGACGAGGCCGTGCTGATCGGGGATCAGCTTTACACGGACGTGTGGAGCGGTAACTTTGCCGGTGTTGACACTATTCTGGTCAAGCCGCAGGCAACCCAGGACCTGTGGTACACGCAGATCTTCCGTATCTTTGAGCGCCGGGCCCTGCGCGACCTTCCCTGTGAGGAATAGGTCTCGTCATGTCCCAGCACATCAAACACGGCTGCGACCATATCTTCTTTATCGGCTTTTTGGGCGCGGGCAAGTCGACGCTTGCGCGCAACGTGGGCACCATGTTCAAGCGGCGTTTTATCGATACCGACCGTCTGGTCGTGCGCCGTTGCGGCAAGTCGGTAACCGAGATTTTTGAGACCGAGGGCGAGGATCGTTTTCGCGAGCTCGAGACCTCGGCGCTCCGTTCGCTCCAAAGCGAGCGCAGCCTGTTGGTTTCGTGCGGGGGCGGTATCGTCGAAACGCCGGTGAATATTGAACTGATGCACGAAATGGGTACGTGCGTGTACCTCGAGGGCGACTTCGAGGATTCGATTCGACAGATTCGTCGGTCCGACACGCGCCCCGATTTCCGTTCGCCCGAGCATGCTGCGCGCCTGTTTGAGCATCGCCGTCCGCTGTATCGCCAGGCCGCCGACCTTACCCTTGATATTCGCAACAAGTCCTTCGAGGACGTTTCCTACCTTTGTGCCGAGATGCTTTTGGAGCGTGGGCTGCTATGATTCGTCGTCAACTGATCAATTTCCAAAACCGCAACGTCGATGTCCGTGTCGGATTGGGCGCGTTCGATGAGTTGTCGCGCATGTTTGCTTCGGCTGTGGGCAAGCCTAAGCGCGCGATGGTCGTTTGGAACGACGCCACATCCGAGCGTTTTGGTGAGGTCGTCGAGCATGCGCTGGTCGACGCCGGTTTTGTCATGTCACAGCTTCCCCTCGAGGTTTCGCCTGCTGGTGCCACGCTTGCTGATGCCGATGCTATCTTTGGCGCCCTGACTGCCAATGGCATAACCTGTGACGATCTGGTTGTCGCCGTTGGCGATGCCGCAACCTGCTCGGTTGTTAGCTGGTGTGCCAATCAGTGGTGCGGCCGCACCGAGTGCGCGTTGCTGCCGACGACGTTCGACGCCATGCTCACGGTCGCGACGACCATGAAGCCGCTCGTCGCCTCGTCGGCCAATGCGCTTCCCGCTATCGCGTTCCGTCCCGAACCGGGCTTGGTCGTGTGTGACCTCGACCTTGTTCGTGAGGCGGACCCCGAGGACCTCAAGCTCGGCTTTGTGGTGCTTGTTGGCACCATGCTTTCGAGCAGTAAGTCCCGCTGGAATCAGTTTACTGAGACCGTCCCCGAGATTCTCGCGGGCGAGGAGGTCGCGCTCGTCAATGCCGTTCAATGGTCTCAGACTGCCCGTAAGGACGTACTGATGGCCACGAACCCGAGCGCTCGCCATGCGCTCGATTTTGGCAAGACGGGGGAGCGTACCCTGCGCGCCTGCTTGGGCGATGCCGCTTCGCAGGTCCCTGCCTATCAGCTGTTATCCGAGGGCATGCGCTTTGAGGCGCGCCTAGCACATGATGCCTGCGACTTTGATATCGATTACGTCTTTGAGGTCGATGACTGCCTGGAGGACTTTGGCATCGAGGAACTTGCCTTCGATCTGGAGCCTGCCGCATATATCGAGGAGTTCCGCAAGCAGCAGTTCGCTCGCTCGAACCGCAGCATGTTGCCGCTGCCCGCGGCACTCGGCGCCATTCGTCTAACGAGCGTCGAGGACGAGGTTCTTGAGCGCCATACTCACGCCTACTTGGCTTCACGCAAAGAACTTCTCTAAGATTTATTGACATCCATTGTCTTTCGTATCATGTTGAGGGGCGGGTTTTCAATCGGTTGCGGATCGCATGCGATTCCGTCGTTCGGTTGAGACCCGTCCCGTCTATATAGAGACAACAAGAAAGGAATCTGCATGTCTGAGTTTGCTGCCGGTCCTGCCGGTCGTATCGAGCGTGTCCGTGCCCTGATGGCCGAGCGTGGCTACGACGCCATCGTGGTGCGCGACGAGGCCAACCTTCGTTGGCTTACGGGCGTGAAGGGCGTCTTCGACTACACCTTCGAGTTCCCGCATGCTGCGTTTATTACGGTCGACCAGTGCCTGTTCCACACCGACTCGCGCTACCTCAACAGCTTTGAGGAGAACACGCCCGCCGGCAGCCCTTGGGTCTACGACATGGACGAGGGTACCATTCCCGGCTGGGTCGCCGGCAAGATCGCAGCCAACAAGTGCCGTGTCTGCGCTGTCGAAGACGATATGCAGATTAACTTCTACCAGGGTATTCAGCGCGGCCTGGAGGACCGTTCCGTCGCCTGCATGCTACCGCTGATGCACGACGACATCCGCAAGATGCGCGCCATCAAGGATGCCGAGGAGATTGAGCTTATGCGCCATGCGCAGTCGATCACCGATGCCGCCTTCCAGCATATGCTCGGCTTTATTAAGCCTGGTATGACCGAGAAGCAGGTTCGCAACGAGCTCGAGAACTTTATGTTCGCCAACGGCGCCGACAGCCTGGCCTTCGGCTCCATCGTGGCGAGCGGTCCCAACACCGCCAACCCGCATGCCGTGCCGAGCGACCGCGTGATCGAGAAGGGCGACTTTGTCCTCATGGACTACGGCGCGGGCTACTGCGATTACCGCTCCGACATGACACGCACTGTTGTGATGGGCGAGCCCACGCAGGAGCAATTCGACCTGTATGCACTCGTGCGCCGTACGCACGAGGAGTGCGTCGCCGCCATCCATCCGGGCGTCGAGGGCAATGACATCTTCAAGCTCTCTAAGAAGATCATCGGCGATGCCGGCTATGGCGATTACTACAACCATGGTCTGGGCCACGGCGTTGGTATCGACATCCATGAGCTGCCCAACTTCAACCGCAGCAAGAACACCATCGAGATCGGCTCGGTTGTCACCATGGAGCCCGGCGTCTACCTGCCCGGCGTGGGCGGCGTGCGCCTTGAGGACTACGGCGTGGTCACCGAGAACGGCTACGAGCCCTTCACCAAGACCCCGCACGACCTGCACGTTATCGACTGCTAGTCTACTTTGGTAGATAGTTTGGGGCGGGGCGTCCGGATCGATTCGGACGCCCCGCGTTCTCTTTTTATGCGCTCGCCGCAGGCGCCGTCTGCAAGTGTATAATTTCTGTCGTATGTAATTTGGACGCTTGTGCGTTCTGCCCATAACAAGAAAGGTCGCTATGCCTACCATTTCTACCGCCGACTTCAAGAACGGCCTCGGTCTCCGCATCAAGGACAAGGTCTACACCATCGTCGAGTTCCAGCATGTCAAGCCGGGCAAGGGCGGCGCGTTTGTGCGCTACAAGACCCGCGACATCAAGAGCGGCCGCGTCGTCGAGAACACCTGCAACGCCGGCACCAAGTTCGAGAGCGTCATGCTCACCACCCGTGAGTTCCAGTACCTCTACAACGATGGCACCGACTATATCTTCATGGACAACGAGTCCTATGAGCAGGTTCCCGTTCCCGAGGACATGGTGGGCGAGAACTCCAAGTGGCTGCGCGAGAACGACGTCTGCCAGCTGCTCTTCGCCGACGATGAGCTCATGGGCGTGACCCCGCCGATGTTCATCGAGACCACCATCGTCCAAACCGACCCGGGCTTTAAGGGCGACACCGTCCAGGGTTCCACCAAGCCGGCCACGATCGACACCGGCGCTGTCATCCAGGTCCCCATGTACCTCAACGAGGGCGAGGTCATCAAGGTTGACACCCGCGACGGCAAGTTCGTCTCCCGCGTCTAGCAACCAAATCTTCTAGGAGGACTCATGCCCCAGGAAATCAAGATTGACGGCATCGGCATTTCGCCCGATGTTCTGACCGCCATCGTCTCGCGCGCCGTGTCCGATGTCGAGGGCATCGCCTCCGTTGGCGTCAAGGACCTTGCCACCAACCTTGTCTCCATGATGCTCTCGTCCAAGGCCCCGGCTTCCGAGCCGGCGGTCGAGGCCGAGGTCGTCGGCGACAAGCTCGCACTCACCGTGCGTGTCGTGGTGTTCTTTGGCTATCCGTTCAAGAAACTCGCCGAGGCCGTTCGCGCCGCCGTGGTCGCCGCCATCGATGCCCAGGTGGGCGTCGAGGTCGAGCGCGTTGACGTTTGCATCGACGGCCTCGTTTTCCCCAAGGAGTAACCTTTGAGCCTTAAGGTTTATCGCGGGCGTACGCTTGCCCGCAGTCAGGCGCTGCAGCTGCTGTTCCAGGCCGAGGCCACGGACAGCCCGCTTGAGCGCGTCCTCGAGGGTGATTTCCTGATCTCGAAGGGTCCCCTCGACCCCTATGCGCTGGAGCTGTGCCGCGGTGCCTACGAGCATATCGACCGCATCGACTGCGCTCTGCGCTCCGTTGCCAAGAACTGGGATCTTATGCGCATGCCCGGCGCCGACCGCAATCTGCTGCGTATCGCCGTTTACGAGATGCGTTTCCTCACCGACGAGGAGGTCTCGGACGCCATCGTGATCAATGAGGCTGTCGAGCTTGCCAAGGCCTATGGCACCGATCAGTCCGCGTCGTTCGTCAACGGCGTGCTGGGCAAGATCGCGCGCAGCGAGGAGTTGCCGGGCGAGGACCTGTACCAGGAACTGCTGGCCGAGGATCGCGCTCGCGAGGAGGCGCAGGCTGCCGAGGCGGCCGCCAAGGTCGCTGCCGCTCAGGCTGCCGCCGGTGTACTTGCCGAGGATGCGGACGCTGCTGAGGCCGTCGAGGCCGACTCCGTCGAGGAGTAGCCATGCCAGAGGGTTCCGTCCGCAACTTCGATGAGATCTCGGATCGCCTGGACCAGATCATCGCTACCGTTCGCTCCAAGGATACGTCCTTGGAGCGTTCGCTCGATCTGTTTGACGAGGCGATTGAGCTGGGCTCCCGCGCGGTCGATATGGTCGACAAGTTTGAGCTGACGCCGCGTGAGGCCGATAAGCTCGAACAGGAATACGATGAGGATGCGGCAAACGAATCCCAGGATAGCTAGGCCGCATCTCCGGATACGAATGGTTGATGGCATTCATGAAACGCGTGCGTCTTGATGACGAACTGATTTCACAGGGCATCTGCGCCGATCGCGCGGATGCCCTTCGCACTCTTATGGCCGGCTTGGTCTCGAGTGGCGGCGAGCGCTTGACTTCGCCGGGTCTTAAGGTGATGCCGGGGCTGCCGCTGCACGTGAAGGGGCGTATTCCCTATGTTGGCCGCGGCGGTCTTAAGCTCGAAGGCGCGCTTGATGCGTTTGGCATCAATCCGACGGGCCTTGCCTGTTTGGATGTGGGCTGCTCTACCGGCGGTTTTACCGATTGCCTGCTCAAGCGCGGAGCTGCGACTGTTGTCTCTGTGGACGTGGGTCGCGCCCAGTTCGATTGGTCGTTGCGTCAGGACGATCGCGTGACGCTGCATGAGCGCACAAACGTGACGCAGCTGCCTGAGCTTGGCTATGCCGGCGCCATCGACCTGGCTGTGTGTGATGTCTCGTTTACCAGCATCGCGAACATTATCGATGCGGTACTGGCGTGCCTGGCGCCTACGGGTGCATTCTGCACGCTCGTAAAGCCGCAGTTTGAAGCTCCGGCGGCGCTGGTGGGCGAGGGCGGCATTGTGACCGATCCCGCCGTGCGCCGCGATACGCTCGTGGCGGCGGTTGAGCTCTTTGCTGCCAAGGGGCTGTTCCCGGTCGATGTGTGCGTGTCGCCCATTCATGGTGCCAAGGGCAACGTTGAGTTTTTCCTGTACGGCACGAGATTTGAATCTGGCGACCGCTCGCAAGACGTGCTGCAATCCCAGGTATCGGTTTTGAGCGAGAAAGCTGCAACGCTATGAAGGTCTTTCTGGTTCCCAATTACTACAAGCAAGAGGCGGTCGAGAGCGGCCTGATGCTCGAGCTTTGGCTGACGCGCCAGGGCTATGAGGTCGCATGGGCTGCCGACCAGCGATCGAAGATTCAAAGCACGCCTGATATTGACGGCTCCGATCTGGTCATTACGCTCGGCGGCGACGGTACGTTGCTGCGCGCTGCCCGCATCCTCAACCATCGCGAGATTCCTATCCTCGGTCTTTCCTATGGTCACCTGGGCTTTTTAACTGCTGCGAGCCCCGAGGAGCGCGACATTCTGCAGGTCGTGAGCGACGCCCTTTCCGGCGAGCTGCACGTGAGCCGTCGCGCCACCATCGCCGCGGATATCGTGTCCGTGCGCGAAGACGGTACGAAGGATGTCGTGCGCACCTTCGCTCTCAACGACATGGCGCTTACGCGCGGTCCCCTGTCCGATATGGTCGAGTTCGACATCACGGTGTCGGGCCACCATATCGACCGACTGCGTGGCGACGGCGTGGTCGTGTCCACGGCGACTGGTTCTACGGGTTACGCGCTCAGTGCCGGCGGCCCCATCGTGAGCCCCGACTATACGGGCATGGTCTGCGTACCCATTGCACCGCACACCATTCAGGCCCGTGCCTTTTTGACTTCGCCAAGTGATGTCGTCGAAATCTTTATGTCTGATGACCGTCCGAGTGTTCCGGCAATCGCTATCGATGGACAGTTTATTACCTGCGATGGCACCGTTGAGAGCGTGGCGGTGCGCCGCGGGCCCGGAGATGTGCTGCTTCTCGATTACGGCCCCGAGAGCTTCTATAACTCGGTGAGCCGCGTATTCTACGGAGTCCGTCATGATCGATGAGCTGCAGGTTTCTAACATTGCGCTCATTCGCGAGGCGACGCTGCTGCCGAGTGCTGGCCTGACTGTCCTGACCGGCGAGACCGGCGCCGGCAAGACCGCGCTGCTCTCGGCCCTCAAGCTTATTTTGGGTGAGCGCGCGGATTCGTCTACGGTGCGCGAGGGCGAGGCGCTGGCGAGCGTCGAGGCGCGCCTGTTTGACGGCCCGCACGACACGGAGGGCTTCACCGTGCAGCGCAGTCTTTCTGCCGAGGGCCGCAGCCGCGTGAAGATTGACGGCCGCATCGCCAGTGTGCGCGAGCTTTCGGAGCGCGTTGGCGTGATGATGGATCTGTGCGGCCAACACGAGCACCAGCGCTTGCTCGATCTGGCGCATCATGTTGCGATGGTCGATGCCTGGGCAGGGCGCCCTGCACTCGAGGCGCTCGAGCACTACCGCGCCTGCTTTAAGGCTTCGCGAGCTGCCGCTAAGGAGGTTCGACGTGTCGAAGAGACCTCGCGTGCGCAGGGGAGCCGCGTCGAGGAAGCGCGCTTTGCGCTCGAGCGCATCGGCGAGGTCGACCCCAAACCGGGCGAGTATGAGGAACTCGAGGAACTGCTGCCGCGCTCCGAACATGCCGAGGTACTGGTTGCCACGGCTAACGATGCCCATGGATCGCTTGCCGCCGAAGGGGGAGCGCTCGATGCCGTGAACAGCGCCGTGGCAGAGCTTTCCCGCATGGCTACCGTCGATCGCAAACTGGGCGATATTGCCGATGCGCTTTCGGATGCCTGTATTTCCCTTGAGGATTGCGCGAACGAGCTTCGTGCCTATCGCGATGGCGTCGCCTTCGACCCGCGCGAGCTCGCTCGCATGCGTGAGCGGTATTCCGACCTCAAGGGCCTGTTGCGTCAGTGGGGTCCCACCATGGACGATGTTTTTGCCATGCGCGATCGCTCGCAAGAGCTGCTGTCCCTGGTCGATGATGGCGATGAACAGATCAGAAAGGCGCGTGAGGCACTCGGGAGCGCCGAGCACGAGTTGTTTGCCGCTGCCAAGGCACTTAAGCGCGCCCGTAATACGGCGGCCCCGCGCTTCTGCCACGAGGTGGGCCGCCAGATGGCTCGCCTGGAGATGGGCGGCGCCGAGCTCGTCTGGGAGTCACGTGATCTTCCCCGTGCTGAGTGGACGCCGGTTGGTCCTTCGAGCTACGAGCTGCTATACCGCAGCGGTGCCGGTTTGACGCCGCGCCCCCTGCGCCGCATTGCGTCGGGCGGCGAGCTCAGCCGCGTCATGCTGGCAAGCAAGGTTGTCCTCGGCAATGCGGACGGCGTCGACACTCTGGTATTCGACGAGGTCGATGCCGGTGTCGGCGGCTCTACGGCTCGTGCTCTTGCTGGTGTGCTGGCCGATCTTGCCGCTACTCATCAGGTCATCGTCGTAACGCACCTTGCGCAGGTTGCGGTCATGGCCGACAAACATTATGTTGTCAGTAAGGAACCGGGCGATGTTCCCCAGACGCATTTGGACGAGGTAACCGGCGAAGCGCGTACCGCCGAGATCGCCCGCATGTTGAGCGGCGATCAATCGGAGGCGAGCTTGGCGCATGCCAAGCAGATGCTTGAAGAAGCTCGAGGTTAGGTCGTATCAGCGGTGTTGGTGGGACAAAATAGACTGAATTTTTTGTCCCACTTCGCGTTTTACTCCACGACCTTATCCGGTTGGATGAGTTCCTCATAGTAGCTGATGTGCTCTCGGGCGTCCTCGATTTCGGGCAGCAGGAAGTTGTAGACGACCTCTATGATCATCGTGGCGCTCATCTTGGAGAACGCGAAGTCACCCGTTGTCAGCAGCGCTTCGTGATTGACGGTATTAAAGGTGTAGTCGGCGAGGCGCGCAAGTGGAGACTTGCTATCGCTGCTGATGACGACTACGGTTGCGCCGCAGTCGCGAGCCGCTTTTGCCATGCGATTCAGTCGGCGCGATTTGCCGGAGTTTGAGATTAGCACGATGACGTCACCCGGGCGCAACGTGAGCGCAAAGCCGATTGATGTCTCGCTAATGGTACTCGTCATGCAGCGCAGGCCCAGCTGCGAAAACTTAAATGTCGCGTCGAGCGCGACCGCGTTTGTATTGCCCACGGCGGCGAACTCAATAACGCCGGCATTCTTAAGCGCGTGTACAACTGCGGCCAACGTGTCGTGATCAATGCCGTCGATGGTCGCATTAAGCTCGCTCACCTTGGCAGCCAGGATGTTCTTGAGGCTCTGCTCCATATTGTCGAGTGATACCTCGTCAGTCAGGCCCTCGTTACGCTGGCTTTCCAAATCCCTCGCCAACGAAAACTGAAAGCTGCGGAAGCTACCAAAGCCAAGCTTGCGGCAGAAGCGCGAAACGGTCGCCTCGGACGTGGCGGCGGCGCGCGAGAGCTGAGCGGCCGTGAGGCGTGGCGCCTCGGACTGGTGCTCCAATATATAGTCGACAATGCGCTGCTCGGACTCGCTGTATCCCTGATGGGTGCTAATGAGGGAAAGTGCGCTCTTGCTACTATCGGTCATGGATGGCTCCTGGTTGGCATGAAAATCTAATTTGATTCGCAATGCCATAGTATACGGGCATTTTCAATTACAAGATACACCTTGCCGTTTCAAGTGTTGATGGTAAACTTTCACTTACCGTTTACGGTTATGAAAGAACCTTTCACCGGAGAATTGCGCCTTGTCTCTTCTCACGCGGACGGTAGGTTGGTATCTTTCAGTTGTGGAAAAACGCGCATCGAAGCGCGTGTAGGGGAGCGCCCGCGGGCGCTGTACTCAAGAAGGAGGGACACATGGCTAAGTTTGACATCATCGCCGCGACCGGTTGCCCGACCGGCATTGCGCACACCTTCATGGCGAAGGAGGCGCTGGAGAAGGCAGCTGCCGAGCGTGGTCTGACCATTAAGGTCGAGACACATGGCCAGGTCGGTGTCGAGAACGAGCTCACCAAGAGCGAGATCGCCGGTGCCAAGGCCGTCGTCGTCGCAGCCGATAAGGATGTCCAGGCTGAGCGTTTCGCCGGTAAGCCCATGGTTTCCGTTGGTGTTTCCAAGGCCCTGTCTGTCGAGGCTGCTGGTAAGCTGATCGACCGCGCGCTCGCCGCCAAGGGCGACGACACGGTTGCCGCTGCCGCCGATGTCGAGGACGAGGTCGAGGAGAAGGAGTCCATCGGTCACGTCATCTACAAGCACCTCATGAACGGCGTCAGCCACATGCTGGTCTTCGTCGTTGCCGGTGGTGTTCTGACCGCCATTTCGTTCCTGTGGGGCATCACGTCCTTTGATTCGACGGCTGCCGACTACAACAGCTTTGCCGCGATGCTCAAGATTATCGGCGGTATCGCCATGAACCTCATGGTTCCGGTGCTCTCCGCCTACATCGCCGAGTCTATCGGCAAGCGCCCGGCGCTCGTCCCCGGCTTTGTTGCCGGTATGATTGCCATCCAGGGTCTTCCCATCAACGCCGATACCGGCATGATCGACGCTGGAGGCTCGGGTGTGGGCTTCGGCTTCCTGGGCGGCATCGTCGGCGGCTTCCTCGCTGGCTATGTCATCCTGCTGCTCGAGAAGGCTTTCTCTAAAATTCCCGCGAGCCTTAATGGCCTGAAGGCAATCTTCCTGTATCCGCTGTGCTCTACCGCCATCGTCGGCCTGGTCATGCTCGGTATTTCCGGCCCCATGGCTGCCATTAACCAGGGCATGATGGATTTCCTGCAGAGCCTCGGTAACTCCGGTCCGGTGATCCTTGGCCTGGCCATCGGCTGCATGTGCGCCTTTGATATGGGCGGCCCGGTCAACAAGGCTGCTTACGCTACTGGCACCTTCCTGCTCGGTACCGCTCTCGAAGCTGGCGTCGGCACCGAGACCTACAACTTCGGCACCAACTTCATGGCTGCCGTCTCCGCCGCTTGCATCGTTCCGCCGCTGATCACCACCTTCGCCGTCGTTGTCGGCAAGAAGTACTTCAGCCAGGAGGATCATGACGCCGGTATCGTCAACCTCATCCTTGGTTGCACCCACATCACCGAGGGCGCCATTCCGTTCATGACCAAGAACATCTGGCCCGTCATGCCCATCATGATGCTCGGTTCTTCCATCGCTTCCATCTTGACCATCTTCTTCAACGTTCACGATCCGGCGCCTCACGGCGGCTTCCTGGTCCTGCCTGTTGTCGAGAACGGTCCGCTGTGGGTCCTCGCGATCCTCATCGGCGCTGTGGTCGGTGGCATCCTGTTCGTGGCCTTCAAGAAGTACGACTTCGAGAAGAATCAGAAGGCCGCTCCTGTAGCCAAGCCCGTTGAGGCCCCCAAGGCCGCTGCCGTCGAGGCCCCCAAGGCCGAGGCTGCCGACTTCGTGAAGGTCGAGAATGTCTTTGTCGCCGAGGACTTCGCTTCTCGTGACGAGGCTCTGAGCTTCGTTTCCAACCAGGCCGTCAAGGCAGGTATCGCCAGCGACGCCGACGCCGTGATGAACGCCTTCCTGGCTCGCGAGGCCGAGGGCACCACGGGCATGATGGAGGGCTTCGCCATCCCGCATGCCAAGTCCGACGCCATTACCGAGGCTGCCGTCATCGTCGTTAAGGACGAGTCCGGCGTGACCGGTTGGGACACCATGGACGGCGCTCCCGTTAACGTGGCTATCGCCCTGCTCATCCCGGGTGCCCAGGCTGGCACCACGCACCTCAAGATCCTGTCCAAGGTCGCCGAGGCGCTCATGGACGAGGACTTCCGTGCCACCGTCAAGGGTTCCACCGACGCCGCCGAGATCGCCAAGACGATCAACGCCCGCCTGGTCTAATCCCCCAGCCCGCGAATAACATCGCCCCCTGTATATAAGGCGGAGTCCCTCTCCAGGGCCTCCGCCTTTTTCGAATCAGAGAACGCATCGGTTATCCCATCAGCCAGAATGCCTTTCAGCCGACATTACTCTGGACCGACCGTGTTTCCGCAGCTTGCTCGCCCACAGGGGCCCGTGCGCGGCCTGTGAGATTTATCGCGAGTTCCGCTCGAGCCGAAGAGCACTTAATGTGCTCTTCGTGCGAGCAGGACTGTAGAGCAGGAAATCTCACTGGCCGCGCCCGGCCCCCTGTGGGCGAGCAAGCGGACGACAAACACATCTGTCCAACAATTCGTCCGAAACATAATGAAAAACCGTTTGATGTGAGTTAATATAAACAACGTCGTGAATCTGACTCCTGCCACATACATGACAGGGGTTAAACACAAAAAAGGAGTCAACTATGGTTTCTGAGAAGGCTACCCTCGTTAATCCTCAGGGTCTGCACATGCGTCCGGCTGGTCTGTTCGCCTCCACCATGGGCAAGTACGCCTGTGACGTGACGGTCATCACCCCCGAGAAGGAGGTCAACGGCAAGTCCCCGATGGCCCTCATGGCTGCTGGTATCCCCTGCGGCACCGAGGTCGAGGTAAAGTGCGACGGCGCTGACGAGGCCGAGGCTCTGGCTGCTGCCATCGAGCTCATCAAGAGCGGTCTTGGCGAGTAGAACTCAAACGGGTCGCATGTTGAACAACTAAGTTCATATTTGGGGGCGCAGTGACCTGTTGTAAGGTAACTGCGCTCTTTTGTCATGGATATGGCAAAACGCTTTATCACATGACACGGAGAGAGGAATGGGAATGTATCAGGGAGTCAACGCTTCCGAGGGCATCGGTATCGGCACCGTCATGGTCGCCGTCGATCCCGACTTGACGTTTGAGCCGCACGAGGTTGCTGATTCGGCAGCAGAGAAGGAGCGCTATCAGTCCGCTCTTTCGGTCTTCTGCGAGAAGACCCAGGCTCAGGCCGACCACATGAAGGAGACGGTGGGCGAGGCCGAGGCCGAGATCATGAGCGGACATATTGTCCTGGCTCAGGATCCGGGTATGACCGACGCCATCAACGCCGCCATTGACGGTGGTACCTGCGCCGAGCAGGCGCTTATGGACACCTCGACCATGTTCGAGAACATGTTCCTGTCCATGGACGACGAGATGTTCCGTCTGCGCGCGGCCGACATCGCCGACATCCGCACCGGTATTCTGGCCGAGCTGCTGGGCAAGGAGGTCGTCGACCTCTCCGTCCTGCCCGAGAACACCGTCGTTGTCGTGCATGACCTCACGCCGTCCATGACCGCCACGATCGATAAGGCCCACGTTGCCGGTATCGTCACCGAGACCGGTGGCCGCACGTCGCACTCCGCGATCATCGCGCGTGCCCTCGAGATCCCGGCTGTCCTTTCGGTTTCCAACAGCTGCACCGCGCTGCGCAACGGTATGACCGTTGTCGTCGACGGTGGCAAGGGTATCGTTGAGGCCGATCCCGACGAGGAGACGCTCGCTGCCTACACTGCCAAGGCCGAGGCCTTCGCTGCCGAGAAGGCAGCCCTCGAGGCCTTCCGTGGCAAGCCGTCCGTGACTGCCGATGGCATCAAGAAGATCATCGCCTGCAACATCGGTAACCCTGATGACGTGCCCAACGCGCTCGATCACGATGCCGAGGCCATCGGTCTGTTCCGCTCCGAGTTCCTGTTCATGGACTCTGCCGAGCTTCCTTCCGAGGAGGAGCAGTTCAACGCCTACCGTAAGGTCGCCAGCGCGCTCAAGGGCGCTCCGGTCATCATCCGCACGCTCGATGTGGGTGGCGACAAGGAGATTCCGTATCTGCACATGGTCAAGGAAGATAACCCCTTCATGGGCTTCCGCGCCGTGCGTTACTGCCTGGCCAATCCCGACCAGTACAAGGTCCAGCTCCGCGCTCTGCTGCGCGCTAGCGCCTTCGGTGACGTAAAGATCATGATCCCGCTCGTCACCTGCGTCGAGGAGGTCTTGGCTGTCAAGGAGCTTGTCGAGCAGTGCAAGGCCGAGCTGACTGAAGAGGGTCGCAAGTTCAACGAGAACATCGAGGTCGGCATCATGGTTGAGACGCCTGCCGCTTCGCTGCTCGCAGACCGTCTTGCCGAGGTCGCCGACTTCTTCTCCATCGGCACCAACGACCTGATCGGCTACACCATGTGCGCCGACCGTGGCAACGACACCATCTCCAACCTGTACCAGGTTTACTATCCCGCCGTGCTCCGCTCGCTCAAGAACATCATCGAGAGCGGCGTGAAGGCCGGCATCATGGTCGGTATGTGCGGCGAGGCCGCTGCCGATCCGCTGCTCGAGCCGCTGCTGATCAGCTGGGGCCTGGAGGAGTTCTCGATGAGTGCTCCGTCGATCCTGCGCGCCCGTAAGACCATCAGCCAGTGGACCAAGGCCGAGTGCGACGAGCTCGCCGAGAAGGCGCTCGCCTGCAACACCGCCGCCGAGGTCAAGGCACTGCTCGAGTCCGCAGCTCGCTAATTTGGTATCAGAGGTAACCGCGTGGTTGGAATGGGCCGGCCACGCGGCCCTCACATATACAGGGGGTACTGTAAATGTTCTACACGCTAACCGCTAACCCGGCTGTCGACATGACGGTTTCGAGCTCTCCGCTCGAGCCCGACGAGAACGTCCGCACCGGTTCGGCCAGCTACACGGCTAACGGCAAGGGCCTCGACGTGTCCTTCGCCTTTAAGAAGATGGGCGTCGACACCGTCGCGCTCGGCTTCTTCGCTGGCTTCACGGGCAAGTTCATCGTCGAGGAGGTCATGAACCTGGGTTGCCTCTGCCGCCCGGTCTGGACCGACGGTATCACGCGCATTAACACCTACGTCAACGATGGCCAGCACGAGTACGGCATCCTGAACCCGGGTGCTCCGATCACGCCGCAGCACCAGGAGGAGCTCTACAACATCCTGGACACCGCGGGCGATCTTGAGTGCCTGATTGTCTCCGGCTCCGTGCCTCCCAAAGCTACGCCCGACTTCCTGGCTCAGGTCATGGAGCACGCTCAGGCTCGTGGCGCTGACGTCGTCCTGGACCTGTCCTCCGACAAGCTCAAGGAGCTCGCTCACAAGAAGCCGCTGCTCATCAAGCCGAACCATCACGAGATGAAGGCCATCTTCGGCGTGCCGGTCGACACCGACGACGAGGTCCGCGTTGCCATGAAGATGGCTCACGACGCCGGCGTTCAGAACGTGCTGCTCACCCGTGGTAGCCGCGGCGACGCTTACTTCTCCAACGGCGAGGACATCTGGTACGCCAAGCGTGAGTTCAACATCAAGCTGGTTTCTTCCGTCTGCGCCGGCGACTGCACCCTCGCTGCGTTCCTGCACAAGTGGTACAGGGATCGCGACAACGTCGAGGAGGCCATGAAGCTCGCTATGGCCACCGGCGCCAACGTTGCCGAGTCCATCGGCATTGGTGATTTCGGTCACGTCGACGAGTACAGCAAGCGCGTTGCTGTCCGCAAGCTCGATCGTCAGTAATCGAAACGCGACATATTCGTGCGCATGCGGCGCCCCGGTTTCGGCCGGGGCGCCTTTTTTGTTCCGCCATGGGGGAGAGGTGTCCTGCCGTACTTCATCGCTTCCACACCGTTCACCGAGTTGTCCTAGCCTTTTACCGATGTGTGGAATATACTTTCATTAACACGTTGCTTCGTGAAAGGAACATTCATGATTTACACGCTCACTGCTAATCCCGCCATTGATTACAACATCGCCTGCGACGGCCTTACTGCCAATACCGTCACGCGTACCCGCAATGCCGTCTACACGCCCAACGGCAAAGGCCTCAACGTCTCGTTTACGCTTGACCACTATGGTGTCGACACCACGATCCTGGGTTTCTTCGCCGGCTTCTCGGGTGAGTTTATCGTTAAGGGCGCCGAGGCCCTGGGCGTGCCCGTCAAGCCCGTGTGGACCGACGGTATTACGCGCGTCAATGTGTTCCTCAACGCCGGTCCCGACACCGAGTACAACATGGTCAATGCCGGTGCCGCCATCAATGAGGCCAACGAGCAGGAGATGTTTGAACTTATCGATTCGCTCGATGACATGACCTGCCTGGTCATCAGCGGCTCGCTGCCTCCCAACACTTCCGAGGGCTTCTTGGCCGAGGTCCTGCGCCGTGTCAAGGCCAAGGGGGCCGAGTTCGTCCTCGACATCTCGAGCCATCAGCTGGCAGACCTCATTGCTCTGGAGCCACTGCTGATCAAGCCCAATGACGACGAGCTGCTTGACATCTTTGGCATCAAGGTGAGCGGTGGCGACGACGAGTCCGTCAAGGGCGCTATGGCCGAGCTGCACGCCAAGGGCGCCAAGAACGTGCTGCTGACCCTTGGTGGCGCCGGTGCGTACTTCTCCAACGGCGAGCATATCTGGTTTGCCAACCGCACCTTCGACGTCAAGCTGCTGTCGACGGTGTGCGCCGGCGATTCCTCGCTCGCTGCCTTCCTGTCCGTGTGGCACGACGCCCCCGAGCGCGTCGGGGACGCCCTGCGCCTTTCGATGGCCACTGGCGCCAACGTGGTCGAGTGCCCCGGTCTGGGTGATTTTGCCAAGGTGGACGAATATAAGAAGCACATCGAGGTTCGCCAGGTCTGCTAGTTCCGGCACCTTGTCTGAATAGTTTGATTATTTCGCATCCGTCTTAGACTAGGACGGATGCGTTTTTGTTTATCGGACTTGCGTGTGCAGTGGAGGCTGTTTCTTGCTAGACTTCTTGCAGACGCAATCGATAGCCAATTTGATAGTCGCAGGAGGCCATAGGCATGTGCAATGTTTCGCTCAACGGTACTCAACCGTCCGATGCGTCCCTGCGCGTCCTGCGCGCGCTTGAGGCGGCTGGTCTTGAGGCTTGGTACGTGGGCGGTTGGGTGCGCGACGCCCTGATGGGGTACCCCAGCCACGATGTTGATATGTGCTGTAGCGGCCTGTGGCAGGAGTCCAAAGCGGCGCTCGAGGCCGCCGGCATCGCGGTTGTGGAGTCGGGCATTAAATTTGGCGGAATCACGGCTATTTCCGATGGCGAGCGTATCGAGGTCACCACGTACCGTCTGGATGGCTTTTACACCGATGGTCGCCATCCCCAGAGTGTGGAGCGTGCCGCCTCGCTCGAGGACGATCTGGCGCGCCGCGACTTTACCGTCAATGCCATGGCCTGGCATCCCGAGCGCGGGCTTGTCGACCGCTACGACGGCCAGGGTGACTTGGAGCGCAAGCTGATTCGCGCTGTCGGCGATCCCAAGCGTCGCTTTAACGAGGACGCCCTGCGCATGCTGCGTGCGGTGCGCTTTGCCTGCCGTCTGGACTTTATGATTGAGCCCGAGACCAAGCGTGCGCTTGCCGAGTGCGCGCCGCTGCTCGATGCCGTGGCGCGTGAGCGTGTGGGTATTGAGCTCGAGGGCATTCTTTCGACCGGTCATGGGGGAGACGCGATGCTCCGCTATCCCGAGCTCATCTGCGCCGCCGTGCCCGAGTTGGCAGCGGGTCGCGGGTTTGATCAGCGCAGTGTCTATCATGCGTTTAACGTCTACGTGCATATCGCCCGTGTGCTGACGGTGGCGGGGGAGCTCGCGCTGTGTGACGGCGTCGCGCCCTCGTCGAGCCTTATGTGGGCGGCGTTTTTGCACGATGTGTCCAAGCCCGAGTGCCTCACGGTCGATCACGCCGGCAGCGGACACTTCTACGGTCATCCCGAGCTCGGCGCCAAGAAGGCGCGCGTCATTATGGATCGCCTGGCCCTCTCGCACGACTTGGTGCGCGACGTGTGCCTGCTCATCAAATACCATGACAAGCCGCTGCGCCCCGAGCGCTCCTGCCTGCTCAATATGATGCGCGCGCTTTCGGGTGAGGGCGTCGACACAGCCCGCCTGATTGACGAGCTCATGGACCTTAAGCGTGCCGACACACTTGGCAAGGCCCCGTCGTGCTTCTATTACGTTGAGACGATTGAGGAGATGCGCGCGCTGGCGCACGAGATGCTGAAGGCAGGGGAGCCCTATACGCTCAAGATGCTCGCCATCAACGGCGGCGACCTGATCCGTGCCGGAGTCAAGCCCGGGCCGGAACTGGGTCAGCTTCTCAACTCCGCCCTCGACGCCGTGATCGAAGACGATATTCCCAACGAGCGCGAAGCTCTTTTGGTTCATCTCAACTTGAATTAGCTACCAAGTTTACCTGCGTGTTCCATAACCTGCCGACAATTTTTCGGCAATTTGGAATTTCTTCTTGCGCTGACGTTTTTTGTCCCGTAATATATTATCTCGCAGCACGGCAGTGCAGATGTCATGTGGCCCGTTCGTCTAGCGGTTTAGGACGCCGCCCTCTCAAGGCGGAGATCACCAG
>CABRID010000024.1 GCA_902470895.1 uncultured Collinsella sp.
ACACAAGGAGTATCGTCGGCAGCGTCAGATGTGTATAAGAGACAGGGCACAGGATAAAGACAACGGCGTAGACGATACCGGCAGCGGCACGGGTAATAAAGCCCGCCAGCCACGAACCGGTGCCGCTTTTCGCTGCAGGCGCGCCAGCAGTGGCAGCTTTGCGCGCAGGCGTCTTGGGAGCAGATGCCTTGGGACGATCGGACACGATTAAGCCTCCTCGGTCTTGCTCAGTCCACCAAACCTACGGTCACGGCCCTGATAGGCCAAAATGGCGTCGACAAGGCCCCAACGATCAAAGTCGGGCCAATAGGTATCGGTGACGTAGAACTCGGAATAAGCCACCTGCCACAGCAGATAGTTCGAAAGGCGCAGCTCACCAGAGGTGCGAATCACAAGCTCAGGATCGGGTAGGCCGGCGGTATAGAGGTGGGAAGCCACCATATCGTCATCAATTGTGGCAGGATCGATCTTACCGGCAGCAGCGTCGAGTGCGATCTGATGGACAGCGCGGGTAATCTCGGCACGCGCGCCGTAGTTGACGGCAAGCGCCAGCGTCATACCGGTGTGATTGGCGCACTCGGCAAGACCGCGTTCAAAAACGTCGCGGGTCTTCTTGGGCAGCGCGGAAATGTCACCCAAAAAGACAACGCGCACGTTTTCGCGCTTCAGAAGCGGCAACTCGTCGATAAACGTCTTGGCAAACAGGTGCATCAAGACGTTGACCTCATGCTGCGGGCGGTTCCAGTTTTCGGTAGAAAACGCATAGGCCGAAAGCACGTCGACGCCCAGACGCACGCAGGCGGTAATAATCTCGCGAAGGGAGACGATACCCGCCTTGTGGCCCTCAGTGCGCGCAAGACCGCGCGACGTGGCCCAACGACCGTTGCCGTCCATGATGCACGAGATATGGTGCGGAATGTTATTGAGGTCAAGGTCGGAAAAACCGACGCCCGCAGGGGCGTCGGCAAAGTACTCGACCAGTTTATGCTCGTCGTATTGCACCTTAGATCTCCATGACCTCGGCTTCTTTTTCCTTCAGAAGCTCCTCGACCTTGGCGACATACTCATCGGTGTGCTTCTGGACCTTGGCCTGCTCGCGACGGACATCGTCCTCGGTGAGCTCCTCATCGCGCTCGAGCTTGTTGTTGAACTCGCGACGGATGTTACGGATAGACACCTTGGCCTGCTCGGCGTACTCGCGGCACTCCTTGACGAGCTCACGACGACGCTCCTCAGTGGGAGCCGGGAACGGAAGACGAACGACGGTGCCATCGGAGTTGGGGGTAATACCCAGATCGGAAGCGCCGATGGCCTTGACGATAGCATTGATGAGTGCCTTGTCCCACGGCTCGATGAGCAGCATGTGGGCCTCGGGGGTCTTGACGGCGGCAACCTGCGTGACCGGCGTGGGAACACCGTAATAATCGACGGTGATGTCGGACAGAATGTTGGCATTGGCGCGGCCGGTACGGACCTTGGAGAAGTTATGCTTGAGGGACTCGAGCGACTTGTCCATATGGGCGGTGATGTTCTCTGCCATGCTTAATCCTCCTGATAGACGAGCGTGCCGACGGGCTCACCCGAAAGCGCGCGCTTGACGGTGTCCTCGCCATCGATGTTGAGGACCAAAATAGGCATACGGTTATCCTGGCACAGTGCCGTAGCCGTGGAATCCATAACCTGCAGACCGCGGACGAGAACCTCGTGATAGGTAATCTTGTCAAAACGGACGGCATCGACGCACTTGACGGGATCCTTGTCGTAGATGCCGTCAACCTTGGTGGCTTTAATCAGAATCTCGGCGCCGATCTCGCACGCACGAAGAGCCGCGGCGGTGTCGGTCGTAAAGTACGGATTGCCCGAACCGGCAGCGAAGATGACGACGTTGCCCTTGGAAAGGTGATTGATGGCGCGACGGCGAATATAGGGCTCGCAGATCTCGTTCATCTGGATAGCGCTCATAACGCGGCAGGGAACATCGTTATGCTCGAAGGCATCCTGCAGGGCGAGCGCGTTCATAACGGTTGCCAGCATGCCCATGTAGTCGGCCTGAGCACGCTCCATGCCACCGGCAGCGCCGGCCATGCCGCGGAAAATATTACCGCCGCCGACAACGACGCCGACCTCATGGCCAACGGCGAGCAGCTCCTTGACCTGCTTGGCAAGATGGTCGGTAACCTTGGGGTCGATGCCATATTGGCCGTCGCCCATCAGTGCTTCGCCGGAAAGCTTAAGAAGCACGCGTTTATATCGGATGTCGGACAAAGCGATCCTCCTTTAGATTGAACTCTCAACATTCTATCAAAGGCTCTTAGAAGAGCCATGAAAAAGCAGGCTGTGAGTAAAACCCACAGCCTGCTCATTACCAGCTACAAGAGCTTATTTACTCGCCACGGACCAGACGGTCAAAGGCAACGACGGTAATGGTGTCACCGAGCTCCTTGGAGACCTGCTCAGCGTACTTCTTGATGGTGAGGGAGCTGTCCTTGATAAACTCCTGCTCAGTGAGCACAGACTGCTTGTAGAACTTCTCCAGACGGCCAACAGCCATCTTCTCCTGAATGGCCTCGGGCTTGCCGGACTCGGCAGCCTGAGCCATGTAGATCTGCTTCTCGTGCTCGACGGTCTCGGCCGGAACCTGATCGCGGGTAGCGCAGATCGGGGCGACGGCGGCAACCTGAAGGGCAACGTCGTGAGCGAAGGTCTTGAAGGACTCAGCCTGAGCGGTCTCGGCCTTCTCGAAAGCAAACTCGACGAGGACGCCGATCTTACCACCCATGTGGATGTAAGAAGCGAGCGCGCCGTTCTCGGCCTTACGGGCGGCGAAGCGGGAGATCTTCATGTTCTCGCCCATGATGTGAATCATCTCGGTGAGCTCGGAGGAAACGGTCTCCTCGCCCATCGGCTTCTCAAGCAGAGCGTCGACGTCAGCAGGCTCGGTGGTAGCGACAACCTCAGCGACCTTGGAAGCAAAGCCGGTGAACTTGGCGTTGGAGCCAACGAAGTCGGTCTCGCAGGAGAGCTCGAGCAGAGCGCCGGTCTTGCCATCCTCGGAGACGAACGCGGCGACAGCGCCCTCGTTGGTCTCACGGCCAGCCTTCTTGGCAGCCTTGGCAAGGCCGTTCTTACGCAGAACGTCGACAGCGGCGTCCATGTCGCCGTCAGCCTCGACGAGAGCCTTCTTGCACTCCATCATCGGGGAGTCGGTCATCTCGCGGAGCTGCTTGACCATAGCGGCGGTAATCTGGGCCATTGTGGTTCCTTTCAAAGAGATGAAAAAGAATTAACTAAGACTGATTTACTCGGCCTTGGGCTCAGCGGCCATCTCGGCCTCGGAGACCTGCTCCTTGCCGGAGCCAGCGAGGCAGGCGTCAGCCATGAGCTCGCACATAAGGGTGACAGCGGAGATAGCGTCATCGTTGCAGGGGATGCCGTACTCGACCTCGTCGGGATCGGAGTTGGTGTCGATCAGAGCGACGACGGGGATGTTCAGGCGCTGGGCCTCCTTGATGGCGTTCTCCTCGCGCTTGGTGTCGATGACGAAGAGAGCCTGGGGCAGACCCTTCATGTCGCGGGCGCCACCGAGGTTGGTCTGGAGCTTGGTGAGCTCCTTACCGAGCACAGCCTGCTCCTTCTTGGGGAGCACTGCCATGCGGCCGTCCTCGACCATGGCCTCGAGCTCCTCCATGCGGTTGATGCGGGAGCGGATGGTAACGAAGTTGGTCAGCATACCGCCGAGCCAACGCTGGTTGATGTAAGGCATGTTGGCGCGCTCAGCAGCGTTCTTGACGGCCTCCTGAGCCTGCTTCTTGGTGCCGACGAACAGCACGTTGCCACCCTTGGCGACGTTCTTAACGAAGGTGTAGGCCTGGTCGGCGTCGAGGATGGTCTGCTTGAGGTCGAGGATGTAGATGCCGTTGCGCTCACCGAAGATGAACGGCTTCATCTTGGGGTTCCAGCGACGGGTCTGGTGACCGAAGTGGCAGCCGGCCTCGAGCAGGGTGCGGATATTAATCTTGGTAGCCATGTTAAACCTCCTGTGGTTTGCCTCCGCGCGGGGTCATCCTCCAAAACCAACCCAGACATGTGCTACCAAAGCCCGGGCACCACGGTATGAAGTAGCCGCGCGTGCGTGATAAAAACATGTTGCCGTGAAGCAACCCGATGAATGATAGCAGGATTACTTCTTCCTGCCAACCCGCAATCAAAACCACACACCTTGCTAGTTCAGCGCGGGACGCCCTATCTACTCTCCACGGGGATGGGCCTGGGCCACGGCGTTCTTGAGCCGATCGGGCGTGAGATGCGTATAAATCTGCGTCGTGGACAGGCTCGCGTGGCCCAGCAGCTCCTGCACCGAACGCAGATCCGCGCCACCCTCGAGCAGATCCGTCGCAAACGTATGGCGCATCGCATGCGGGGCAATATCAGCCGGAATGCCGGCGAGCGTCGCCAGCATATGAAAGCGCCGCCTGAGCATAGCGGCACTCATGCGATTGCCGCGCGCCGAGATAAACAACGGATGCGGACCATTTGCGGCATCGCGACGCTTTGCCTGGGCGAGCAGTGCCGGTCTCCCCTCCTCGATATAGGTGCGGGTCGCCTCGAGCGCGCGGCGATACAGGGGCACGATGCGTTCCTTGCTGCCCTTGCCCCACAGCCGCAGCGTGCGCTCGGACCATGCGATAGACTCCACATTGAGAGCCGCGAGCTCCGAGATGCGTGCTCCGGAGGCATAGAGCAGCTCGAGCATCGCCGCATCGCGCAATCCCGTGGGCGTCGCGGTGTCGGGGGCGCGGAGCAGTTCCTCAACCTGCTGGGTCGTCAGCACCCCGGGCAAGTCGCGCGGGAGTTTGGGCGAGGAGATTGCCGAGACCGCATCGCCCTCAACGATCCCTTCGGCGGCCATCCAGCGATAGAACGATCGGATAGCCGACAGATGCGCCGCAAGCGTGCGGGGTGCCACCTGCTCGCGCGAGAGCTCGGCCAAATACGCGCGAACGGTGCGCACGTCGGCCGCGCGCGCGTCGGTGCCCGTACAGTCGCACCAAGCAGCAAATCGTTCCAGCCGCGAGCTATAGGCGGCAACCGTGTTGAGAGACAGACCCTCGACGCGTGCGATATAGGCGATAAACGAGTCGACGGTATCGTACAGGTCAAAGGCTATGACCGGTCGCCTCCAAACAGGTCGGAACGCGTGGCCAAGTAGGCGTCGAGGGCCTCGAGGGCGCGGTCCGCATAGGCCTGGTAGCGATCGCGTTTGCTGCGGCGCTTGCCGTCCTCGAGCGGCGGCACCAGGCCAAAGTTGACATGCATGGGCTGGTAGCCCACCGTAGCGGGATCGGTCGCATAGCCTACGAGCGCACCCAGGGCGCCCACGAGTGGCAGCTCTACAGGATCCGCCTCGACAGCCTCGGCATAGGTGTTGACCGCGGCGAGCAGACCGGTCGCAACCGCTTCCATGTACCCCTCGGTGCCGGTAATCTGGCCGGCAAGGCGCACACTCGTACCGGGCACGGCAAAGGTCCCGTCGAGCACGTGCGGCGCATCGACAAAGGTATTGCGATGCATGACGCCATAGCGGAAGAACTCGGCGTTCTCCAGACCGGGAACCATATGGAACACGCGCTTTTGCTCGCCGAAGGTCAGATTGGTCTGGAAGCCCACCAGGTTATAGGCGGTCTTCTCCTTGTTCTCGGCGCGCAGCTGAATCGCCGCCCAGGGACGACGACCAGTTCGCGGGTCGGTGAGTCCGACGGGCTTCATGGCGCCAAAGCGGATGGCGTCCTTGCCAGTGCGCGCAACCTCCTCGGCGGGCTGACAGGCCTGGAACAGGTCACCGCCCTCAAAGTCCTTGAGCACCACACGGTCGGCCGTAGTGAGCGCTTCGATAAAGGCCTCGTACTCTTCCTTGTTAAGCGGGGCGTTAAGATAGTCGCCACTCCCCTGCTCCTCGTAACGCGACTGCGAGAACAGCACGTCCATGTCGAGCGTGGAGGCATCGACAATCGGAGCTGCCGCGTCAAAGAACGCCAAGGCGTCGCCACCGACGAGCTTCATGACCTCCTCGCTCAACGCCGGGGAGCACAGCGGGCCCGCGGCAATGACCACGTGGCCCTCGGGAATCTGGGTGACCTCGCCGTGAACGACTTCGATATTGGGGCGTGCGGCAACCTCGGCCTCGACGAGCTCGGAAAACTTGACACGGTCGACCGCCAGGGCGCCGCCGGCGGGAACGGCCGCACGATGGGCGCAATCGAGCAGTACCGAACCCATACGCTCAAGCTCGGCCTTCAGCAAGCCGGCAGCAGAATCCGGACGGGTCGACTTAAACGAATTGGAGCAGACAAGCTCCGCCAAGTGATCGGTATGGTGGGCCGGGGAGCTCACCTGGGGGCGCATCTCGCACAGCTTTACGGCAAACCCGCGATCTGCCAGCTGGATCGCGCATTCCGATCCCGCCAGACCGCCACCGATAACTGTCACCTGATCGAACTGCATCTGCAAACACCTTTCTAATTGACACGTTTTCCATTGTGACCGAAGGGTGTCTGGGCGTGAAGGGCAAACTTGGAGGGCGCATACCTTCCATCCATCATGCGCTCGATAAGGCCCTCGAGTTCAAGCGAACCCAAGAGTTTGAGTACGCCGACAGCATCGAGCGAGACGAGCGCCGCGATGTCGTCGACCTTGAGCGGAGAGGCGATGAGCGCATGCATCACGGTCTGCTGCGTTGGATCCAAGTCGGCAATGCCGGGAGCATCGGGGCGCGAGTAGCGCAGGGTTCCGTAGATGCGTGAGATAGCCATCTCGATAGATTCCTCGTCGACGATGCAGCAGGCACCGTTCGCAATGAGGTAATTCGTGCCACGCGACTCGGGTGATAGGATCGACCCCGGCACGGCAAGAAGTTCGCGCCCCAAATCCATAGCAGCCTCGGCTGTAGAAAACGTCCCAGAAGGCATACCCGCCTCGGATACAAAGAGGGCTTGCGACAGGGCCGCGATCACGCGATTGCGGCGCGGAAAGGCGAACTTGCGCGGACCCATGCCCCACGGAGAGATCGACACGACCGCGCCACCCGTATCGAGCGTGCGAGTAATAAGCCCCGCGCTCGAACGCGGATAGACCACGTCGGCGCCCGTCCCCAGCACCACGACGTGTTTGCCGCCGGCGTTGACCGCAGCCCAACCCGAGGCCTGGTCACAACCGACCGCGCCGCCCGAAACAACCGTCACTCCCGCCTCGATCGCCACCTTTGCCGCAAGCTCTGCCACGGCAAGACCATACGGCGAGGCCTTTCGCGCACCGATGATGGAGAGCGCGGGCGTCGAAAGCGCCTCGGGGTTGCCGCGCACATAGAGCGTCTGAGGTACATCAGAAAGCTCCAAAACGGTCTCGGGATACAACGCGTCACCTGGATGCAGCTCGAAGGTCCCCTCAGCCATCATTGGTCCCTCCTTCCCTGGTACATCGCCGCCTCGAGCACGTGGTCCTGCGTCACCTGCTCGCTCTCGGCGACATCTGCGATCGTGCGCGCAATGCGAACAAGGCGCACGATGCCACGCCCTGTGAGATGCGTGCGCTTCGACAGGCCGAGCACACACTTCTCCGCCGCATCATCGAGCTCAAAGGTCGAAACGACGCCGTCAATGGACCGAGTCTCGTCATCCTCGGCCTCGGCATCCGCATCGTCCATGCGGGATTCGCGCCAAGCGCGAAAGGCGCGACCGCGCACAACGTAGTCACGTAACTCGGCCGACGACATGCCCTCCGCACCCTCGATAATCACTTGAGGGTCGGGACGGGTCACATCGATCATCATGTCGATACGGTCGGCCAAAGGACCGCGCAGTTTAGACCGATAGCGCTCGACCATCGCCGCCGAGCAGCGACACGGCACCTCGCGATCGCCCAAAAAGCCGCAGGGGCAGGGATTGCTCGCAGCCAGCAGCTGAAAGCGCGACGGGAAGGTAAAGGCCCCGTCGACGCGTACGATCCTCACGTAGCCGCGCTCGATGGGCTGACGCAGCGTCTGCAGCACGCCAGTGGGAAACTCGGCAAGCTCGTCCAAAAAGAGCACGCCGCCATGAGCAAGGCTGATCTCACCCGGGTGCACCGGGCGCCCGCCGCCGATAAGGCCTGCGGTCGAAATACTGTGGTGGGGACTGCGGAAGGGGCGGTGCCCCGCCAACAAGCCATCAATGTTCTCACCCAAAACCGAATGGATGCACAGTGCCTCCTGCTGATCCTCAACGGAAAGCTCGGGCAGGATGCCGGTCATACGGCGTGCGAGCATCGTCTTGCCCGATCCCGGAGACCCGATCATGAGCAAGCCGAGTTCTCCTGCCGCCGCAAGCGCCATGCCGCGTTTAGCGACTTCCTGCCCCAGCACGTCTGCATAGTCGAGCTCGGGCTCAAAGGTCGCCTCGACACCCTCGGAATCCAAGTAGTGTCGTGCGGCATCGCCCATGCCGTGAGCAAGCTGAGACAGATGGTCGATAAAGCCGCAATCTACGCCCGCGAGTGGCACATGCTGGTCGGACCTGCCGGCGATAAAAGACAGCCCCATGTCGCGAGCCAATAGCTGAAACGCCACCTCGCCCTTGACGGGAAGCACCGTACCGTCCAGACCAAGCTCACCTGCGATAAGGCAGCGATCGAGGTTGTCACGGGGAATCTGCTCATCGGCCGCTAGAACCGCGATGGCGATGGGCAGGTCAAAGCCGCTACCGGTCTTGCGGATATCGCCGGGTGCCAGGTTAACGGTAATGCCCGAGCGCGGGATCTCGAACCCGGCGGAGCGCATCGCGCAGCGAATACGACCGCGTGACTCCATCACCTCCATACTCGGAATACCGAGCATCTGAATGCCTGGGATGCCACCGGCAAGCGAGACCTCGACCGTGACGGGAATCGCCTCGACGCCGCGGATGCAGGCCGCGTGAACGGCAAACGTCTCGAACGCCATCACGACACCTGCCAATCGAACGCGTTGTACTGGTGCTCGATCTCGGCGATATGCCCGCCGCGGATGGTGACACCCACGGCATCGAAGCGAATCGCCTTGAGCGGATAATGCTCCATGAGATAGCAACTTGCGATGCGGCGGTAGCGGCGTTGCTTTTGGGCGTCCACGGCCTCCTCCGGAAAGACCCTCGTGCTGCAATCCAGTGCGACGCGTCTGGTCTTGACCTCGGCCATTACCACGACATCGTCGAGCTCATCGAGCAGCACCAGATCGGCCTCGCCCTCGGTGCAACGATAACCCTGCTCCAGCAAGGTGTAGCCGCGCTCGTTAAAGTAGTCGATTGCGATAAGCTCACCCAGCATACCCAGCTCGCGGGGACTGAGTCCCTTGATAAACTCGGGCGTCATCGCCCCGCAGTCGAGCTCGCCGTTTTCCCAACGCTCCTTGAGCTGCTGCGTCTTGCTCTTTTTGCTTGCGGCACTCATGGGGTCTCCTTTCCCGCACACTGCATTGCCCCGATGATGAGGGCACCTTTCATGCGGGTAAGTACCGGAAGCAAACCAAAAGCTGACCAAATGCCGACAAAAAACGGGCCGTACGCAGCAATGGTGCTGCATACGGCCCGCTACCAGCTGGTTTACAAAACTCCAGAAGTCCCTGTCTCCACAATTGACCTAGAAAAGGCGCTCAGTCTGCAGAAAGTTTCCGCAAAAGCTCACGCGATGCAGCGGACAAAGTCCATGTTTGCGAATGGCCTCGATATGCTCGGGGCTTGCATAGCCCTTCGACTCGGCCAGATGGTACTCGGGGTACTCGGCGTCGTACTCGACCATCATCTCGTCACGCGTGACCTTGGCCATGATGGACGCCGCGGCGATGCAGGCGATCTTGGCATCGCCCTTCACCACATCGCGCTCGTTAGGAACGGCGCCCAGGGGGTTGCCGTCCATGAGGACGCAATCGGGCTCGAGCCCCGTATCGGCCACCGCACCCGCGACGGCGGTACGGATAGCGCGGGCCATACCCATCTCATCGATATCCGCAGGCGCGATATGGCAAAAACCAATCGCCGTCGCGACCTCGGCAATCTTCACCGAGAGCAGCTCGCGACGCGCCGGCGTAAGCTTTTTGGAATCGTTGATACCCCAGACGCGCGGCTCCATGGGAAGGCACACGGCACACACGGTTAAGGGACCCGCTACCGAGCCACGGCCCACCTCGTCGACACCAACGACCACCCCATCGCCGCCAAGCTCGTGCATAAGCTCATACATGCCGTTGACGCGCTCGCGCTCGGCAAGCTCTTTGGCATGGCGTTTGAGGGCGCGTTCGCAAGCCTTGATCACCTGCTGGCGCGGATCCTCGCGATAATGCTCCACGAGGGCGGGAATCTCCTCAAACGTAGCGCTCGCCAACTCACCGGCAACCTGCGATGCCGAAACCGAGCTCGTCATGTTGGCCATACCAGGCCCTCCTTGCATGCAAATCAGATAAAAAGAAGGGCCACCCGAAGGTGACCCTTACGTCCAAACGAGTGGACAGACGCTGCGATCTTCTTAGCGCTTCTCGGGGATGCGAGCAGCCTTGCCCACCTTGTCGCGGAGGTAGTACAGCTTGGCGCGACGGACGCGACCATGACGAACGACCTCGAGCTTGGCGATCTTGGGGCTGTGAAGCGGGAAGGTACGCTCAACACCGACACCGAAGGACATCTTGCGAACGGTGAAGGTCTCGCGGGCACCGGCGCCGGCCATGCGGATGACGTCGCCCTGGAAGACCTGGATGCGCTCGCGGTCGCCTTCCTTAATGCGGTAGTGAACCTTGACGTTGTCGGCGACGCGAACCTGAGGAATGTCCTCGCGGATCTGCTGACGCTCGATTGCGCGGATGTAATCCATGTGCAATTCCTTACTCTTCTAGAGGTGCCGTACCACCTTGGCCGGCACGTAGTTGAACAAACGTATTCGAGTATACACGCGCGGGTTTCTGCTGCAAGAACAATTTTTTACGCAGACAAAAAGACAAAACCCGCACATGATAACCGCCCGTCTCACGAATGAGACGGGCGGCATGAAGGGGGCTACGCTAGGCGTCTAAACCCAAAACGTTACGCGGAGCGTTTCGCCTCGAGCTTGGCCTGGGCGGCAGCCAGGCGTGCGAGGGGCACGCGGTAGGGCGAGCAGGACACGTAGTCAACGTCGGCCACGTTAAACAGGCCCTTGATGGACTTGGGGTCGCCGCCGTGCTCGCCGCACACGCCAAAGTGCATGTCGGGGTTGGTGGCGCGACCCTTCTCGACGGCCATACGCACCAGCTCGAGCACCGCTGTGTCGATGGTCTCGAAGGGGTTGTCCTTCAAGATCTTCTTATGCATGTACAGCGGGATGAACTTAGCCTCGGCGTCGTCACGAGAGAAACCGAAGGTCGTCTGGGTGAGGTCGTTGGTGCCAAAGCAGAAGAAGTCTGCGTGATGGGCGATCTCGTCAGCGACCATGCAGGCGCGCGGCAGCTCGAGCATCGTGCCCACGGGAATATTGAGCTCGACGCCCTCTTCGTTGGAAACCTCGGCGATTACGCGCTCGATAACCTCGCGGGTCTGGACATGCTCGGCCGTGATGGAAACGAGCGGAACCATGATTTCGGGGCGCGGGTCGACGCCTTCCTTGATAAGGCGGGCAGCAGCCGTGGCCACAGAGCGGACCTGCATGAGCGGCAGATCGCCAAAGACGACGGACAGGCGCACGCCGCGCAGCCCGAGCATGGGGTTCGACTCGACCATGCCGTCGATGCGACGCAGGCGGGCACGCAGGGCGGCAAGCTCTTCCTCGCTGGCGCCAGCGGCCTCCTTCTTGGTGATGGCAACCTCGAACTCGCGAGGATTATCCAGGAACTCATGAAGCGGCGGATCGAGCAGACGAACGACCACATCGCGACCGGACATGGTCTTGAACATGGCCAGGAAGTCCTCCGTCTGAACCTTGAGCAGATCGGCGAGGGCCCGCTGCTTCACGGCCTCATCGTCGGACAGTATAAAGCTCTGGATGATGTTCTTACGGTCGCCCAGGAACATGTGCTCGGTGCGGCACAGGCCAATAGCCTCGGCGCCAAACTCGAGCGCGAGCTCGGCATCCTCAGGGTTGTCGGCGTTGACGCGCACATGGTTGGCGTGGCCACAGGTCTCGTCCAGGCGAATCTCGTCGGCCCAGGACAGGATGGTGTCCAGATCGCCAGTGAGCTCGGCGGAGACCAGGTCGACGGGACCGTCGACGACGATGCCCTGGGTGCCGTCGATGGAGATGATGTCGCCCTCGTGCAGCACGCGGTCGCTGCCCTCGATGCGCACGACCTTCTCGGCGGCATCGATGTGGAAGCGCTCAACGCCGCAGACGCAGGGCGTACCCATACCGCGGGCGATAACAGCGGCATGGCTCGTCTTGCCACCGTGGCTGGTCAGGATGCCCTCGGCGGCGACCATGCCCTTCAAGTCGTCGGGGTTGGTCTCCCAACGGACCAAGATAACCTTATGACCCTCGTTTGCGCGCGCGACGGCGTCATCGCTCGAGAACACGACCTCGCCCACGGCGGCGCCGGGGCTGGCGTTCAGACCGCTGGCCAGCGCCTCGTACCTCTTGGAAGCGTCAAACTGCGGGTGCAGGAGCTGGTCGAGTTGCGCGGGATCGATACGGCTCACGGCCTCTTCGCGGGTGATCAGGCCTTCCTCGACCATTTCGATGGCGATGCGCAGGGCGGCGGTGGCAGTGCGTTTACCCACGCGTGTCTGGAGCATCCAGAGCTTGCCCTGCTCGATGGTGAACTCGATATCGCACATATCGCGGTAATGGTCCTCGAGCGTCAGGAACACGCGCTCGAGCTCCTCACCTGCAGACTCGAGGCCCGGGGTGGCCTTGAGGTCGCCAATGGGCTCGGTGTTGCGGATGCCGGCGACGACGTCCTCGCCCTGGGCATTAACCAAAAAGTCACCGTAGAACTCCTTGGTGCCGTCGGCCGGATTACGCGTAAAGGCGACGCCCGTCGCAGAGGTCTCGCCCTTGTTGCCAAAGGCCATGGCCTGGACGTTGACGGCAGTACCGAGCTCGTCGGAGATGCCGTGCTGTTTGCGGTAGATGCAGGCGCGCTCGTTCATCCAGCTGCCAAAGACGGCCTGGATGGCAAGGCGCAGCTGAAGCTCAGGATCGTGCGGGAAGACGGGCTTGCCGTCGGCAACCTCGAGCTCGGGATACAGGGCGGCCTCGACGTTCTCGGAGAAGATCCCCTTGAAGGTCTCGACGAGTTCCTGCAGGTCCTCGGCCGAAAGCTCGGAATCGACGCGAATGCCGGCGACCAGGCGGGCCTGGGTCAGGGCGTTCTCGAACAGGTCGGCATCAACGCCCATGACGACGTTGGAAAACATCTGGATAAAGCGGCGGTAGCTATCCCAGGCAAAACGCGGATTTTGCGTCTGGGCGATGAGGCCCTGGACGGAATCGTCGTTGAGGCCCAAGTTGAGGACCGTGTCCATCATACCGGGCATGGAGAACGGAGCGCCCGAGCGAACCGACACGAGCAGCGGATCGGAGGCGTCGCCGAGCTTTTTGCCGCAGCGGGCCTCGAGGTCAGCCTCGGCGGCAACGATCTCATCGAGTGCGCCTTCGGGCCAGACGTTGCCGGCACCGGAGTACTCGACACAGGTCTGGCAGGTAATAGTAAAGCCACCGGGAACCGGCAGGCCGATACGGCTCATCTCGGCAAGGTTTGCGCCTTTGCCGCCAAGCACGAAGTTCATGGACTTGTCGCCCTCAGTGACACAGGTGCCCTGGGCGTCGGTTCCAAAACGATAAACCCTCTTGCAATCGCTCACGATACTTCCCCTTCCATGCACTTACGCGCACGACCGTGGTAACGAATCGACCCACCGGATGCGGGCCGTGAGGGAACTATACGGCGGGCATTGAGCGGGCTTGCGTAGAGGGAGCGGGGTTTGGTAAACGTGGTAAATGTGGCGGTAAACGGTAGGTAAAGGTGGTTACCTTATGAAGATACCAATGCAAGGGAATTGCGGGTCAAATGCAAGTTCTTTGCTAAATCGCTTTACCAATATCGTGCATTATTTTTAGGTAGTCTTTTAGTGACAGTGCATTTTTAGCTACCGACATGAGTTAACTTTGCTGGGCACGGCGGGCGCGAGCTTCTTGGATTTCCTCCAAGTGGCTAATGATCTCGGCAGCGCTTTCCTCGATGGCCTTGCCGTCGGTACGCACCACAAAGCAGCCTAGGCGCTTCATGAGGGCACGAGCTTCCTCGAGCTCGCTGCGCACGCTCTCGGGCTCGGCATAGGAGCCGGCAACGGCACGGGCGTAGTCATCGCCCAAGCGGCTATCGCGAATTTCGGAAATCACATCGACGGTCGAAATCAGGCCGAACAGGCGCATCGGGTCGACCTCGTAAATCGACTTCGGCGGCTCCATGCCATGGGCCAACGGAACATTGGCAACCTTGTAACCTTGATAGGCCAAATACATCGACAGCGGCGTCTTGGACGTGCGCGATACGCCCAGTAGCACGATATCGGCACCCGACAGATCGTCGCAACCGCGCCCGTCATCGTGCTCAACGAAATACTCCATGGCCTCGATACGATGGAAATAGCGGTCATCGGTCTTGTGAATCACGCCCGCAACGCCCTTGGGCGACACACCGATAAGCGACGACAGCACGGCGAGCGTCGGACCGATCAGGTCGACCGAGCGAATGTGCAGCATGCCCAAGTAGTCGAGCACACGAGCACGAAGGACCGGATCGACAATGGTGTGGAACACGGCGATATCGCGATGGTCGGCATCGACGCGCGGCCCCACAAATGACTTGACCTGCTCCACGGAGGCCACCTTGGGCAGGCGCAAAACGCGAAAAGCCCCTTCATCAAATTGCCCGGACGCCGCAAGCACCACCTCACAAGCGGTATCGCCGAGAGAGTCGGAGATAACGATAACGGTGGGACGAACGGCGACCGGGCAATCCATGCGGGGCTCCTTTTGCGCTTACGCGCAGGCTGGCTTACTTTTTGCGGGCAAGCTCACCGATGTTGGCGATGCCGGAGAAAACGGCCTCGAAGCGGTTGAGCAGCTTAAGGCGATTATCGCGGAGCTGCTCGTCCTTGTCCATGACCATGACCTCATCGAAGAAGCGGTCGATGGGCGCGCGCAGGGCGGCAAGGGCGGCAAATGCGGCCGGGTAATCCTCGGCAGCAAGGGCGGCATCGACAGCGGCCTGAGCGGCCTCGGAGGCATCGGCAAGCGCGAGCTCGACCTCGCCCATCAGGCCGCGGTCGTACTCCGCACCCAGCTCGGGCTTGGAGATGTGTGCGGCGCGGGCATAGGCGGTCGCAAGGTTGTCGAACGTCTCGGCGTCGTTCTTGCGGGCCTCGTCGAGGGCGGCGCAGCGGGCGAAGAAGACGGACGGGGCGATGATGTGCACCGCGGAGACGGCGGCAACGGTATCGGCCGGGATCTTTTCGTCGCGGGCCATGCTCACCAGGCGGCCATGGAAGAAGTCGCGAACCTGCTGGGCGACCTTGGCGGCGTCGAACTCAATGCCCTGCTCGCTATAGAGCTCGAGGGCGAAGTCGATGAGCGACGTGGGGTCGATCGGCAGACGGTCGCGCAGGATGTTGATGATGCCGATAGCGGCACGACGCAGCGCGTAGGGGTCGGAGGAGCCGGTCGGGGGCTCGCCAATGGCAAAGATGCCGGCGATGGTATCGAGCTTGTCGGCGCAGGCCACGATGCAGCCAGCGGTGCCCTCGGGCAGCTCGTCACCGGCAAAGCGGGGACGATAATGATCGCGAATGGCGTGGGCAACCTCGTCGTTCTCCCCCATCGCGGTGGCGTAGTAACCGCCCATCACGCCCTGCTGGCTCGTGAACTCGACGACGGCGTTGGATACCAAGTCGGCCTTGCACAGGTGCGCGGCGCGAGCGGCATCGGCGGCCAGGTGGGCGCCCAGATGGGCCTCGCGAGCGATGGCAAGCGCGAGTTGCTCAATGCGCTCGGACTTGGCGAGCACGCTACCGAGCTTCTCCTGGAAGGCAACCTTGGCCAGACGCTCACGGAACTCGTCGAGGGAGATCTTCAGGTCCTCCTCGTAGAAGAACTTTGCGTCGTCCAGACGGGCGCGCACGACGCGCTCGTTGCCGTCGATCACGCGCTCGGCGTTCTCGGGCTTGCTGTTGGAGACGACCACGAACTCACGCGTGAGCTTGCCCTCGCCGTCATAGATCGGGAAGTAACGCTGGTTGGTGAGCATGGACTCGCAGATGATCTCGTGCGGGACCTTGAGGAACTCCTCATCGAAGGTACCGACGAGCACCGTCGGCCACTCGCAGAGGTTAATGACCTCCTCGAAGACCTTCTTGGGCGTGTCGACATGACAGCCGGGGCGAGCGGCCTCGACCTCGGCGATGCCGGCAAGGATGGCCTCGCGACGACGCTCGGCAGAAAGCACGCCGGCGTCCTCGAGCACCTGCTCATAAACAGCGGGGCTGGCAACAACATGGTCGCCAGGGCCAAGTACGCGATGACCGCGCGTGGTGTTGCCGCTCGTCACGTCGGCAAACGACACGGGCACAACATCCTCGCCCAAAAGGCAGCAGATCCAGCGGACCGGACGAACAAAGGTCGCATGCTCGTGACCCCAGCGCTGGCTGCGGTAGTTGGGCCACTGCAGGCCGGCGATGGTCTTCTCGCACAGAGCGGTCAGAATCGGCGTAGCCGGTGCGGAGGGAATGTTCTTCTCGGCGAACACATACTCGCGACCGTCAGTGTCCTCGCGACGGACCAGGTCCTCGGCAGCCACACCGCACTTGCGGGCAAAGCCCTGGGCGGCCTTGGTGGCGTTACCGTCAGCGTCGAAGGCAATGTTGGCCGCGGGGCCACGCTTGACCTCATGGACTTCATCGGTCGCGGTGGCGACGTTAGCCACGAGCGCAGCCAGGCGGCGCGGGCTCGAGATCACACGGACCTCGCCGTGGGCCAGACCGGCCTCGTCGAGACCCTTGGCAATCATGGAGCCAAGCTGCTTGACGGCATTGTTCAGCGGCGCGGAGGGCATCTCCTCCGTACCGATCTCAAACAGGAAATCCTTAGCGTCTGCCATGGCTTACGCCACCTCGCCTTCCTGGTCGGCATTCTCGTTGACTCCGGCGACCTCGGCCATGTAGGCCTCGCAGCACGCCTTGGCGACGGCGCGGACGCGCAGGATGTAGTTGGCACGCTCGACCGCGGACAGGGCGCCGCGAGCATCGAGCAGGTTGAAAGCGTGGCTGCACTTCATGACGCAGTCATATGCCGGCAGCGGCAGCTTGCGCTCCAGGCAGGAATGGCACTCGGCCTCGTAGTCGTCAAACTTCTGACGCATCATCTCGACGTTGGCGACCTCAAAGTTATAGGCACTGAACTCGCGCTCGTTCTCGAGGAACACGTCGCCGTAGGTCATGGGCGTGCCGTCGGGCAGGTAGCTCCACACCAGGTCGTAGACCGAGTTGACGCCCTGGGCGTACATGGCGATACGCTCCAGGCCGTAGGTAATCTCAACGGGCACGGGGTCGACCTCGATGCCTCCCACCTGCTGGAAGTACGTAAACTGCGTGACCTCCATGCCATTGAGCCAGACCTCCCAGCCAAGGCCCCAGGCGCCAAGGGTCGGGCTCTCCCAGTCATCCTCGACAAAGCGGACGTCATGGTCGTTGGGATCCAGACCGATAGCGGCAAGAGACCCCAGGTAGAGCTCCTGGGCGTTAACCGGAGAAGGCTTGATGAGCACCTGGAACTGATAGTAGTGCTGCATGCGGTTGGGGTTCTCGCCGTAGCGGCCGTCGGCGGGACGGCGGCAGGGCTGCGCATAGCAGGTGCGCCACTCGGCGGGACCGAGCGAGCGCAGCGTGGTCGCGGTATGGAAGGTACCGGCACCGACCTCGGAGTCATAGGGCTGCATAATGACGCAGCCCTGCTCGCCCCAGTACTGCTGGAGGCGCAGGATGATGTCTTGGAAGGAAAGCGATGAAGCGTTCATGCCTCTAATATCCCCTCGTCGAAACGATTACACGGTTAGGTACTGTACTATAGCGGTTTTTAGTCGATAGCGCCGATGCGGTTGAGCGGCCAGTAGCGCACAAGCGCCACAGCGATCAAATCAGAGCGATCGACGGGACCAAAGTAGCGTGAGTCGGCAGAGTTTTCGCGGTTGTCGCCCATCACCCACACGCACCCGTCGGGAACGGTGTAGGGATAGCTTACCTGAGCACCGGGCGCTTGGACCGAAAGTGGCCAGCTCATGCCCGTCGTATAGTCCTCGTCGAGCGCTTGGCCGTCAACGACCACCTTGCCATCCTGCAGGTCGACCGTCTGGCCGGCCGTGGCAATAACACGCTTGACAAGAACATCATGCTCGGAGGTGCCATCGGGGTTGTGAAACACCACGATATCGCCCTGCTTGACGGGCTGACCGAGCTCGAGGCTCACCTTTTGTGCCAGGATCTGGTCGCCAATCTCGATCGTGGACTCCATGGAGCCGGTGGGCACCACAAAGGGCTCGACCACAAACGAGCGAATCAAGAAGGTGGCGACCAGTGCGATCGCGATGACCGCGATCCACTCAAAAGCGCCCCTCAACGCGGAATGCTGCGATGGAACCATTCTCACTCCTCGCTCTGCGAATACGAAGCGTCCAGAATCTCCTGCGCGTAAGCACGCTCCTCGGGCGTGAGCCGCGCTGTCTCAATCAGATCGGGACGCCAACGACAGGTGCGCTCGATGGCGTTCTTACGACGCCAAGCGTCAACTTTGGCGTGATCGCCACTCACGAGCACAGGAGGCACGCCCTCGCCGTTGAACTCGGCAGGACGAGTGTACTGCGCGTACTCGAGCAGGCCTCCGTCCTCGGCGGTCGAGAACGACTCGTCCACGTTGCTCATCTCGTCGCCCAAGGCGCCGGGGATGAGGCGTACGACGGCATCGGCAACGATCATGGCAGGCAGCTCGCCGCCCGTAAGCACGTAGTCGCCGATCGACAGACGCTCATCGGCATACGCATACGCACGCTCGTCGACGCCCTCGTAGCGACTGCACACAAACAACAGGCGCTCACTTTTGAGCAGGCGCTCGGCCACATGCTGCGTAAAGGGCTCGCCACAGGGGGTAAAGAACACCACAGTAGGCTTGGGACCCTCTGCGCTAATGGCCTCGATGGCCTCTGCGATAGGCTCGACCTTCATGAGCATGCCCTGCCCGCCGCCGTACGGCTCGTCATCGACGGTACGATGGCGGTCGTGCGTCCAGTCGCGCAGGTTATACGCCTTAAAATCAAAAAGGCCGGCCTTGCGGGCGCGGCCCAAAATCGACGTGGACATGACGGGCTCAAACATCTCGGGAAAGACCGAAAGGGTCTCGATCAGCATGTTGTCCTCCCTACTTGTCCATATCGATCAGGCCGTCCATAACGTGGACGGAAATTGTTCCTGTGTCGGGAAGATCGAGCACGACCTGCTCGATCACGGGAATCAGTACCTCGCCGTACCGATCACCCTCGACAACCCAAACATCGTTAGCGGGCGTCGACATGATCTCGACGATCGTGCCGAGCGAACCGAAGCGCTCGTCTACCACCTCGCGACCCATCAGGTCGGTATAGGCAGCGTCGAGCGAATCGAGCTCAAAGTCGTCACGATTTGCCAACACGTAGCATCCCGTGATGCCCTCGGCGGCCGTCAAGTCGTCAATGCCCTCAAACGAGACCAGATCGCCATCGCCCGTATCGGTGACGGACACGACCGTGCAAAAGCGGTCGCGCTTGAGCGCCGGCGGCGTCAGGGCGACGCGCATACCCGGCTCTAATACAGAAGGAAGCCCCCGCAGCGGTTGCGCGAGGACCTCCCCCTTCCTTCCGTGCGGCTTGACCACACGGGCGATGTTTTTGTACTGGGACCTCAAGGTCCTAGCCCAGAACCTCTACCTCGACAGCAGTGTCGAGGCGAGCGGCCAGTGCACGGGCGAGCGTGCGAATGGCCTTGATGGTACGGCCACGACGGCCGATGACCTTAGCGACGTCATCCTCGGCAACCGAAACCTCAATCGTAGAGGCGTCGTCACCATCGATGACCTCAAGGCTCACGGAATCCGGGTCGTCGACGATCTGAACAACGAGATATTCGACGAGATCGGCGATGCGATCTGAGAGCATTGCCTCACCCTCGAGCTGTGCAGCGTCAACCTCAGGCACGATTTACTCCTCGGCGCCCTCAGCGGCCTCAGCGGCAGCCTTAGCGGCCTCGGCCTCTTTGGCGAGCTGCTTCTTGGACTTCTTGACGACGGTCTCGGTCTTCTCGCCCTCGTTGGCGGCCTTGACCAGAGCGGCGACAGCGTCGGTGAGCTGAGCACCCTTGGACTGCCAGTCGGCGATCTTCTCGAGGTCGAGGTTGATGGTCTTGGGGGCGGTCATCGGGTTGTAGCGGCCAACCTCCTCGATGATACGACCGTCACGCGGGGCGCGGGAATCGGCGACGACGACACGGTAGTACGGACGCTTCTTAGCGCCGTGACGAGCAAGGCGAATCTTGACTGCCAAAGGAAACTCCTCCAACCAAGCAGCTTTAGGCTGCAACTACAAACAAACAGTTGAACATAATACGCCATCGACGCGGGCAGGTGAAGTCCGTGAGACCAACTTCTTCGGTGTAGTCGAGGGCAAATCCATATCTTAGACAAGAATTCGGGATTTGCAAGCACATACACGCACCCCACATGAGCTGCGCGGTATACTCATGACATGGAAAGACGCGAACATACATACGGTTATGAGGATGCCATGGGCGTCACGCCGCCCCCCTGGACGGGTCCGGCGGTGGGCCTCATGGATCTCGATGCGTTTTTTGCGAGCGTGGAGATGCTCGATCATCCCGAATGGCGCGGAAAGCCGCTCATCGTGGGCGGAGACGCCGATTCGCGTGGCGTCGTGTCCACCTGTTCGTATGAGGCACGTCGCTTTGGCGTGCACTCTGCTATGGCCTCGGCCGAGGCGCGGCGCTTGTGCCCGCAAGCCATTTGGACGCACGGGCACTTTGATCGCTACCGCGAGGTGAGCGCGCAGGTCATGGCGATTCTCGCCGACGAGACCCCGCGCGTTGAGCGCGTATCCATCGACGAAGCCTTTATCGATATCACACCGGGTCGCTTTGCGCCCGAAGACCCGCTGCTGGTTGCGCGGCGTATAAGCGACCGCGTGGCAGGGCTGGGAGTGACCTGCTCCATTGGCGTGGGCTGCAACAAGACGGTCGCAAAGATCGCAAGCGAGCGGGATAAGCCGTTTGGGCTGACCATCGTGCGCCCCGGAACCGAGCAGCGCTTTTTGGCCGCACTGCCGGTATCTGCCATGAGCGGCATCGGGCGCTCGGCCGAGGAGCGACTGCGCCGCATGCGCATCTACACCCTCGGAGAGCTATCACGTGCACCGGAATCCACCTTGGCCTCTATTTTTGGCGTCAACGGCGAACGCATGCGCCAGCGTGCGCTGGGACTCGAGGCTTCTGAGGTCACGAGCCTGGACGAGGAACGCGAGGTTAAATCGGTAAGCAACGAGCGCACCTTTGCTAAAGATTTGACTGAGCGTGGGGATATTAAGGCGGCGATTGCGCTGCTGGGCGAGTCAGTGGGACGCCGTCTGCGCCGTCAGGGACTAACAGGCGCCACGGTGACGCTCAAGCTTAAGTATTCGTATGGCAGCGGGCGTACGGCACAGCGCCGGCTGCCTCATCCGACCGACGACGAGAACATCTTCGTGGCGGTTGCACTCGAACTGCTCGACAACATCTGGCAGGAAGGAATGCACGTTCGCTTAGCAGGCATCGGCATGAGCGACTTTGACCATCAGGGCGGCATCCAGACTGACCTGTTCTGCGAAGTCGACGACCGCGGGGCCCAATCGAGCGACCGTCGCGACCTCTCCGTCGCTATCGACGCCGTCCGAGACAAGTTCGGCGACACCGCCCTATCCTTCGGCCGCCAATCCCGCTTCAACGATTAACCGCCTTTGGGCAAAAAGAAAGCCGGGCAGGTGCGGAAAACCGCACCTGCCCGGCGATATGCGTGAGGGTAGCTAAACCCCGTCTCAAATGAGCTACTAGAGGAGGTTGAGGGCTGTCTCTTATACACATCTCCGAGCCCACGAGACCGAGGCTGACCTCGT
>CABRID010000025.1 GCA_902470895.1 uncultured Collinsella sp.
ACGGGCGAGATCGATGTCTCAGAGCTCGATCTCAAGCAGCTAAATAGCCATTTAGCTAAGTCTCTACGGCAGCTCGGACGCCATGTCTCGCCGCAAAAAACGGGGCAGTCCGCACTCCTGCGGGCTGCCCCGTGTCGCTGGTTATCGCATCACGACCCCAACCGACACCGCTCCCCTACTTCCCAAATAGCGCGCCCAGAAGACCGCGGCGCTTGGGCTTCTCCTCTCGGCAGGAACCCTCGACGGCGGCTGCAACCTGGCGCGGTTGCTCGCCGCCTCCACGGCGCACGATCTGGTACAGGAACGGCGATTTAACGTATTTGACCTCGATGGGCATGGCATGCACGGTGCTTTCTCCGGACAGATGCAGGCTCGGGTTGAGCGGCGCCACCATGTGCGTTTCGCGCTTGTCACTAAACACCACCGCGGCCGCGCGGCCCGTCTGGCCGTTCACGGCGATGCGCACCTGCTCGCCGTCGCGGCTGTCCGTTGCCGGACGGTCGACAAAGTACACCGGCACCATAACTAGGCCGTCCTTATGCTTGCGGGCCTTGCGCGCCCACGTGCGGATACTCTTTTTATTGAGCCCCAGTACAGCCTCGGCGTCGTTGCCCGCAACGTCGAGCGCCAACTTATCAATGACCACCTGGTCCTTGGTAGACGCATCGACTGAGACGACGCGAAAGTCACCTTCCTGCATGGCAGGGTCAAACGGCCCAACCTTGGCAAAGTCCCACGGCTCCAGAATGCCCATAAGGCGAACATCCAGATAGTTTGCCCTCGGATACGCCCAGTCGAGCACCTCGTAGTACACCAGGGTTTCCTTGCTCAGGCCCTTGCCCGGGAAGCTCGCCATCATGCGCAGGTCCGCCAGCGCCATGGGGAAATAGAAGAGCATCATGTCGTTTTGGATCGCATCTTCCACGTCGTGCCCGGCAAAGGCATCCGGGTACTGGCGCACCAGCTGCAGCGCGTTGGCACGTGCCTGCTGCGGCGAGATTTCGCAGGGAATACCCTGATCCGGCACATACTCCGCACCCACGCCCATGGTCAGACGCTTGCTAAACGTCCCCGGCTTGAGCAGGTCGGCAATGCCGATCTTGTTGCCGCAGGACGGGCACTCAAACACGCGCTGGGTCGACTCGCCCTCAAAGGACGCACCACAGAAGGGGCAAGGAATACTCACATGCGTGGCCTCTTGGAACTCTTGCGCCGTGCCGCGATCCTCCCACAGCAGATGTTCCAGGACCGACTGATTGCGCCAGTGCGAATTGAAGAAATACCAGTCCGGGTCCTCCGGGCGCTCGAGTTGCGACACATGCGTGAGCTTGAGCAGTCCATCCACCACCGTCAGCGGCGTATGGCGAATGCCCAGGGCGCTCTTGGGCTCTCCGACGTCCGCCTGCCACGGAACGACCGTGCCGCAATAGGCGCACTCAAAGCTGCGCTTAGCCTGGTGCGAGTACATAGGGCCGCCGCAGTTTTGACATTTAATGGCAAACATCTCGTCCATGGAAACGTCCTCCTTTGCACAGGGGCTGTCGACATTAAGTATGTCGAGCAAGCAGGCACATGCCCATACCCATGTGGCCCAAAATGGACCACCCAGGCAGACGAGAAGGCTCGCTCGTTAGCACCGGCAGACTATTGCTGCATTTTCTGAGCATCGGTGCACGGCGCCCCCGCGCGAGCTACACTATCCCCTTAAACATGATTGTGAGGACGACCGCTATGCTATTTGTAAATCGGCTGGTACATACGCTTGTTCCCGGCAGCGAGAGCGAGCCGGTCGATGCATCTTGCCGCACCAACGCGGGCTTTTCCGCAAGCCTCGTCTGCATTGGCCTCAACATCACCCTGTGCCTGGCCAAGGGCATCGCGGGCCTGCTCGCCGGCTCCGTCTCCCTCATCGCCGACGCTTTCAACAACCTCTCCGATGCCTCGAGCAACATCGTGAGCCTGCTCGGGTTCCGCCTTGCCAGCCGCCCGGCAGACGAAGGCCACCCCTATGGCCACGGTCGCTATGAGTACCTCGCCGGCCTGTTCGTCGCCGTCCTGGTTTGCGCCGTCGGCATCAATCTGATCCTCGAGTCGGTCACTAAGATCATCAAGCCTTCCCCCACTGCATATTCGGTGCTCTCCTTAGCCGCCCTCGTCTTGTCCATGCTCGTTAAGCTCTGGATGGCAGCGTTCAACCGCACGCTGGGCGATCGCATCGACTCGGAGACGCTCATCGCCACAGCACAGGACTCCAAAAACGACGTCATCACCTCGGGCTCGGTCTTGGTGGCGGCGCTTATTTCGCAGACGACCGGCTGTGACCTCGATGGCTGGGCAGGCCTGGGTGTGGGCATCTTCATCTGCATCAGCGGCATAGGCCTAGTGCGCAACGCCATCAGCCCGTTGCTGGGGCAAGCGCCCGACCCCAAGCTCGTCCAGGCAATCCGCGACAAGATCATGTCCTATCCGCAGGTCTTGGGCACACACGACCTGATGGTGCACGACTACGGCCCCGGTCGTCAGTTTGCCAGCGCCCACGTGGAGATGCCCGGCGAGGGCGACGCGTTTGAGCACCACGAGATCCTGGACACCATCGAGCACGACATCAAGCGCCAGATGGGCATTGGGATCACGCTGCACTGCGACCCCATCGCGACAACCGGCGACGACCTGCGCGGCTGGGTCAAGCGCGGCGTCATGCAGATCGATCCCGCGCTCTCCATCCACGACCTGCACGAGCACGACGGCTTTGTGTCATTTGACCTGGTGCGTCCCGACGGCTTTGACATATCCGACGAGGAGCTGCTGGAGCTCGTCACGCGCATCGTGCATGAGCGCCGGCCCGACGTCTCGTGCGTCGTCACGTTCGATTCGGGCTTTAGCTCGCCCGAGCGTCCGGCCGAGCAGCTGTAGCCCCGCTCCGCTCGTCCGCTAGTTTCCCTGCGCGCCCGAGATGCCGTTTTGCAGGGCGTTCCAGGCATCCGTCGCCATGCCGCCCAAGTTCTGCGCGGTATCGCCCAGGTTTTGTGCCGTGTCGCCCAGCTCTTGCGCCTTGTCTCCCAACTCCTGTGCCTTGTTGCTCAAGTCCTCCAGCGTGTTGGAGCTCGAGCTGTCGGTACCGCTTTGGCCGTCGGACGAGTTGCCTGAGCTGTTCTTGTGCGTGAGCTGAATTTCGAGGTTGCCGCTGTCGTTATAGTAGGCAGAAGTAACGACCCAGTTGGCATCGACGACGGGCGTTGAGCCATCATCAGTCAGGACCACGGCATTCGAAAGATCGGCGCCGCGCGACTTGAGGATCTTCTTGGCGTTGGACCAGTACTGCCCCGGGATATCACTCAGATCGACGGTGCTAGACGAGGCGGACTCGGTTTGCTCGGCAGTGGTATCGGCCGTTGAACTCCCTCGCTTGTTGAGCATGCCCGACACGATGGCAAACACAACCGACAGCGCAAAGAAGATTGCCAGCACGATGAGGATCTTCTTGATCACGCTCGACGAACGCGACGGCTTCTTCTCCTCGTCCTCGCCATATTGCGGAATCGACTTGGGGTACTCGCGATACGGCTCGCGCGACTCGTAGCGAGGCTGCGCCGTGCGAGGCATATACGTCGTCTGCTGAGGCTGCGGAATGGGATTCTGCGGCAGGTCATCATAGGGATTCGGCGTCGAGGCAGCATAAGAATCCTGCGGCGCGTAATCAAACGGATCCGGGGCTGCGTTGCCATAGGGGCCTTGCGAAGATGCAGCGTAAGAATCCTGCGCCGTGTCGCCATAGCCCATAACCCGGGTGGGCTCGGCAGAAGGCTGCGTCGCGGCGGGGTCGGTATAACCGGGGTTGGGAACAACGCGGGTCGCATCGGCGCTATCGCCAACCTGCGCGGAACCGTAGCCGCCCATCACGGTTGTCTTGTCCTGATCCATGCAACGATTCCTTTCCGTCGCGCGTGAGCCTCAAGCTATCCATGCATTCTACCCGCGCAAAAGCCTATGACGGGCAGAGTCCGTCGGTATCTACAAGACATGCGCGGGCCTAAGGATCAAAAAGCCCCGCCGTGCCTTGTGGGCGCGGCGGGGCGGGCTAGCAGCTATGGACAGCAGGCTTAGAACAGGCCGGTGATGTTGCCGTCGTTGTCGACGTCGATGTTTTCGGCCGCGGGCACCTTGGGCAGACCCGGCATGGTCAGAACACTGCCGGTCAGCGCGACCACAAAGTGGGCGCCGGCAGAAACCTTGAGCTCACGCACGGTGATGCGGAAGTTCTCGGGAGCGCCCAGGGCCTTGGCGTTGTCGCTAAAGCTGTACTGCGTCTTGGCGACGCACACCGGCAGGTTGCCAAAGCCGTTCTCGCGCAGCTCGGCGAGCTGGCGCTTGGCGGCCGGCGTAAAGTCAACGCCGTCGGCGCGGTAGACCTTGGTGGCAATGGCCTCGAGAGCGTCGGCCACATCGGCGCCGTCCTCATAGGCAAACTTGAGCTCACTCGGCTGCTCAATCAAACGCATAACCTCATCGGCCAGCTCGAGCGCGCCCTCGCCGCCCTTGGCCCAGACCTCGGATAGCTTAACGTTGACGCCGAGCTTCTGGCACTCGGACTCGATGAGCGCAAGCTCGGCCTCGGTGTCCGTCGGGAATCGGTTGATGGCGACCACGCAGGGCAGACCATAAACGTTCTGGATGTTGTCGACGTGACGCAGCAGGTTGGGCATGCCAGCCTTGAGTGCCTCGAGATTCTCCTCGTTGAGGTCGGCCTTGGCGACGCCACCGTTGTACTTCAGCGCACGAGCGGTCGCGACGATCACGACAGCGCTGGGGCGAACGCCCGTCATGCGGCACTTGATGTCGAGGAACTTCTCGGCACCCAGATCGGCACCGAAGCCGGCCTCGGTAATGGCGATATCGCCAAAGCGCATCGCCATACGCGTGGCCATGATAGAGTTGCAGCCGTGGGCAATGTTGGCGAAGGGACCGCCGTGGACAAACGCGGGCGTGCCCTCGAGCGTTTGCACCAGGTTGGGCTTGAGCGCGTCCTTAAGCAACGCGGCCATGGCACCCTGGGCCTTGAGGTCGCGGGCACGGACGGGCTCGCCGGCAAAGCTATAGCCGACGACAATCTCACCCAAGCGTTCCTTGAGGTCGTTGATGCTCGTAGACAGGCACAGGATTGCCATGACCTCGGAGGCGACGGTGATGTCGAAGCCGTCCTCGCGCGGCACGCCCTGGGCCTTACCACCAATGCCATCGATAACATGGCGCAGCTGACGGTCGTTCATGTCGACGACGCGCTTCCAGGTGATGCGCTTAACGTCAATACCGAGCTGATTGCCCTGCTGGATGTGGTTATCAAGCATGGCGGCCAGCAGGTTGTTGGCAGCACCGATAGCGTGGAAGTCGCCGGTAAAGTGCAGGTTGATATCCTCCATGGGGATCACCTGAGCCCAGCCGCCACCGGCAGCACCGCCCTTAACGCCAAAGACAGGGCCGAGCGAAGGCTCGCGCAGGGCCACGGCACTCTTGACGCCGCGGCGACGCAGGCCATCGGCCAGACCGATGGTCGTGGTGGTCTTGCCCTCGCCCGCAGGCGTTGGGTTGATAGCGGTCACGAGAACGAGCTTGGCCTGGTGATCAGTCGGCTCGTTGAGCAGTGAATAGTCGACCTTAGCCTTGTCGAAGCCGTACGGAATAAGGTGCTTAACGTCGACGCCGGCGTTCTTGGCCACCTCGGTAATAGGCAGCGGCGTGACAGAACGTGCGATTTCGATGTCAGTAGGCATGGGCGGTCCTTTCGTTACCGAATGAGAAAAAGACCAATTCAGCATAGCACGGGCGCGCAATAGTAAAACGCCCATAACCGATGAACGGCGATATGTTTACCCGATGCCCAGCGATAGCCTACAGATGCGCTAAAACAAGCCCATTCCTACAGGGTCGGTTCAATACCCAAATGCTCAAAGGTGCGAAGCGTTGCCTGGCGGCCCTGGGGCGTGCGAATCATCAAGCCGCACTGCAGCAGATAGGGCTCGTAGACATCCTCAAGCGTACCCGGGTCCTCGCCCACCGCGCTAGCAAGCGTCGTCAGGCCCACGGCACGGCCGGAGAACGTCTTGGCAAGCGTCTCCAAGATGCGAATGTCCATCCAGTCCAGACCAAGCTCGTCGATCTCAAAGAACTCGAGCGCCTGACGGCAAATGTCAAGCTCAATAGGACCGTTGCCGCGCACCTGCGCGTAGTCGCGCACGCGCTTGAGCAGACGGTTGGCAAGACGCGGCGTACCGCGGGAACGCGAGCCGATCTCGAGTGCACTGGCATGGTCGATCGTCACACCCAGAATGGTCGCCGAGCGTGTCACAATCTGGGCGAGCTCCTCGACGGTGTAGTAATCCAGGCGATACGAAATGCCAAAACGGTCGCGTAGTGGGCCGGTCAACATGCCCGAGCGAGTCGTTGCCGCTACCAGCGTAAACTTGGGGATATCCAGGCGAATCGAGCGCGCCGCCGGACCCTTGCCAATCACGATATCGAGGGCAAAGTCCTCCATCGCGGGGTACAGGACCTCCTCGACCGAACGGTTGAGGCGGTGGATCTCGTCGATAAACAGCACATCACCCGGCTGCAAGTTAGTAAGGATGGCCGCCAGGTCGCCCGTGCGCGCGATGGCGGGGCCACTCGTGGTCTTGATCTGAGCGCCCAGCTCGTTGGCGATAACGGTGGCCAGCGTGGTCTTGCCCAGGCCCGGAGGACCCGAGAAAATCACGTGGTCGAGCGTCTCGCCACGGTTCTGCGCCGCTTCGATCAACACGCGCAGGCTCTGCTTGATGTGCTCCTGGCCGCAGTAGTCGTCCAGGCGCTGGGGGCGCAAAGTGCGGTCGACATCGAGGTCCTCGGCCGTCAGCTCCGAGCCCACCATGCGCTCGCCGTGCGCCATGGATGCCGCCGGCGAGTTACCGGGCGTCGCCCACAGGTCCTGAGAGTCATCGGCTTCCCACATCACGCATCCATTCCGAGTCGCTTAAGCGCCGCGCCGAGCAGATCCTCGACACGCATATTCTGCCCATCATACCCGCTCAGGGCAACATCGGTCTCCTGCGGGCTAAAGCCCATGGAAAGGAGCGCCGCACGGGCATCATCGATGGCCGAGGGAGCAGCAGCGGGCACGGGCATCGCAACCTGGCCGGGAATCACGTCGACCGGCACAAAGCCCTTATCCTTGGCAAAGGTGCTCTTGAGTTCCAGGATCAGGCGCTGAGCTGTCTTTTTGCCCACACCGGGTACCTTGGCCATGCCCTTGTCGTCCTCGGCCATCACCAGCGAATACAGCTGCCCCACGGTATAGGTGGAAAGCACGGCGAGCGCCAAGCGCGGGCCAACGCCCGAGACGGACACGAGCCGATCGAACATCGTGCGCTCATCCTTGGAGGAAAAACCGAAAAGTGTCATGGCGTCCTCGCGCACCTGCATACGCGTATAGAGGCGGACCTCGCCGCCGGGCGTCGGCAACGTGGCCGCAGTGCTGCCCGAGATGCCGAGCTCAAAGCCAACGCCCGACACATCGACGACAGCAGAGCTCATCGTGGCCTCGACAAGCGTTCCATGGAGCTGGGAAATCATCAGTATCCGGTTCCTCTCTGTTGATAGAACTCGCCACCGGTGAGGGCGCGGGTGCGGCTGAGGTTTACGTGGCAGATGGCGCAGGCCAGGGCATCGGCGGCATGGTCGGGATGCGGGTCGTGGTCGAGCTGCGTGAGCGTGCGCACCATGTAGGCGACCTGCCGTTTGTCCGCGGCGCCGGTGCCCACAACAGCCTGTTTGATCTGCATGGGCGTGTACTCGCCAATCTCGAGCGCGCATTCCGAAAGCGCCACGAGTGCAGCACCGCGGGCATGAGCCGTAGGGATGGCCGAGCGAACGTTGGCGCCAAAGTAAATGCTCTCGATAGCAGCGGTATCGGGGCGGTAGCGCTCCACGACACCCTTGAGGTCGCGGGCGATATGCGACAGGCGCACCGCGAGCGGACTTCCGGCACTGGTCTCGATGCAGCCATAGGCACGGCAGCGAACCTCGCCACGACGCTCCTCGATAATCCCCCAACCCGTATGAGCCAAACCGGGGTCAATGCCCAAGATAACCAAGCCAACCTCCCCTCGTCTTTTTCAAAGCACAAGGCAAGGCCCCGCGCACTATTCACGAACGTCTGTTCTAGAATAACACAACAGCGACCGTATCTAGCAAGCAAGGTTGAACCATAGGTTGAGCATAAGTCAGCGAGCGAGTCCCTGCCGTGGCAAGGTGTCACGAAAGAGGAGCGCCGCGTACTTCTGTACGCAAGCGACGGTTTGAGCGGCAGATTGCCCGGCAGGGGCTCGCGCAGCGTCGACTCGTTACGCGGTTTGGTAAAACCGCGTAACCTTGGCCCTATCCCAGAGTTAGTTTTGAGAGAAAAAGGGGAACTGCCTTGGATCCACCGGCGGGTGCGGCATCGGTCCGCCCTGGGGCCCACCTTGCGGGCCGCCCTGACCGCCCATCATCTTATCGATGGCGTCCTGAACCTCGCCCTCGAACTTTTTCATTCCCTCGTGCAAACGACGCTGACCGTCCTCGGAGCGCAGCTCCTCCATTTGCTCGGGCGAAATACCCAGTAGCTCGCCCAGCACGCCCATCATCTCGTTTCGCACGCGCTCACTCGTATCCTCGTCAGCAAAACGGCGCACCTCGGCGCGCGCCAGCGAATCGACCGTCATACGCTCCTTGCCGTTAAGCCCCAGGTCGGACCACGCGAGCATATACGGCCAGGCACGCTCGGCAAACGAACGGGCCGAGACGATCGGCGCCATCGGCAACATGCGGCGGGCAGCCTCACCCTGTCGAACGAGCATCAGCAGCAGCGAGCAAGCCTCAGGCTTGCCAGCGGCCATCGGGATGTCGTCGAAAGCTCGATTGCGGTCCACGTGCGCCTCGAGCGCGCCATCGACCTCACCCGGCTCAAGCCCGCCGAGCAGCTGTGCCGCGCGGTCGAGCATATCGACCGGACCGTCGATCGTCGAGAGCGCTTGCGCCAGCACGCGCTCCATGCAATCCTCCACCGCGTTGAGCGTCACGAGCTCTTGGGGCACCACGGCAGACGTGCGGTTGCGCACACGTGCCACAAACTCAAGCGTCGACAGGTACACATCGCCAAAGGGCGCAAAGTCGCCCTGGTAGCCGCCGCAAAGCGCCGGCGCCGCCAGCGCATACTCGGTTTTGGACAGCGGGCTCAGCGCCATCGCACCCAGCTCGAGCGCCGTGTCCTCCAGCATGAGGCCCAGCGTGCGCGAGCGCAGACGCTCGGCATCGCCCGCCGACACGTCGCGATCGAGCACACGCGCCGCATCCGGTGCATCGCGCTCGACGGTGCGAATGTGCAAACGCTCGGCGATGGCACGGACGGCGGCACAGCGGGCAGCCTCGGCCTCCTCCTGCGCCGGCGTAAAGATACGGTTGCGCCCCAGCACCAGGCCAATTACGTTACGCGAACCCAGAGCGTCAACGGCCAGCGCCGCCAGCAGGGATGACGGCAGGTCACCCTCGAGTGCCACCACAGCACGCGACGCACCGTGGGCCCGAGCGTTGTCGCGCACGGCGAGCACCAGCGCCTGCCACAACCACTCCTCGGAACGGAACTCGGGCAGTTCGTGATCTTCCAGGGCATCGAGCATCACGCCGCGCTGAATCTCCTGAACCAGCAGGCTCTCCTCAAAACACGGCGCCTGGGCCACCACGCGACCGCAGTCGTCGAGCACAAACGAACCGCCGGTATACACCGACTCGTCATAGGCACCGACCGGCGCCATGCAGGCAAACCACACGCTGCGCTTGGATGCGATCTTGCGGTAGGCGCCGCTGCGAACGGCGGCAATGGCGGCAGTCTCGCGGTCGGTCATGTCAAACGCGTTGAATTGGAAATACGCGATGAGGTCGACGCCGGTCGGCAACATCTCGAGCTCGCGGTCCAAGTCAAAAATCACGGCGATGCGCACGCCGTCCACGTCGAACACCGGCGGCGCCCAACGCGTGTCGTTGTTCTCGCCACGCTGCAAGGCAATGCTCGAACGCGCCGGCACCACATGACCGTCCTTGAGCATCATGTAGTCGAGCAGCGGCTGGCCTTCAAACGAAACCGCCGCGGGCACGATGCAGATCATGTCAAGCTCCTGGATACGCTCGGCGACACCAGTCAAGCCGGCAAGCATGTCGTGCTCAAAGTCGGCAGCGCCCACCAGGCCACCGGGCATGGCGCCCATAAAGAGCGGAGCTGGAACGCACAGCACGCGCGCTCCGCGCTCGTGGGCCAGACGAGCCTGGTCCTCGATGCGGCCGCAAATGCCCTCAATATCACCTAGGCGCATATCGATCTGTGCAAGCGCGAGCTTCATGGCCCAGCCCTTTCCGTCGTAAACCATCGAAATCGTAGTAAAAGCGCCGGCCGCATAATGCAGTCGGCGCTTGCATGTGCATATGCTAGCTATGATACCCCGAGCGGGGACGCGCTCCTAGAATGTCGCGGACCACAGCCCGTGCAGGTTGCAGTAGGCATAGACGGTACCGGTCTTGGAGCCGCCCGCGAAAAACGTCGCGGGCTTCATGCCGGGCTGGAGGTAATGGACCTCCAGACGGCCCTCGGCCTCAAGGGCGATCCACTCAATGTAGTGCTCGGGCAGGCTGGGGTGCTCGACCGAGCCAACGCGTGCGCGAATCACGTGACCGTCGCGCTCGGTCTCGACGACGGGCACGTGCTTCTCGTGCGCCGCGTCCTCAGTATTTGCGGTCAGCTCCGTGCAACCGGCAGGGGTCGCAACGCCGTCGCCAAGGGCAGCGATGAGCTTACCGTCGGGGTCCTTAAAGAATTTCGCCATGATGTTCTCCTTTGCTGATGTGCCAATGTTCTTGATGGTTCTTATGCCCAAAGGCAGACAAACCATCCACGGCATTGCAAATGAACACATAACGGATCAGGCAAGCGGTCGGGCCAAAATGCGTCGACCGTCCTGTCCGCTCCAGCAGTCCCACCCCGCGCGCGGCTAGCGACCGTCGCCACCGAGCAGCGCCAGAACATCCTCGCGCGTAAACAGTGCCGACGAGATACCATCGCCGCCGAGCACGCTGTTGACCAGATCGCGCTTGGACTCCTGCATCTGCATAATGCGCTCCTCGATCGTATCCTTGGCGATGAGTTTGTACACGGTCACGGTGTGCTGCTGGCCAATGCGGTGGGCGCGGTCGGTCGCCTGGTCCTGTGCCGCCACGTTCCACCACGGGTCGTAGTGGATGACCACGTCGGCGGCCGTCAAATTGAGACCCACGCCGCCCGCCTTGAGCGAAATCAAGAACACCGGCACCTCGCCCGCCTGGAACTGCGCAACCATCTTGGCGCGGCTCTCCTTAGACGATGCGCCCGTAAGCTTAAGGAAGGCGATATCCTCCTTTGCCAGGCGCTTGCCGATGATATCGAGCATGCCCGTAAACTGGCTGAACAGCAAGATGCGATGACCGCCGTCGAGCGCGCCGTGCACGAGCTCCATGCACGTATCGAGCTTGGCGCTTCCCGCCTTGTAGTCCGCATAGTGCAGATGCGGGTCGCAGCAGATCTGACGCAGCTTGGTGAGCTCGGCAAGCACCTTGAGCTTGTCTTTCTTAAACTCGGATGCCTCGCGGTGCTGCACCTGCTGGGCGATGCGGTCCTGGTTGGCCAGGTAGAGCTTGCGCTGCTCTCCGGTAAGCTGCGCCATCACCGTGTCTTCGATCTTCTCGGGCAGGTCGGTCACCACGTCTTCCTTAACGCGACGCAGCACAAACGGCGACACAAGCGCCTGCAGACGAGCGGCGCTGTCGCCCTCGGCATGCTCGACGGGACTCTCAAAGCGCTTGGCAAATGAGTCGCGCGTACCCAAAAGGCCCGGCATCAAAAAGTCGAAGATGCTCCAGAGCTCGGACAGGCGGTTTTCGATGGGCGTGCCCGTCAGGGCAAAGTGCACGCCGGCCGGCAGGCGCTTGGCGGCGCGGGCCACCTGGGTGAGCGGGTTTTTAATGTACTGGGCCTCGTCGAGTACCACGCGGGCAAAGTCCTGCTCGACGTATTCGTCGATATCGCGGCGCATGAGATCATACGACGTCACGACCACGTTGTGCTCGGCGGCACCGGCAATTTGCACGCGACGCTGGGCCTTGGCGCCCACGATGGCACACACATCAAGCGAGGGGGCAAAGCGCTCCAGCTCGGCAGCCCAGTTGTACACGAGCGACGCGGGGCATACCACGAGCGTGGGCTTGGTATCCCCCGCCTCCACGCGCGCCAGAATGTGCGCGATCATCTGCAGCGTTTTGCCCAGGCCCATATCGTCGGCCAAGATGCCGCCTAGGCCCAGGTGCTCAAGCGAGCCGAGCCACTGGTAGCCGTCGACCTGGTAGCCACGCAGTGTGGCCTTGAGCGAGGCGGGCACCGTAAAGTCCATCTTGCCGAGCGTGTCCAGGCGCTCGACGGTACGGAGGAACGCAGCGTCGCGATCGGCCTCAAGCGCTGGCGTGCGCGCGAGCATGCTATCGACAAACAGGGTGCTCGACGCGGGAAGCGACATGCCGTCGAGCAGGTCGACGGCATCGACGCCCAGGTCCTCGGCAAGTCCAAACGCGGCGCGCGCTCCCTCGTCCAGGCGAACGATGTCGCCGGACGTAAGGCGCGCGAACGTCTGGTGGCGCTTATACGAATCGAGATAGATGGCAAGGTCGGCCGCCGAAAGCCCGCTCGCACCCAGCTCGACGTCGAGCAAGTTGCTCTTGACGGTGGCGCGCACCGAGAGCTTAGGCGCAGGGCGCACCGAGATCTGGCGCAGGCGGTCGCTGAGCATGACCTCGCCCAGCTCGGACAGAGCAGACAGGCCCTCGGTCAACAAGTGGAACAGGCTCTCGTCATCGCGCTCCTCAAATGCCAGGCCGCCCTCGTAAAAGTCGAAATACAGGGCAGCCGTGTCCATAACGCGAAACTCCGCCACCGTATCGCGGGGCGGAACGCCGGGGCGTTGCTCTTCGAAAGGACTGCCCGGAGCACCAAGACTAAAGAGATCTGCCGACCAATCGCCGTAGGCCACCGTAATCTTGCAGGTCACAAGACCATCGTCGACGCCAATCGCCATGGCAAAACTCGGCTCGGGCGCCACGGCGTCAAGTACGGCGGGAGCGGTCAGGTCGGTGTAGTCGCGCAAAATGGGCAGCGCCATGCGGCAGAACTCACCCACCTGGTCGGCAGCGATATGGACCGGCGTGCGGCAGGGCAACAAGTGCGATAGGAACGGCGCCGCATGTTGGGCAAACGCCGCGTCGGTACGGCGCGCGCGGCGCGTATCGACCAGATAGGCTGCGTCACCTGCGACAAAGCAGTACGTATCGGCCGGCAGGCGCAAGTCGTAGCTGCCTCCCGCCGCCGGTGCAATCTTGGCGGCAAGGAGCGGCGGGCGCTTAGCCGGGACTTCGCCCTCCCCCTGCGGCGACGGCTCGACCGCCACCTCGTAGGAGCGATGCGTCGTCGTCCCCCGCGACCAAGCAGGCTCAAAGGACATGGTCCTGCCGCGCAGCAGGTCCAGCACGGACACGATGGAATACTCGGATACCGGCAACTGACGCTCGGCAACAAAGCCGCTGCGAGCAAAGTCATACGATGCCGAGCGCGAACTCGTGATGTCGCTCAGGTAGGCGACCGTCATTGCGACAAAGTCGAGCAGCTTTGTCGACACGTCATCGAAAGCCTCGGGTACATGGGCAAACGTAAGCTTCTTGCCATAGGAGAACGTACCGCCACGCACATAGGCATCGGCCATGCCGTCGATATCCTTAACCACGTAGGACACCGAACCGCAGCGAATGCGAAACTCGAGCGCCCAGTTAAAGCGATCGGCAAACAGCGGATTGTAGTACGGCACCAGCGAGGGCTCCAGCACCGCTTTGGGCGCATCGGGGTCAATGGTGCCGGCGAGCTTGCGACGCATGGCCGCGAGCTCGTCCATGCGCGCGTCCGAAAGATCGGAAAGCGCCGCCACAAGGCTCGGGCTCGTGGGGACGGGCGCAGGGAAGGGAAAGTTGGGGTTGACCGAAGATGCGCTAGGCGCGGGGCGTGCGGACTGTTTGGATTGTGCGGGCGGTGCCGTAAACGTGCGGACCGGCGTACGCAGGCCCTCGACAGGCTCGGCGCCACTGGCATCCAGATACGCCAACGCCGTGGCGATGGCGTGCTTGCACATGCCGGAATAGCGGAAGGCAGCGGGGCAATCGCAGTCGTAGTCAATAACCTCGTGCTCGTCCATATCGAGCGCCACGTGCGTCTTGTACAGGTCGCCGCGCGAGCCACGCACCGTGCCCTCGATGTTCACGTTTTTGGAGAAGCGCGAGCCGGAGTCCTCAAACGACAGCACGGCGCCGTTGAGCATGAGCGAACGCCCCTTCATAAAGGTGCCGCTCAACGCCGCCTCTTTGCGAAGCGCCTGCACAAACGCCCCCTGCGCCATCACTTCCTCCAATCTCACCCGGGGTAGCTTAGATAACCGTCACGCGGCCTTGGTTACCCACAATCGCCTTTGCCTCTGCCAGCAGCGGAATCGAGCGTGCGTTGACCTTGGCCGGCACCTCGGCACGCAGTACGCGCCCGTCCACCTGCTCGATAAAGATCTCCACGCGGTCGCCGCCCGGGTTTGCGGTAAGCACCGTGGCAAGACGCGCCATATTGCCCTGGCTAAAGCGGCTGTTGGGCACCATGACCTCAAACACCTTGGGCTTGTTGTTCTCCTCGTTAAGCTCAAGCGGCACGATCTCCTGCGCGATGATCTGGTCGCCGCGGTCCGAACGCTCGAGCTTGCCCTTAATGCGAACAAACGCATCAGACAGCTGCGCACCGGTCTCGGGATCGACCTCGCCGTACAGGTATCCCTCGGCCTCTTTGTAGGTCTTGGGGAACACCACGACCGTGGCCTCGCCTTCCATGTCCTCGAGCTGCACAATACCCATGGGGTCGCCGTTTTTGGTCACGCGCTTGGACACGCTCGAGACCATGCCGGCCCACCACAGCGCCTTGCCCTCGGGAATCTCCTGGTTGATGGTACCGCCCGTGGGGTTTTGCACCTCGTAGCCGGTATCGATCTGCGAGAACGAGAAGTCGCGTGCCTTGGCTAGTGCATACTCAAACGGGCGCAGCGGGTGGTCCGAGACATAGATGCCCAGAACCTCCTTCTCCTGGCTCAACTTAAGGTGGCGGTCCCACTCCTGGCCATCCGGATCGGGCACGCTCACCTCAAAGCCCGAGCCCTCAACGTCGCCAAACATATCGAAGAACGACGTCTGGCCGCTCGCGCGATCTTTCTGGCGCTTTACCGCTGCATCGATGATGTTCTCGGGGTTGTTCTTGTCCACGAAGTGCATCATCTGGCGACGCGGATACCCCGTGGAGTCGAAAGCACCTGCCTTGATGAGCGATTCGATCACGCGACGGTTGGCCTGGCTCGAGTCCACGCGCTCGACAAAGTCGTGCAGTGTCTTAAACGGGCCGCCCGCCTCGCGCTCGGCGATAATCGCCTGCGCCACGCCGGTGCCCACGCCGCGAATGCCGGCCAAACCAAAGCGCACGCCTTCCTTGGTAGCCGTGAACTCGGTACCAGACTCGTTGACATCTGGCGACAGCACGGGGATGCCGTCGTGACGGCACGCCGAGACGTAGTGAACGATCTTGTCGGTCTTGCCCGTGTAGGACGTCAGAACGGCCGCCATGTACTCGTGCGGATAGTGCGCCTTAAGCCATGCCGTCTGCATAACCAGGATGGCGTAGCCAGCGGAGTGCGACTTGTTAAAGGCGTAAGATGCGAACTCGAGAACATCGTCCCAAATCTTCTGGGCGACCTCGCGCGTGTAGTTGTTCTTGATAGCGCCGTTCATCCAGTGGTCGTAGGTGGTCTCGTCCGAGCCATCCTCCCAGTGGAGCACCGTCGACGTGAGCAGCTTGATCTTTTTCTTAGCCACGGGCTTACGGATACGCGAGTCCGATTCGCCCTTGGAGAAGCCGCACATCTCGACGGAGATGAGCATAACCTGCTCCTGGTAGACCATGGTGCCGTAGGTTTCGCCCAGGATGTCGTCCAGGCGGTCGTCGTAGGAGACGGCCGGCTCCTTGCCGTTCATACGGTTGATGTAGGACGAGACCATGCCGGCGCCCAGCGGGCCCGGGCGGTACAGGGCGATCAATGCCACGACGTGCTTGTACTCGGTGGGCTTCATATTCTTGATCGTGGCCGTCATGCCGGCGGACTCGACCTGGAAGACGCCGGCGGTGTGACCGGAGCCCATGAGCTTAAAGATTTCGGGATCGTCAAAGGGAATCTCTTCCTCTTTGATGTCGATGCCGAAGTTCTTTTTGATGTTGGCCTTGGCCTTGGAGATAACCGTCAGCGTGCGCAGGCCCAGGAAGTCCATCTTGAGCAGGCCCATGTCGGCAACGGTATGGCCCTCGTACTGGGTAATCTCGACGCCGCCCTTGGTATCGAGCTTGGTGGGCACATGCTCGTTGACGGGGTCGCGGCAGATCAGAACGGCGCACGCGTGCACGCCCTCGCCACGGGTGAGACCCTCGATCGAGAGCGCCGTGTCGATGATGCGGCGGGCGTCGTCGTCCTTTTTATAGGCCTCGGCAAAGTCGGGGTTAAACAGATCCTCTTTGCCGGGTTGTTTTTCGAGTACCTGCTTGAGCTTGACCTTGGGGTCGCTCGAGACCATCTTGGACAGGCGCTGGCCCATGTAGACCGGATAGTCCAGAACGCGCGCGGCATCGTTGATGGCCTGCTTGGCCTTGATGGTCGAGTAGGTGATAACGTGGGTGACCTTCTCGGGGCCGTAGAGCTGGCGAACGTGCTCCACGACCTCGAGGCGCCGCTCATCGTCGAAGTCCATATCGATATCGGGCATCTCGGTACGCTGCGGGGACAGGAACCTCTCGAACATCAGGCCGTTCTCGAGCGGGTCGAACGCGGTGATGTTCATGGCGTAGGCGACGATAGCGCCGGCGGCCGAGCCACGGCCGGGGCCGACGCCGATGCCGTTGTCCTTGGCCCATTGCACGTACTCGGCAACGATCAAGAAGTAGGCAGCAAAGCCCTTGTCGCAGATGACCTTGTATTCGTACTCAAAGCGCTCTTTGATGTTGACGCCACAGATCTCGCGCGTGGCCCAGTCGTCACCGTAGTGTTGGCGCAGGCCCTTCTCGCACTCGCGGCGGAACTGGCTCTCGTGCGTCTCGCCGGGATCGAGCAACGGGAAGCGCGGCAGGATGATGGAGTCCCAGTCCAGCTCAACGTAGCACTTGTCGGCAATCTCGAGCGTGTTGTCGCAGGCCTCGGGGCAATACGGGAACATTGCCCGCATCTCCTCCTCGGTCTTCATGTAAAACTCCGAGCCGGTCATGCGCATGCGGTTGGGGTCGTCGACCTTGGCGTTCATGCCAATGCACATGATGACGTCCTGCACGGGCGCGTCCTCGCGGCGCAGGTAGTGGAAGTCGTTGGTGGCGATGACCTTGACGCCCACCTGCTTGGCAATATCGATGAGCGTGCGGTCCATCTGCTCGTCGGTCAGGCCGTTGTCGGTGGTGATGCCGTGTTCCTGGATCTCGATATAAAAGTCGCCGGGATCGAAGGTGTCACGGAAGGTCTCGGCCCACTTGATGGCGCCTTCCATGTCGCCGCGGTCGATGTATTTGGGGATGATGCCCGCGATGCAGGCGCTGGTGCAGATCATGCCCTTGGCGTGGCGGCGCAGGTTGTCGAGCGTCACGCGCGGCTTGTAGTAAAAGCCCTGCACAGCGGCCTCGGAGACCGTCTGCATCAGGTTGACGTAGCCCTCCTGGTCCTTGGCCAGAAGGATCATGTGGTAGAGCTCGGGCTTGTGGTCACGGGCGAGCGTCTCGTCCGGCGTAAAGTAGACCTCGCAGCCAAAGATGGGTTTGATGACCAGGGGCGGCTTGAGCTCGTCGATGTTGCCCTTCTCGTCCCACATGGCCATGTCTTTGACGTACTGGGCATGCTCGCGCGGGTTTGCCTCGGGATCGGGCTCCACCAGCTCGTCGCGGCGGTCCTTTTCCAAGAAGGCCTTGTCGTGGCTCCATGTTTTGTACTCGGGCGTGTTGTGGTTGACGGCGTCGCAGGCCAGCGCCAGGTCGGGCACGCCATACATGTAGCCGTGGTCGGTAATGGCCACGGCGGGCATGCCAAGTTCAACGGCACGATTGACCATATCCTGGATACGGGTTGCGCCGTCGAGCATGGAGAAAACAGTGTGATTGTGCAGATGGACGAATGCCATGTGATGAGCTCCGATGCGGGTTCGTGTTCTGACTGAACGATTTTACCGCACGGCACGGACAGCACCCGAACCTAGCCAAACCAACACGGCTACTCACGCAGTTGCGGTGAAATGCGGACTGTTTGGCGGCTTTTTTGGCCAAAACAGTCCTTATTCCACCGCAAGTTATCTGAGGACTAGAAGTTGTAGGTGACTACTTGAGGTTCGGCGGGTTCGACGAAGATGGCTGGATTCGCCTGCTCCACACGGACGAACTTGACGGTCACGACCTCAAAGCCCGCCTTGTGCAGAACGTCGGCGTAAACGCGCGCCTGCAAGGCGTGTTTCTCGAGCAGCTGCTCCGGCGTCTCGTCCGGCGTGCCACCCGTCTTGTAGTCGATGACCAGTGCGCGCGACGGATCCGCCGGGTCGGTTGCCAAGGCATCGATGGCGCCCTCGGCATAAGCACCGTAGCGAGCGATGTCCTTGTCCTCGCAGCCCAGTGAAAAGAACGGCACCTCGGCGCGAACGCACGGCCACGCGAGCAGGTCGGCACGAACAGCCGACTTGAGCCAGCGGTCTAGGGCAACGTCGAAGCGTTCGCGCTGCTCCGGCGTCAGGCACCACAGACGCGCCAGCGCATCGGCACGCGCAGCGGGCAACGCATCGGCACCCATCTCGATGAGCCACTGGCAGGCGGCATGGAACGCCGAGCCCAACGCCATGGGGTTGCCGGCGGGCTCAACGGCGGCCACGTCTGCATCCGTCATCTCGGAACCATCCGACTCCGCATCATCGCCGGACTCGTCCATGGGAACACGAGCCTCGGCGGCACGATCTTCCGTCTCGGCATGGAGTGCCGCGGCGATTGACGAGTAGCTATACGAGTCACGCACCGGAAACGGACAGATGCCCATGCGCACGCCCACTGCCTGGGGATACACAAGCTCAAACGAATCGGCCTTGGGGTCGGCAGGACCGGGCACAGTTGAGCGCGAAGCATTATTAGCGACATCGACATCGCCGCGAACGAGCCTGCCCTCGGCATCCAGCGAAGCGTTAGCCCCAAACGCCTGCTCACCAAACGTAAAGTCCGCCAGCGAGATGAGCTCGTAGTCGCCCGGCTTGGAGTTGTCGAACACCAAACGGTCGCTATCGAGCTGCGGCATGTCCAGAGCGTCGGTCGGCAGGATGCGGCGCAGCACGTCGTAGGTCAGATCGGTCTCGACATCGAAGGTCGGCGCCGTCACCTTGCCGCGGCTCACACCGGTATCCATCGCCAAGATCACCAGCTCGCGCGCACGCGTCATGGCAACATAGAGCAAGCGGGCCCGCTCCTCGAGCGAAAGCTGCAGGTCGTCGTTGCGCAGGCGAGCAAATGCCTCGGCGGGAGAACCCGTCGCACAGACGTCCTCCATGAGCTCCGGCGGCAACCACAGCGACGTGCCCTTGCCCTTAAACGCGTGTTCAAACTGCTTTTTGACGTCGTCGCCCTTCACGAAGGTACCGTCGGCGAGCTTAACGCCATCGAAGCGCGCCGGCAGTGCCACGACCCGCGCTCCGCCCTCGACGCGACCCATCTGTGCCGCACCGGACGATTTGCGCACGCCAAAACACTCGGCAACCGCTACGACCGGATACTCCAGACCCTTGGACGCATGCACGGTCATGATGCGTACCGCGCCGTCACCCTCCTCGTTGAGGGCGCCCGGGGCCTCCTTGCCCGCCAAGAAGCGGTCGAAGGCGAGCGCAATGGAGCGCGGAGAATTACCGAACTCGGCCTCTGCCTCGGCCACAGCGTCGAGCGCCTTGAGCACGTTGGCGGCAATGGCCTTGCCCTCGGGGCCGCGCTGCGCCAGACGCACGAACCAGCCGGAGGCATTGACCACGTCGCGCGCGATGGCGGCGAACGAATCGCGTCCCACGCGACGAAGCGCGTAGCGCAGCACCTCGCGGGCGCGCGTTACGAGCGGCAAGCCCTGCAAACCCGGCACATCGGAATCGCTCATGATGCCCGCATCAATGTTGCGGCGCGACGTCTCGCCCGTCTGATCGTCGAGTTTGGTCGCCAGCGCCAAGAACTCCTGGGCGCCGAGTGCAAACATCGGCGAGGCCAGCAACGGCATAAGACCCTGCGCCGTATCGGCCGGATTGGCAAGTGCGCACACCAGGGCACGCACCGTCTGCACCTCGGCTGCCTGGGCAAAGACCGAGCCGCCTGCGATCACGCAGTCGAGCCCTTGGTCGCGGAAGGCCTGCGCATAGACATCGGCGTTGGTCATGCGGCCCAGCAGCAACACCATATCGCCCTGGGGCTGCCCCGCTTTGACAAGCGCTTGGAACCGCTCGGCAATCGCACGAGCTTTCGCCCGCGTTCGCTCCTGCGTGCTGCCACCGGCAACGAAGACCGCCTGGCGGCGCGAAGCCTTTGCCTTGAGCTTGTCCTCGCGATCGTCACTCGGCTCAAGATCCAAGAACCCCTGCATCAAACCACCAGTATCGCCGTCAAAGACGCGCGCTACGTAGCGCAGCACCTCGTCGTGACTGCGGAAGTTGCGCACGAGCTTGACGAGCTCGCCGGCGGGGACATCGGAGACGGCAGCCGTCTCGGGCGCAGCAGAGGAGCCCACCTTGCGCTCCTGGCGACGGAATACCTCGACCTCGGCGCCTCGGAAGCGGTAGATCGACTGCTGCGCATCGCCTACGGTGCACAGCGCGCGCTCCCCCGCGCCCGTCAGATAGCGAATCAAATCGACCTGCATCTGGTCGGTATCCTGGAACTCATCGATCATGACCATCTTAAAGCGGCCCTCATAGGCAGCTCGAATAGCCGGGTAGTCGCGCAGTGCCTCGTATGCCATGCGCAACAGATCGTTATTGTCGAGCGCGGACTGGTCGGCCTTGAGCGCACGATACTCAGCCTCTACGGCACGGGCAAGCCCCACCAGCGCATCGAGCGCCGGACCGCCGCAGGCAAGCACGATATTGATAAACGCATCGGCCGCCTCGGCCTTGAGTAGCTCCACCTGCTCCTTAGGAAACGCCTTGCTCGCGCGCGGCATGCTGCACGACATCATGAGTCGCGCCGCATCCTCCATGGTTTTGCCGCTCGCCTCAAACGCGTCGATGGCGTCGAGTGCCACCTGCGCTTTCTCGGTCGTGGCCTTGCTTGTGCCCAGCGCCGCACGATAAGCATCGGCAAGCGCCGAGGTGTCGGCCTGGCCGCGCGCCACGCACACATCGTCCATGCCGCCCGGAAGCTGGCTCGATAGCTCCAGCAGGTCGCGCACCAGGCCTTTGATGGTGGTACCGGCGCCAAACGTCCCGCCCTCGCCCGCCATGGGATACCAAGCGTAGAGGGCCTTAAGCGAGGCGGCGAGCTCGGGCGCAGCATCGGGCGCCGTCGCGCGCCCCAGCACATGCTCAACAGCCTGATCCATAAGCTCGTCGGTATCGGTGAGCACCGTGAACTCGGGATCGATGCCCAGCTCCAGCGCATGCGCGCGCAGGATACGCGAGCACATGCCGTGGATGGTCGAGATCCAAGCGTCGTCGACCGTCAGGGCCTCCTCGTCCATACCCTCTTCGATAAGCGCACGGCGCACACGGTCGCGAATCTCGGCCGCGGCGTCTTTGGTAAAGGTAATGGCGAGCACCTGATCCAGATGTTCGACAAACGGACCGGATTCGGGCGAGAGCGCATAGACGATGCGGCGCGTGAGGGTAAAGGCTGTCTCTTATACACATCTGACGCTGCCGACGATACTCCTTGT
>CABRID010000026.1 GCA_902470895.1 uncultured Collinsella sp.
GAGATCAGCCTCGGTCTCGTGGGCTCGGAGATGTGTATAAGAGACAGACCACACGCTCAAGGCCTTCTATAAGCGGTTTTGAGAACATGGAGCGGCTACCGTGCGAGAACTCGCGACGCAGATCGGCAATGCGAACCGTGGGCAACACGGCGTGTCCCGGGCGCTCGGGCATCTCGACGCGCGTCCAGGTGGCACCGTTATACGTGCCACGGCGGCAGCGGTCGAGGGACTCGGCAGATGGCGTGGCGGAGCCCAACACGAGCGGGCAGCGGTAGCGCCGCGCCATCTCGGCTGCCACCTCGCGCACGTGGTAGCGCGGACTGGAGCCCTGCTTATAGCTAGTCTCGTGCTCCTCGTCGATGATGATGAGACCAAGGTCGCTGAGCGGGCAAAAGAGCGCCGAGCGGGCGCCGACGACCACGCGGGCCGCACCACTGGCGACCATATCCCACTGGTCCAGGCGCTCGCCGGCCGAAAGGCGCGAATGGAACACGGCGACCGTCTCGCCAAAGCGCGAACGGAAGCGGCCGACGGTCTGGGCCGTCAGCGAGATCTCGGGCACCAGCACGCAAGCCGAACGGCCGGCCGCCAGCACGCGCTCGATGGCGGAGAGGTACACCTCGGTTTTGCCGGAGCCGGTGACGCCGTCGACCAGCACCACGTCGCCATGAGCGTCCAGACGGGCGCGCTCAATCTGCGCGAGTGCCTGCTTCTGGCCGTTGGTAAGGGAGACCGGCGCCTTGCCGCTTGCCGAGGACAGCGTGGGCTGCTCGCTGCAGCCACGCCACGCACGACGCTCCTCCACCACGACGACGCCGCGTTTTTCGAGCGCCTTGATGGTCGCCGACATGCTGTTATAGAGAAGGTTGAGGTCGCGCGTCGTGACCGGGCCGCACTGGAGCGCCTCGATGAGCTGACGCTGGCGGACCGCGGTCTTGGGCGGCGTATAGTCGAAGCCCTCGGGCGTGAGCATGACCCAGCGGTTTTGGATGGGTTTGACGGCGGGGCGCTCAACGGCCCACACGCCGTCGTCACCTTTGACCACGCGCGGGCTTCCACCCGGGGGCAAGAACAAACGCAGGCACTCGGAAAGCGTTGCGACGTACTCGCGGCTCATCCAGCTTGCGATACGGGCAGCCTCGGCGGTAAAGAGCGGTTTGCTGAGGATAGCCTCGATGGCTTTAATGCGGGCTGGGTCGAGGGCGTTGATGCCTTGCAGGTCACCCAGCTCAGGCGCAATGTCGACGATATAGCCCGCGGCGGCACGGTTACCAAAGTGGACCAGGACCGTGGATCCGATTTGCGCCTCGTTGGCAAGGGACCGGGGAATGCCATAAGCAAACGGCTCGGACAGCGCACGGGTGGGAATGTCGAGGACTACGCTCGCATAGGCGGCGACGGGTTCAGGCGCGAACTCAGGCTTGGCCGGAGTCTCCTCCGGTTCCGGCGAACCAAACAGCGAAAGTTGCTCGGCCATGGCCCCAGCACCTCCTATCCCATACGTCTACAGAAACAAGAGCCCCGCTCTGAGTGAACGGGGCTCGGATTCATACGTTTGCGCAGCGATTACAGCGCCATTGTGCGGGCGCGATCGATGCGCGCCAGGCAGTCGTCGCGACCGACGAGCGCCATGGTCTCACCCAGCGGAGGGCTCACCATGTTGCCGCATACGGCGACGCGCACAGCTTGGAACACCACGCGCTTCTTAAGGTCCATCTGCTCGGGCAGCGGCTCAAGCGCAGCGTCGATGTTCGCGGCCGTCCACTCGGTAACACCCTCGAGCGCGGCCTTGGCGGCGTCCAGAATGGCGCCCATGCCTTCCTTGGCCAGGCCCTTGTTAACGGACTTCTCGTCATACTCGAGCGTCTCGGCCGTAGCGAAGATGGGAGCGGCGACGGTCACGGCGTCGGCCGGCATCTTGGTGCGCGGCTTGACGATAGCGGCAAGCGCGTCGATCCAGTCCTCGCCGTACTCGACATTACCCTCGATGAGACCCGCCTCGTGCAGCTCGGGGACCATGATCTCATCGGCAAACTGGGCGTCGGACATACCGTTGATGTACTCAGCGTTAACCCAATCGAGCTTTTTGGGATCGAAGGTCGCAGGGTTCTTGGAGATGCGGTCGAGCGAGAACTTGCTGGCCAGGACATCGCGCGGGATGATCGTGGTCTCGCCGTCGAGCGACCAGCCGAGCAGCGCCAAGTAGTTGACGAAGGCGTCGGACAGGTAGCCGGCGTCGCGGTACTCCTCCACGGAGGTGGCGCCGTGGCGCTTGGAGAGCTTTTTGCCGTCGGCGCCCAGGATCATGGAGATGTGGGCGAACGTGGGCACGGGAGCGCCGAGGGCCTCGTACACCATGACCTGACGCGGGGTGTTGGACAGATGGTCGTCGCCACGGATGACATGGGTGATCTTCATCATGGCGTCGTCGACGACGGTCGCGAAGTTGTACGTGGGCGTGCCATCGGAGCGGAAGATGACAAAGTCGTCGAGCTCCTTGGCGTCGAAGGTCACCTCGCCGTGAACGGCGTCGTGGATGACGACATCGCCGCGGTCCTCGGGCACCTTGATGCGCAGGACGTAGGACTCGCCGGCCTCGATGCGGCGGCGGGCCTCCTCGGGATCAAGATCGCGGCAACGGCGCTGATAACCCTGGAAGGGGTCCTTGCGCTCCTGCGCGGCCTTGCGGTCGGCGTCGAGCTGCTCCTTGGTGCAGAAGCAGGGATAGGCCTTGCCCTCGTCCCAAAGCTTCTGGGCGGCCTGCTTGTACAGGTCCAGGCGCTCGGTCTGGGCGTAGGGGCCAAAATCGCCGCCCACCTCGGGACCCTCGTCCCAGTCCAGGCCCAGCCAACGCATGGCGCGCAGGATAATCTGCGTGTTTTCGTCGGTGGAGCGGGTGGGATCGGTGTCGTCGATGCGCAGGATGAACGTGCCGCCGTTTGCGCGGGCGAAAGCCCAGTTATAGATAGCGGTGCGGGCGCCGCCGATGTGCAGCTTGCCCGTCGGTGAGGGTGCAAAGCGGACGCGAACGTCTGATGCCATGGAAATCTCCTCGATTGCAGGATGGATGTCTAACCGCACCAGTATAAAGCATCAAAGCAACCTCCGCACAAAGGGCACCGACCTACTCATTGGGGACAGACTTAAATGACCAGTCATTGGACAACCTGTCGGCACTTAGGTAAGGCTGGTCATTTAAGTCTGTCCCCAATGAGTAGGTGCGGAAAGGGTGTGAATGTTTGATTTACGCGTTATGATGTGCCCTTGCATAGAGAGCCCGGCGGAATGGTAACGGTCGCCGGGACACGTTTTTGAAAGGACAATCATGTCAGAAGAACTTCGTTCCATCCCACCCCAACACGGGTCCTTTGTTTTTACGTCGGAGTCGGTGACCGAAGGTCATCCAGATAAGATCGCTGACCAGATCAGCGACGCCGTCCTCGACGCAATCCTCGCCAAAGAAATAGAGCTCCAGGAGCAGGGCTACATCGCCCCCAACGGCGTGCCTGCCAACGTGGAGAACGTCCGCTGCGCCTGCGAGACCCTCGTGACCACCGGCACCGTCATCGTCGCCGGCGAGATTCGCACCCAGGCCTACGTAGACGTTCAGGAAATCGCCCGTGGCGTTATCCGCCGCATTGGCTACAACCGTGCCAAGTTCGGTTTTGACTGCGACACCTGCGGCGTTATGAGCCTCATCCACGAACAGTCGCCCGATATCGCCCAGGGCGTTGACGAGTCCTTCGAGACCCAGACCGGCGCTACCACCGACCCGATCGACCTGATCGGTGCCGGCGACCAGGGCATGATGTTTGGCTATGCCTCCAACGAGACCAAGACCCTCATGCCCATGCCGCACTACCTGGCAAGCCGCCTGGCCGAGCGCCTGGCCGCCGTGCGCCACGACGGTACCCTGTCCTATCTGCGTCCCGACGGCAAGACCCAGGTCACCGTGCGCTACGAGGAAGGCAAGCCCGTCGAGGTCACGACCATCGTCATCTCCACGCAGCACGCTTCCGAGATCGAGGACATGGGCAAGATCAAGGCCGACCTCATCGAGCACGTCATCACCCCGGTCATGGCCGCTGAGAACATGCCGTGGGATAACGCGGACATCTACGTGAACCCCACCGGCCGCTTTGTCGTGGGCGGCCCCATGGGCGACACGGGTCTGACCGGCCGCAAGATCATCGTCGACACCTACGGCGGCTACGGCCGTCACGGCGGCGGTGCCTTTAGCGGCAAGGACTGCACCAAGGTTGACCGCTCCGCCGCGTATGCCGCGCGCTGGGTCGCCAAGAACGTGGTCGCCGCCGGTCTGGCCGACCGCTGCGAGGTCGAGCTTGCCTACGCCATCGGCGTTTCCAAGCCCCTCTCAATCATGGTCGACACCTTCGGTACCGCTAAGGTCGCCGAGGACAAGATCGTCGAGGCCGTAGAGAAGACCTTCGACCTGCGCCCGGGCGCAATCATCCGCGACCTAGACCTGCGTCGCCCCATCTACGAGAAAACAGCAGCCTACGGTCACTTCGGCCGCGAAGACGCCGACTTCACCTGGGAGAAAACCGATCGAGTCGAAGAACTCAAAGCAGCCTGCGGCCTGTAAGCTAACTCGAAAAGCTACAGCCAAATAACAACGCACCAAAAGAAGTACCGGCCCCAACCGGTACTTCTTTTTTATTTAAAGGTTGTGAAGATGAGCCTACCTGGGACATGGAATAAATCACAGGCCGATAAATTTTGCAGCAGAGCGACTCCAGCCATGTATCCTAAGTTCCGAGGGCTTTGGTATTTGGTCGGTCGCGAGTTCCGCACGAGCCGGAGGCCACTTAATGTGGCCTCCGTGCGAGCCAGGACTGTAGAGCAGGCGACCAAATACCAAAGCCCTCGGAACGGCGGGACAGAGTATGCCCCGTCCCTCGGGACGACGGGATAGAACAGGAGCGTATATGGCAGGCAAGCCGCAAACACTAGCTACGACCTCGGCATTCGAGATCTTGGGCCCCGTCATGGTCGGCCCCAGCTCATCGCACACCGCCGGCGCCCTGCGCTGCGCCCAAGTTGCCGCCAGCCTTTTGGAAGGCCGCATCACCAAGGTCACCTTTGGCCTATGGAACTCTTTCGCGCACACCTACCGCGGTCACGGCACCGACCGTGCGCTCGTCGCGGGCATCCTGGGCCTCGACACCGATGACGAGAATATCAAGCAGGCCTTTGACCTCGCACGCGAGCAGGGCCTCGAATATCACTTTGACATCAAGGGCGACGACGCCTCCATCCACCCCAACACCGTCGACATAGACATGGTCGATGACACGGGCGCCACGGCGCAGGTCCGCGGCGAAAGCCTGGGCGGCGGCAAGATGCGCATCAGCCGCATTAACGGCGTCGGCGTCGACATCTCGGGCATGTACTCCACACTCTTCGTGGCGCACTACGACGTCCCCGGCGTGCTCGCCGCGCTCACCAACCTGCTCGCCTACGCACACGTGAACATCGCCTTCTGCCGCACCTACCGCACCGAAGTGGGCGGCCAGGCCTACTCCGTCTTTGAGACCGACGGCGCGCCCGACGACACCGTCGTCCCCATGCTGCGCAAGCTCGACAATGTCGATTACGCAACGTTTATCGAGCTCCCCGGCTCTGCCTCGTCGCTCTCCCCCGGCGTCTCGGCCAAGGAAATCTTCGACGACGGCGAGCAGCTGCTCGATGCGTGCGAGGAACTGGGGCTCAGCATCGGCGCCGTCATGGCCGTTCGCGAGGCGCGTCTGACCGGCGAGGCCCACGCCGTCGCTGCCATGCGCCGCGTGCTCGACGTCATGCGCGAGGAGACCATGGCTCCCATCGCCAATCCGCAACGCTCGCTCGGCGGGCTTATCGGCGGCGAGGCCAAGCTCGTCGAAGCAACCCGCTGCAACGATTTGAGTGCAAGCCTGATGGGCGCCGTCCAGACCGACGCCGCTGCCCGCGCCATGGCCGTGCTCGAGCGCTCCGCTACCATGGGCGTGATTGTCGCCGCCCCCACGGCAGGCTCCGCGGGTGTTGTGCCCGGCTGCGTGCTGGCGCTCGCCGATCGCCTGCAGCTCGACGACGAGCAGGTCATGGACGCGCTCTACTGCGCAGCCGCAATCGGCCTCAACCTCACCACAAGCGCCTGTGTTGCCGGCGCCGAGGGCGGCTGCCAAGCCGAGGTGGGAAGCGCCGCTGCCATGGCAGCCGCCGCGTTGGTGCAGATGCTCGGCGGGACGCCCGAGCAGGCGCTCGACGCCAGTTCCATCGCGCTGAGTAACCTGCTGGGCCTCGTTTGCGACCCCGTCGGTGGCCTCGTGGAGGTGCCCTGCCAAAACCGCAACGCCATTGGCGTGGCAGCGGCCTTTAGCTCGGCACAACTCGCCCTCGCAGGCATTAAGAGCTTGGTGCCGTTTGACCAGATGGCACATGTCATGCTTTCGGTGGGCCACGCGTTGCCGGCCACGCTGCGCGAGACGGCAAAGGGTGGCATCGCGCAGGCTCCGGCCGCACTTTCGGCCTGTGCAAAATGCGGTGTGTGCGGATAGCGGCAAAGAACGACTCAAAGGTGGGACAAATGTCCCACCTCTTTTGAATGCCACCGTTTCCGTACCACAAACAGCAGGGCAATCGCTATAATGCAAGCCCAGTAAAAACACGATGAACCGCAAGGCGAAAATCGAAGGATATGCATACGATGTCGCAAAACGATCGAACTCAACTGATTCCCGATCCGCAGCAGCCGAGCAGGCACACCGGCGGCGTTCAGTCGCCGCGTCCTATCGCGCCGAGCCACGGTCAGCAGCGTAGTGCAGCAAACGCTTCCCAACGCCCGAACCAACAGCGACAGCAGCGTCAACAACGTCAGCAGCGCCAGGCAAACGGCAATGCGCCCAAGCAGCCCCCGACGAACGCTCGAGGCGATCGTGGCCCCGCGCGCAAGTCCGCCGGCAACAATAAGTCGGGCAAAAAGACGACGCTCTTTGTCGTCCTGGGTCTAATCGTCATTGTCTATATCGTAGGCATCGTAGCGTTTTCGCAGCTAGCATACCCCAACACCACCATTGCCGGCGTCGACGTCTCGTTCTCCAACGCTTCGTCTGCCGCCACCAAGGTCAACTCGGCATGGAAGCACTATAAGCTCACCGTGACAGGCGATGACTTTAGCTGGTCCTATCAGCCCGAGTCCGATGAACCCATCGTCGACGGTGAAGCTGCCGCAAAAGAGATCATCAGCCACAACGAAGCCTTTGTATGGCCGGTCCGCCTTGTGGAATCCTTAAGCGGCAAGACCAAAACAACCGCTACCACCAACGAAGTCGATCTTGATCAAGACGTCGACCTGTCCATGCTCTCCGATACCTTTGACCAAAAGAAGTTTGAGAAGGATCTGGGCGCCGCCATCGACGAGTTTAACGAAGGACGTTCGGGCACGTTCGAGGCCAATAGCTCCTATGACGAGCAAGCGGGCAAGTTTACCGTCGAGAAGGCGCGCTCCAACGAAAAACTCAACCGCGAGCATGTCATTAAATATGCCGAGCTCGAGCTCGCCTCGCTGGCCGAGACCGTAGATCTTTCCAAGCTCGGCAACGATGCCTATGAGCCGCTCAATGGAACGCTGACCGATGATCAGATTCAGGCCGCATGCGATGCCGCCAACAACTTCTTGGGCGTCAACGTGACCCTCAAGCTCAACGGCGAGGATGCCGGAAAGGTCGACGGCAGCTCCGTGCTGCAGTGGATCAGCTTTGCCGATCCGGCCAACCCCACGCTCGATACGTCGCAGATCAGCAGCTGGGCAGCCGAGCTCGCCAATGGCTTTAATACCGTTGGCTCCACTCGCTGGTGGACGCGCGCCGATGGCAAGCAGTGCGCCGTCGAAGGCGGCGACTTTGGTTGGTCCATCGACAGCAGCTCGCTCGCCAAGCAGGTCGAGGACGCCATTAACAACAAGCAGACCGGCGAGATCGAGATCAAGTACTCCCAGAAGGCCGACACCTTTACCGCAAAGGGAGAGCCCGACTGGAAGGCATACATCGATGTCGATCTGTCCGAGCAGCACGCGCGCTACTACGACGAGAACGGTAATATCGTTTGGGAGGCCAACTTTATTTCCGGCAAACCGGGCGAAGACGCCACCCCCGAAGGCGTGTGGCAGATCAACAGCAACGACGGCGGCAGCACCCTGATCGGAGCCAAGGACCCCGAGACCGGTAAGCCCAAATACGAGAGCCCGGTGAGCTACTGGATGCCGTTTGAGGGCAACATGATCGGCTTCCACGACGCCACCTGGCAAAACGACAAGAGCTTCGATAATGCCGAGTCGTACAAGTGGTGCGGCAGCCACGGTTGCATCAACCTGCGCCTGGCAGACGCCAAGGCACTTCACGACTGCATCAAAGTCGGCCTGTGCGTGGTTGTCCACTCGTAGTGCAACGCGCGCATTCCTACAACGTGGAACCGCTGCGACCAATCTAACAGTTCCGAAAGAAACCGTCCTATGCGCCCGCCCCAACCGGTGGGCGCATATAATTATCGAGGTTCTTTCTATAAAGGAGACGCTATGCCGAATGTCCCCACGATCACCCCGGGCCCGGATGATACCGAGCGCACGCCCGAAGGTGCCACCGGAACGATTCCTCTGATTACAGACGTACATGCCAATAAGGAGAACGGACGCACGAACGATACGGCCGAGATTTCCGATGAAGAGGCATATGCCAAGCTCAAAGCAAAACGTGCCGAGCGCCGACGCAAAAAGCTGATTCGACGCGGTATTGCCGCCGGCGTCGTGGGCGCCATCGCGCTCATTGCCATTGTCGCAACCCTTGTTATCAATGCGCAGCCACAGGGCGCTAGCGGGCCTGTGACCGACATGGTGACCGAGGGCACATTTACCACAACGGTCGAGGCGAAAGGCCAGCTCAAACCCATTTCGTCCTCAGTGGTCTCCCCTTCTGTCGACGGCACGGTCGATTCAATCAACGTGCAGGCAGGCCAATCCGTCAACGAGGGCGACGTGCTTATGACCATTAAAAACGACGAGCTCGATCGCAACGTTGCCGAGGCGCAGCGTGCAGTTACAGCCGCTCAAGAAGACCTCGCCAACGCGCAGAAAGCCGCAGCCGCCGCGCAGGCCACCCCAACGACGGACGTCGATGGAGCTTCCGCAGCGGCTGGCTCCCCCGCAGCATCAGCGGACACGAACGCCGTATCGGCCGCGCAGCGTAGCCTCGCATCGGCCCAGGCAAACCTCGATCAGGCGAACGCCAAGGCCGCCAGCCGTACGGTCACGGCCCCAAGCTCGGGCAGCATCGTGGAGCTCAACGCCAAGGTAGGCGCCACGGTAACAGGCGGCATGATCATGGGCGAAAGCGATACGAGCGGCGGCAAGCAGTGCATGCAGATCGCCGACCTATCCAAGATGAAGGTGACCGTGCAGGTGGGCGAAAAGGACATCGCCAAGATCGCCGTTGGGCAGAACGCCAACGTCACGTATCCCGCGTTTCCGGATATCGTGAGCCAGGGAACGGTCACGGCCATCGCCTCGGTGGCAAACTCCGACTCCAACTATGGCAGCAGCAGCGTAACCTTTAACGTCGACATCCTCATCGAGGCGCCCGACGCGCGCCTGAAGCCGGGCATGACGGCCGAGGTCTCGGTGGTGACCGAGCAGCTCGACGATGTGGTGATGGTGCCGACGATGGCGCTCATGACCGAAGACGGCGAACACTATTATGTCAACGTGGCAACCGATGACGAGGGCAAGCAGACCCGCCGCGTGAAGGTGACCGTCGTGACGCAAAACGACAACGAAGCCGTAGTCGGCAAGACACAGGTCAAGCGCGACGACCAGGGCAACGAGATTAACCCCAACGTGCCGGTTACCAAGCTGCGCGATGGCGACACCCTCGTCATGGACACCGGAGCGGACGCAACGGCTGACGGCGGCTATAGCACGGATTCGGGCAGCATGTCTGCCGACGAGGGTATGTAATGCGCCCCATCATCGACATTCGCAACGTGCACCGCATCTTTGAGAGCGAGGCAGGTTGCGCCCACATCCTGCACAACGTGAGCCTGGCGGTAAATCCCGGCGAATTCGTCGCTATCACTGGCCCCTCGGGCTCGGGCAAATCAACGCTCATGAACATCCTGGGCTGCCTGGATAAGCCGACGGCGGGCGACTATTACCTGCAAGGGCTCAACGTGGCCGAGCTCGATGATGACGAGCTCACCGAAGTTCGCGCCCTGAGCATTGGCTTTGTCTTTCAGAGCTTCAACCTGCTGCCGCGCCTAACGGTCATCGAAAACGTGATGCTGCCGCTGGCCTACACCAATGTGCCCCGTAGCCAGCGCGAGATGCGCGCCGTCCACGCGCTGCAGGCCGTCACGCTACCGGTCGACCACTGGGACCACCGCATATCCGAGCTCTCGGGCGGCCAGATGCAACGTGTCGCCATCGCGCGCGCCCTCGTTAATGACCCGCCCATCATTTTGGCTGACGAACCGACGGGAAACCTGGACTCCGCCACTGGAGCGCTTGTAATGGAGACCTTCCATAAGCTCCAGAAGCGCGGCAAAACCATCGTTCTTATCACACACGACCCCGGAATCGCCGCCGAGGCCGACCGTGCCGTGACCATCCGCGACGGTCGCATTCACGACGGCGCGTATATTCCACATGCACCGCGGACCCTGCGCAGCGCCGTAGATAGCCTGCCCATACTTTCCGCCTCCGCCAACCCGCCGAAAGGAGTGGTGGCATGAGCGCCCGCGATCTCATCCAGGAAGCCCTTCACTCGCTCGAGGCCAACAAGGGGCGAAGCCTGCTCACCATCCTGGGCATTGTCATCGGCATCGCCTCGGTTATCGCCATGACTTCGCTCATCGGCGGCATCCAAAACAGCCTGGTCAACAGTCTGGGCCTCAATGCGGCACGCATGGTGCAAATCTATTCGTCGCAAGAACTCACCGAGTCGGACATCGAGAAGCTTCAAAAACTGATGCCGCAGATAGAGCAGATCGGCATTGTCGACAGCGCCTATACCGAGTATAAGACCGGCGATAAAAGCTATACCGTCATGGCACAGGGTGTCGATAGCGACATGCTCGACGCCGTGGGGGCCAGCAAGCTCGTTGCGGGGCGTACCTATTCCCAGGCCGAGTCTCAATCAGGCTCGCGCGTGGCGCTCATCAGCCGCGGCGGCGCCGATCAGCTTTACGGCAACGAACAGGATGCGCTGGGGAAAACCATCAAGGTGTCCAACGGCGAGGTGCAGATTGTAGGCGTGATTGATGGCGGCAGCGACTCCATGGGCTCGCTCACGCTGTATATGCCACGCGAGACCATCTCCGGGATGTTTGGCGACGAAAATCCTTCATTCCCCAGCGTGACGGCACTTGCCGCCGAGGGCACGGACATGGATGAGCTTTGTAAGACCATCGAGTCCAAGGTGCGCGCGATGAAGGGCATCGCGGAGGATGATGAGAACGACAGTGTATCGGCGACATCCATGAAAAGCGCCATCGATGCGCTCAACTCCTTTATGGGCGCGTTCTCGCTCATCATGGGTGCTGTCGCCAGCATCTCGCTGCTTGTCGGCGGCATCGGCATTATGAACATGATGCTCACCAACGTAACGGAGCGCATCCGCGAGATCGGTATCCGCCGTGCCCTGGGCGCCAGTCGTCGCGATATCACCGCTCAGTTTTTGGCCGAGTCCTCGGCGCTGTGCGTCACTGGCGGCATTCTGGGCGTCGTGATTGGCTATCTGCTGGCCTGGGGGCTCACGTTCTTTGCCGCAAGCTCGGGCATCATGAGCGAGTTTGGAGCCACCGGGACGATCACGCCAAGCTTCTCCATTACGACCGTGTTGATCGCGTTTGCCGTATCGGTCGGCATCGGCGTAATCTTTGGCTTCTACCCCGCTCGACGCGCCGCAAAGCTCGACCCGGTGGAATGCCTACGCTACCAGTAAGTCACCACCAACAAGTTGCGGTGAATTAGGGACTGAATATGCTATCTAGTAGCAAAACAGACACTATTTCACCGCAACTTATTGAAGGGCTGCTTGCGCCAGTTCCGGGCGTCGTCCTCGAGCTATTGGCGGATGACGGGCTTGTACGGGTCGAGCTTGCTCGGGGCGCTCCTCCTCGCGGGCGGGAGGGCGCGCAGGCGCGGCGAGCGCCTAGCGCGCGAACTCCCGTAAGAGCGCGTCTTCCACTTCCCGAAGCGAAAGGGCCCCGCCTCCCTCGGCGGGACGGGCGACCACAATACAGCGCGCTCCCACGTCGCGCGCGGAGGCGATCTTCTCGGCCGTGCCGCCTACGGCTCCCGAGTCCTTGGTCACAAGCCACTGGGCGCCCACCTGCCGAAGCATCGCCTCGTTGAGCTCGCGGGTGAAGGGCCCCTGCATGCCGATGACGTGCGACGGCGAAAACCCCGCGTCGATGCACTTCGTTATAGCACCGGGCAGCGGGAGAACACGCACGAAGAAGCGCTCCGCGAAATCGGCGACGCGCGTGTAGGGAGCAAGCTCCTTGCTCCCCGTCGTGAGAAGCGCGCGACCCGGGTTCTCGGAGAGAAAGCGCGCCGCACAGGCGATCGACGCGACCGACACGACGCCTTTGGGCAGCGCCTCGACCGGGCGCGTAAGGCGCAGGCATCGTGCACCCACGGCGAGCGAAGCGGCCCGGATGTTGCCGCTTGCGAGCGTAGCGAAGGGATGCGTAGCGTCGACGACGATGCGCGCGCCGGAAAGCTCGCGCTCCATGTCGGCCTCGTCGAGCCTGCCCGCATGCACCTCGATGCCCGGAAGCTCGCCCAAAAGCTCGCCTCCGTACTCGGTTGCCGCGTAGGCACGGGCGGGGATGCCCGCCCCGCTCGCCCATTCGCACAGAAGGCGGCCCTCGGTGGTGCCGGCAAAGATGCGCAGCGCCGGCGCGGATGCGGGCGCCGTCACTTCGGGCCGCCTGGGCGCGTGATCTCGTAGAGCAGCGCGTTCATAATGGCGGCCGCCACGGTCGAGCCGCCCTTGCGACCCCTCGCGACGATGACCGGCACGCGTCGCGCGAGCAGCTCCTCTTTCGCCTCGACCACGTTCACAAACCCAACCGGCACCCCAACGACGAGCGCGGGCGAGATCTTCCCCGCGTCCATGAGCTCGGCGAGGCGCAGAAGTGCTGTGGGAGCGTTGCCGACGGCCACGATGAGCGGACCCTCGATGCCGCAAGCTTTGTCCATGCTCGCAACGGCGCGAGTCGTGCCCGCGGCGCGCGCCGTTGCGGCGACATCCGGGTCGGCCATGTAGCACACGGCCTGGCAGCCGATCTTCGCGAGCGCGGGCTTGCTTATGCCTGCGAGCGCCATGTTCGTGTCGGTGAGCACCGTGGCCCCTGCGCGCAGTGCGTCGAGCGCACAGTGCGCGGCGTCATGGGTGAACACGAGGGAATCGGCGTACGAGAAGTCAGCAGTGGTGTGGATGACGCGCTTCACGACGGGTTCTTCGAGCGGCGGGAACGTGCGGCCGCCGAGCTCTTCGGTGATGATCTCAAAGCTGCGCCGCTCGATGTCGCCGGGCGCCATCTCCTTGGAATCCATCTAGTACTCCACTCCTTCCCTTGCACATATCCCCTGCTCGTAGGGGTGTTTCTCGCACCGCATCTCGGTTATGTAGTCGGCCTTCTCCACGATCTTGCGGGAAGGCGCGCGCCCGGTAAGCGCTACTTCGACGCCGCGCGCGGACATATCGAGCGCGCGGTCCACGAGCGCCTCGTCGACAAGCCCCTTCGAAAGCGCGTCGAGCGCCTCGTCGAGCACGAGCAGCCCCTCCTGCACGCCCTCGAGCTCGGCGAGCGCGAAAGCGAGGTTCCCATCGTGCAGCTCGCGCGTCGCGGCAAGTTCTTCCGACGTCATCGACCAGGTAAACTTGTCCGACGCCTTCCCCGCGAACACGGGCACGCCGAAATGCTCGGCGAGCAGGCGCGCCTCCCCGCTTTCGCCGTCTTTCAGGAACTGCACGACGACGACGCGGCGGCCTGCGGCGAGCATGCGAAGGGCGAGGCCCATCGCCGCCGTGGTCTTGCCTTTGCCGTCGCCATGATACACGTGGATCATACGCCCTCCTCGATAATGCGGTAGATATACTCCATGTCGAGCGCCTCGCGCACGACGTCGGCCAGGCGGTCGAACTCACGCGCACGGTGATCGGCCGCGGACGCCGCGCCCGCAGCACCCACGACGCCCTCGGGCAGGTCGCGCATGCGCGCGAGCGAACGCGCGAGGGTGAGCGCCACCCCCGGTTCGTCGAACAGGCCGTGGAGATAGGTTCCGAACACATTTCCGCAGGCCGCGCCTTCTGGTTTGCCGCCAATCGTGCCCGCAGGGGCGCAGGAGACGGTCGTTTCGCCGTCGTGAATCTCGTACCCGCGCGCCGTCATGCCGTTCCACACCGAGAACGCGCCTTGGGCGCCCGTGATGCGCAGCTCCGACTGGGCGAGGCGCTTTTCCTCCTTGAACACAGTACTTGCAGGGATGAGCCCAAGCCCGCGCGCGGTGCCAGTGCCTTCCCTGCCGTGCGGGTCGGAAAGCTCGTCTCCCAAAAGCTGGTAGCCTCCGCATATGCCGAGCACCGGCGTGCCCGCGCCCGAAAGCGCGCGTACACAGGCTCCGATGCCGCTAGCCGCAAGCCAGCGCGCGTCGTCGAGCGTGGCCTTCGAGCCGGGAAGCACCACCAGGTCAGGTCGGCCCAGATCGGTCGTCGAGGAAACGTAGCGCACGCCCACGCCGGGCACGCGCGAAAGCGGGTCGAAGTCGGTGAAGTTCGACAGATGCGGAAGGCGCACGACGGCGACGTCGATGACGCCGCGCGCCTCGCGGGCAGATAGGCGCGGCGCGAGCGAGTCCTCGTCGTCCAGGTCGAGCGCAAGATACGGCACGACCCCCACGACGGGAACCCCGCACATCTTCTCGAGCGGAGCCAAACCCGGGCGCAAGATTTTTACATCGCCGCGGAACTTGTTCACCACAAGCCCCCGCAAAAGCGCGCGGTGCTCGGGTGCAAGGAGCGCGACCGTGCCGTAGAGCTGGGCAAACACCCCGCCTGGGTCGATGTCGCCCGCGAGCAGCACGGGGGAGGACACGGCGCGCGCGAGCCCCATGTTGACGATGTCGTTTTCGGCAAGGTTGATTTCGGCGGGGCTGCCGGCGCCCTCGATGACGATGACGTCGTTTTCCTCCGCGAGCGAATCGAACGCCTCCAAAATCTGCGGCATGAGCGCCTTCTTTCGCGCGAAGTAGTCCCTCGCAGCGAAGGCTCCCTGCGCCTTGCCGGCCACGATGAGCTGGCTTCGGTGGTCGCTTTCGGGCTTGAGCAGGATGGGGTTCATGCGCACGTCGGGCGCGATGCCGCACGCCTCGGCCTGCATGATCTGGGCGCGCCCCATCTCGAGCCCGTCGGCCGTGACACCGCTGTTGAGCGCCATGTTCTGGCTCTTGAAGGGAGCCACGCGCAGGCCGTCCTGCGCAAGCACGCGGCACAGCCCCGCCGCAAGCAGGCTCTTCCCCGCGTTCGACATGGTGCCCTGGATCATGATGGGCTTCGCCCTACCCACGGGTATCGACCCCCTTCGCCGAGCCTCGGCCATCCGCGCCCGCCATCGCGCCGCTACAAGAAGCGCCGCCCCGTTCGTCGGGTTCGCCTTCGTCCGATGCGCCTTCCGCCCGAAGCGCGCGGCTGAACGCCATCGCAAGCCGGGCGTTCTCCTTGCGCGTGCGCACCGCGACGCGGCACCAGAAACGGGACAGTACCGAAAACGAGTCGCACGTGCGGACCAAAACCCCCTGATTATACAGACGCTCGGGGATGTCTTTCGCCGGCGTGCGGACTAAAAGGAAGTTCGCATCCGACGGCACGACGGAAAGCCCGAGCGAGGAGAGCTCGTGGGAAAGCCACGCTCGCTCGCCCGCCAATACATCGCGCGTGCGCGAGACGTATTCGACGTCTTCCAGGGCGGCGATGCCCGCGGCCTCGGCGACCGAGGAGACGGGCCACGCCTGCCCCGCCCGGCGAATCCCCTCGATGAGTTTAGCGTTTCCGCTGATCAGATATCCCAACCGCAACCCCGCCATTCCGTAGAGCTTTGTGAACGCGGAGAGCACGGCCACATGGCGCGAACACGCGGCGCGTGCGGCCACGCTCCTTTCGCGGGCGTCGGGCGCAAATCCGAGGAAGCACTCGTCCACGACGAGCAGCGCTCCCACCTGCTCGCAGCGGCAAACCGCGGCATCGATCACGCGGGGGTCGACGAGGCGCCCCGTCGGGTTGTTCGGATTGCAGAGGTACGCCACGTCTCCCGGCCCCTCGATCGCGCGGGCGAAGGAGGCGGGCACGTCGAAGTCGTCCGCTTCGGAGAGCGGGAACTCCTGCACGCATGCGCCGTAGTACGATGCCGCCTCCGCATATTCAGAGAACGTCGGCGCGCACACGACGATGCGTTTCGGGCGCACCGCCGCGGCGAGCCGCCAGATGATGTCGGACGCGCCCGCGCCGCAGACGATAGTATCTTCGGGAATGCCCTGGGCGCGCGCTAGGGCGCGAACGAGGGCGCGGCTTTCCCTATCGGGGTAGGCGTCGATTCGAGAAAGCGCCTTGCAAGCTGCGGCGACGGCGCGCGGCGAGGGGCCTGCCGGATTCACGTTCACCGAGAAGTCAATGAGGTCGGAGGCGCCCCCTTCGCAAGCGATGCCGAGCGATTGCGAGCTGCCCCCATGCGCACGGGCGCGCAGGATTCCCCCGGCAGCCCGGGACGCGGCGTGGTCTTCCCTCATGCCATCGCCCCCACGGCGAGCACGACCGCCGCGCGCGCGGCGCCGAAGACGACGAGCGCGCATACGGACGCGGCGAGCATGAGCCTTGTCGCCCGGGCGATGTCGCCCCACTCGATTTCACGGGACGCGTCGCCTATCGTCGGTTTCTCAAAGAGCTTGCCGAAATACACCGCGGGTCCTGCCAAGCGCAGCCCGAGCGCGCCGGCACACGCCGACTCGGTCTGCGCCGCGTTCGGGCTCGCATGGCGACGCCTGTCGCGGCGCCAGATGCGCGCCGCCCCGCGCGCGTCAAGCCCGACGATCGGGCACACGGCGATCATGAGCAGGGCCGATAAGCGCGAGGGAATCCAGTTCACCGCATCGTCGAGGCGCGCCGAGGCGCAGCCGAAGTCGATGTAGCGCTCGTTTTTGTAGCCCACCATGCTGTCGAGCGTGTTCACTGCCTTGTACGCCATGCCCAAGGGCGCACCCCCGATCATAAGATAAAAAAGCGGCGCGATGACGCCGTCGCTCGCGTTCTCCGCCACCGTTTCCACGGCGGCGCGCGCAACGCCCTGCTCGTCGAGAACAGACGTGTCGCGTCCCACGATGAGCCCGACGGCTTCGCGCGCCGCGACAAGGCCGCCCTTCGAGAACGCGCGGGCCACGGCCAGGCTCTGGCGGCGCAGCTCGCATGCCGCGAGAATCTGATAGCTCGCCCATGCCTCGGCCACAAAGCGCAAGCCGGGGTGAACCATGCCGCAAAGATGCAGGATTCCCCAGGTCAAAAGCCAACACGCAAGCGGAAGCGCCACGGCGAGCACAAGCCCTGCGGCGCGCGTGCCCGCGGACGTTTGCGGGAATGTGCCCCGCAGGCGGCCTTCGGCCCACGTGATCGCGCGCCCCATGGCGACGACGGGATGGGGAAGCCAGCGCGGGTCGCCGAAGGCAAGGTCGGCCGCGAACCCGGCGGCGACGGCAAGAATCGTCATCACCGGGCATCGCCCCCCGAAGCGGGGCGAACGTCGCGAAGGCAGCGCCCATCCCAGGTGGCGGCCCATGCGCCGCCCGGCTCGGTATGCACGTCGAAGTATTCCATTTTCGGGACAGCTAGCTCGGAGAGCAGCGCTTTCACGGTACCCGCGTGAACGACGAAGACGGCGCGCCCACTCCCCTGGGCGCGCTCCGATTCGCACGCCTCCCGAAACGCCGCGAGGACGCGGCGAGTGAAATCGCTCTTGCCCTCGCCATGCGGGCAGCGCGTCTCGCACCAGGAGTCTACCCAGGCGCGGTAGCGCGCATCATCTTTAAGCTCGGCGGCGCTTCGCCCCTCGAAGTCGCCGAAATCCATCTCGCGCAGACCAGGGCACGCCATAAGCTCCGCCTTCGGGAAGAGGATGCGCGCCGTCTGGTCGGTGCGGGCCATGCCGCTCGTGATAACACGGAACACGTCACGATCGCAAGCGAGGTCGTGCAAAGCGCGCTCGCCCGCGCTCGACAGGGGCTCGTCGGTGCCCGCCCCGCTGTAGCGATGGTCTTCCGTGCCCGCCGTGGCACCATGGCGCACGAAGACGACTTCCAAAGGCGCGGGCGCGCCCTGCGTACCTCGAGGCGCATCGGCAAGGTTTCCTTTGATGACCTGGGGAATCCCGCACGTCATGCGCACGACGACGTCGGCGCGCGCAGCGAGCGCGCATCCTAGGCGCCCCGCGCGCTCGCGCCATTGGGCGTCTTCCGCACGCATGGGGACGACCCCCGAGCCGACCAAGGGCAGAATTACTGCGTCGAAGCCAATCAGCCGCTCGAGCGCCCGGTCTGCGTCGAGCGCGCGTACGAGCTCCTCAGCACGGTACGCGACACGGCCGGCAAAAGCCGCGGGCACGCCGCCCTCCGCAAGCTGCGCCGCGTCGACGAAATCGTCCGCCGCGAACCCGAGCTTTTCGCGCACGAAGGTCCTCTTCCCCGAATGCGCGCCGCCTACCACGAGAATCATAGGAGCATGCCCCCCGCCACCAGCATGGCAAGCATCGCGAGCTCGGCCCATTGCAGAAACCATCCGGCCAAATCACCCGTCACCCCGCCGAAGCGGGACAGGGCAACATGGCGGTACCACGCGAGCGCCAAAAGCCCCGCCACGGCCATAAGGGCGCCGACAGCCCGAGCGCACGCGACCATCCCTGCAGCCGAAGCCGCAGCGAAAGCGCAAAGCGGCACGACGATCGCCGCGCGCTTCTTCGCAGGCGAGAGCCCCGCGGCCATGCCGTCCGCCCGCGCGGCAGGCCAGCATTCAACGGCGAGCCCCGAAAGCGCGCGGGAAAACACGAGCGAGCACAGAAGCGCAAGGAACGTCCCCGCCGTAAGCGGCAGCGCGGTGAACAGGGAAAACTGCAGAATAAGGTACACAACAACACCGATGACCCCGAAGGCGCCCGCCCGCGGGTCGTGCATGATCTCGAGCTTTCGCTCGCGCGGGGCCCAACTTGCAAGCGCATCGGAGGTGTCGCAGAGCCCGTCTAGGTGGATGCCTCCCGTCACCGCCACAGGCAGCGCCACGAGCACGGCCGCGACGATGGTCGCGGGCACGCCGAGCAGGTTCGCCACGTGCCCCCACGCCGTCATGAGTAAGCCTTCCGCAAGGCCCACCAGGGGAAACGCGGCAAGCGCATGGGTTGATCCGAAATCGGTCCAGGCCGATTTCGGAACGGGGATGCGCGAGAACGTTCCGAACGCCGCGCAGATTGCCTCTGCTATCTTCACCTTGTAGGTCCTTCGCCTTTCATCCACACGGGAATCCCGCATACCACTTCGACTGCGCGGTCGGCCAGCGCCGCCACGCCCGCGTTCACGCGCGCGAGCGCGCGCCTCCATGCCTCGGTCCCCTCATCGTAGCGTATCCCATCGGCGAACACGTCGACGGAGACCACCACCGTATACGCAGCGGCCTGAGTGAGTCGTTCGATGCCTCCGAGCACCTCGCGCGCCACAGCGTCGGGGTCACGTGGGGACAAGCCGCCTTCCGCGAAGAGCTCGTTCGCAACCAGGTTGCCCACGTCCTCCAAAAGAAGCGTGCAGCCGCGCGGAAGCCCGGGCACTGCGGCGCCCACGTCACGCGTGCGCTCGAGGGTGGAAAACCCCTTGCCCTCGCGCATCGCCCGATGGCGCGCGATACGGCGGGTGCCCTCTTCCCCGAAGGGCTCCATCGTTGCCAGGTACACGCGGGGGCCGTCGTGCCCAAGGCACAGGGACTCGGCATAGGCGCTCTTGCCGCTCGCGGCGGCGCCGATAACGAACGTCACCGTCATTTCCCGGCCTCGAAATGCTCGTAAGCAGCCATGCCAGTCGCCGTGAACGTCTTCCCATCCCGGTACACGCGCAGCGCCGAATCCAGAAGGGGCAGATACGCCATGGCGCCCGCGCCCTCGCCCAAGTGCATGCCTGCGTCGAGGGGTGCCTTTATGCCGAGCTCGCGAAGGAGCTCCTGGCTTGCGGGTTCGCTAGATGCGTGGGTGCCCACGAGGTAGCCCAAGGCGTTGGGGCACAGGCGCACCGCGCACAGGGCCGCCGTGCAGGATATGACCCCGTCGAGGAGCGCCGGCGCCTTCGAGGCCGCGGCCCCCAGGTAGAAGCCACACATCGCCGCGATGTCGAAGCCGCCCACCTTCGAGAGCACGTCGATCGGGTCGGCGGGATCGGGCGAGTTCGCGTCGATAGCGCGCTCGACCACGTCGCGCTTGCGCGCGAGCGAGGTGTCCGAGAGCCCCGCGCCGCGCCCGACGAGGCTCCGCGCGTCCGCTCGGATGAGCACTGCGGCCACCGCCGCCGAGGTGGTCGTGTTGCCGATGCCCATCTCGCCCGCGGCGAGAAGGCGCACGCCGGCGCGGGCAAGCCCGCACGCGATGGCGATTCCGACCTCGATCGCGCGCACGGCCCCATCGCGAGACATGGCGGAGCCGTGCGCGATGTTGCCGCTCCCCCGCCGCACGTTCGCGCGCACCATGCGAGCGTCTTCTATGCCCCGGGCCATACCCACGTCGACGGGCACGACCTCGGCACCCGCGAACGCCGCCATGCGGCAGGCGCTCGTGGCCCCCTCGCACATGTTGCGCGCGACGGCTCGCGTCACGTCTTGCCCGCTTTGCGACACGCCCTCGGCAACGACCCCGTTGTCGGAGAAGAATACCGCGAGCGCACGGGGAAACTCGGCCACCTCGGCGCTCCCCTGAGCTGCGGCGATACGCGCGACGGCGTCTTCAAAGTCGCCCAATCCCCCCAAAGGATGCGCGATGGAATCCCACGCGGCGTACGCGGCGGCGCGGGCGCACTCGTCTGCGGGCGCGATCCGGGAGAGCGCGGCTTCGAGCACGGCGCCCGGAGCCGACGAGAACGCGCGCTCGACTTCCTCGCGGATGCAGGCAAGCGCGGTTTCGGTTGCTTCAGCCATGGCGTCTCCTCTCTGCGAACGACGCTGCGGCAGACGCGAACGCGCGCGCAACGTCGGGGTTCGCAGGATAGTACACATGCGGGAAGCCCGCAACCAGGGACGGGGTAGTCGTCATGCACGGCCAGCCTTTGTCGCGCCGGGGCTTTTGCGCCCAGAAGTCGCCGCCCGGGCAGGTGGACTGCCAGTAGTGGAACTCGTGCGCGCGGATGCGTGTGCCGCGCGGCCCGTAGAGCCCGTCGCGTTGGGAAGTGAGATCCACGTACCCGAAATGGGACAGCCTTCCCCCGTTCTCGCTTGCGCCCTCAAGGGCGCCCGCAACAGGCCAGCGCCGCCCCTCGCTATCGGCGATTTCGCGCTGCAGGTACAGAAACCCACCGCATTCGGCGACCGTCGGCATGCCGGATTCCACCGCACGCCGCACCGCCTCGCGCATCGGCGCGTTCTCGGAGAGCTGCCGCGCATGGAGCTCCGGGTAGCCGCCTCCCAGATAGAGAGCGCTTGTCCCCCGGGGCAACTCGCTATCACACAGGGGGCTGAAAAAGGCCAGCTCGCAACCCAGGTCCTCGAGCGCGCGCAGGTTCTCCTCGTAGTAGAACGAGAACGCCTCGTCACGCGCGACGGCGATGATGGGCCGCGCTCCCGCGATCGGCTCCAACCGGTAAGGTTCCTCGCGGATATCGGGTGCCGTCGCCGTTATTTCGAGCAAGCGGTCGACGTCGACGCTCTTTTCCACCAGCTCGGCCATCTGTCTCTTATACACATCTCCGAGCCCACGAGACCGAGGCTGATCTCG
>CABRID010000027.1 GCA_902470895.1 uncultured Collinsella sp.
GGACTTGCAGCGACGGACCTCAGGACACTCTTACACCATGTCTGCGCGCGCGACCAGATAATAAACGAATGTGGAATATCTTGGCGCCAAGCAGGCTGTGCGGAACTCAAAAAGGGCCCGTGGGACGGAAAAACGCTGTTACTAAATTGGTAACAGTACTCATATTTACCGTTTTTTGCACACGGCGCCCTGAGACGGATGCCCCGGAGCTCCCCGTAGGGGAGCTCCGGGCTTCATGGGGGCACGAATGGTCCGCTCCGACCTGCAAAATCTGTGCTCACGGTGCGAATGACGCCCCTAACCTTAAACTTTAGCTTGAACTTAGCTATAATGCGCTACGTTCCTGCCAGGCTGTGGTTGCGGACGGACGAAATGTCCATCCTAGTCCAAGACAGACGCGGTCAAAGGGATCCACGTAAGCGACCGCGTGCGCGCGGCGCGATCATGGCGCGTCCTAGATGTAAGCCGCACCGTCCGTTCTACTTTCTTTGGGGCAATACCGCCTCGCGGGCGAGCGGGCCAGTCGTGAAGGTGGTTACGGCCTCCCGAGCAAACACCCCGGTGCGCAAGTGTGGGGTCAAATACCAGGTCAGCTGGTGGGAACATCCGTTATTCCGCGCAACGCACGGATTGTATACGACACAGAAGGCAGGGTAGTGGACATGGTGAGGGGCAGCTTGATGCACGCGGCTCGGTTAGGTGCTGGGACCGCGGCGGTCATTGCCGTATTGGGCTTGAGCGGATGCGCGTTCAACCCACTGTCCACGTTCACGACGCCCACGATTGACCAGATCGAGCGCGAGACCGTTACCCCTATGGTGTCGGACGATGCCCTGGTCACTCCCGGTACCCTGACGGTTGCCCTCGATACCTCCGATGCCCCGCAGGCCATGCAGGGCGCCGATGGCAACCTCACGGGCTACGCAGTTGACGCTGCCCGCGCCCTTGCAAGCCGCATGGGCCTTAAGGTTGCCTTCGTCGATGCGTCTTCTGCCGATTCCGCGCTTGGTGACAAAAAGGCCGACATCTTCATTGGCGACATCAATTCCACGGATGGTGACATCAGCACGCTTGGTACTTGCCTGTACGACGCTGCGGCAGTGTTCGGAAAGACGAGCGACGGCGAGTCGCTGAGCGTTTCCACCGAAACGCTTAACGCCGCTACCCTGGGCGTTCAGACCTCTTCGGCCTCGCAGGAAGCGCTCGCCAAGCAGAGCATCACGGCCAACCAAAAGACCTTCTCCAACATCAACGAGTGCTTTGAGGCGCTCGAGTCCGGCGAGATCGACTACGTGATTTGCGATTCCACGGCCGGCGGCTACCTTGCGCGCCTGATGAGCCAGATCTCTTACGTCGGCGCGCTCGAGACACCCTCGACGCTCGGCGTCGCGGGCCTCGCGGCCAACGATGAGCTATGCCGTGCCGTGAGCGATGCCCTCGACGGTATCACGGTCGATGGCACGCTCGAGGCGGTCCACTCCGTCTGGTACGGTACGATGCCCTATGACCTCACCACCAAGACGGTCTCGGGCGCCGACGTGCAGTCGACCGACACCGGATCCAGCGAGTCCGCATCCTCCGATTCGAGCAGCGAGGGTGCAAACTCCGAGGACAAATCGTCCAGCCAGGAAGCCACCATCACCGACGACGACATTAACAAACTCAATAGCTAGTTATTGCTAGGGGTGTTGTCTCCTATACGTTGGAAAGGACACCTCTTCACGGTTTCAACACGCACTGCCGGGCTTTCCCAACAGGAGAGCCCGGCTTTTTCGTTTCCGTAAAACCAGCAGGTCAAAGACATTTTTTAAGTACCAAACCAAAGTCGCCGTTGCTCTCCCATAGCGCACTTTGCCACAGAAAAGTGCGAGACTTCGGTATGCGGTATCAAGCAATCGTTATTCGGGTCTTTGGGAATCCGCGTGATTAAATGCACGGCAATGGGTACATAGCCAGTACAGTAAGTCCCCGAGGCAGATTGGAGCCACGTATGGATATCAAGGTTTCTGGACGCAAGACGACGGTAACCGATGCTCTGCGTGCGCATGTGGATGAGAAGATCGGCGAGGCGCTCAAGGTTTTCGATATCGAGCCCATGACGGTCGACGTTGTACTTCGCTATGAGAAGAACCCCTCGAACCCCAACCCGGCAATCGTCGAGGTTACGGTTCGTGCCCGCGGTTCGGTGATTCGCGTTGCCGAGCACGGCGCAGATATGTACGCCGCCATCGACCTCTCCGCCGATAAGGTCACCCGCCAGCTGCGCAAGTTCAAGACCAAGGTCGTGGACAACCGCCAGGGCGGTGCCAGCGCAGCGGATGTCGCACCGGTCGAGCGCGTCGAGGATCTGGCCGACCTGCTGCTGCCCGAGGAGGAGGACGACCTGCTCGTCCGCGAGAAGGTCATCGATGTCACCCCGATGACTGAGGAGCAGGCGCTGGTGCAGACCGATCTGCTCGGCCACGACTTCTACGTGTTCGAGAACGCGACGACTGGCCTCATCAATGTGGTGTATCACCGTAAGAATGGTGGATATGGCATCATCAAGCCCCGCATCGAAACGCTTGACGAGTAAAATACGTTAACTTGCATGAGTTAACGGTTGGCGGCCATCCCATGCGGGTGGCCGCCTTTTTACGTAAGGAGTCGCTTTGATGGACAAGGCTGCATCTACCGGCCATTCTGACCGCTGCCGCATCGTCGTCGATACCTGCTGCGACTTTAGCCCCGAGGTCGCCGCGAACCTCGATGTCGATATCCTGGGTTTCCCCTTCATTATCGATGGCGAGGAGCGCACGGACGATATCTGGTCGAGCATGAGTCCTAAGGAGTTCTACGACCGCATGCGCGCCGGCGCTCGCGTGTCTACCTCCGCCGTGTCGCTCGGTCGCTATATCGAGTTCTTTACCGAGTGCGCCAAAGAGGGCACGCCCACGGTCTACCTGTGCTTTACCTCGGCGCTGTCGTCGAGCTACAACTCCGCGTGCCAGGCGGCAGATGCCGTGCGCGCCGAGTATCCCAACTTTGAGCTCTACGTGGTCGACAACGCTCTGCCCTGCGCGACCGGCGCGCTCTTGGCGCTCGAGGCTGTCCGTCAACGCTCGGCGGGACTCACCGCCAAGCAGCTGGTCGACTGGGCAAACGAGGCAAAGACCTACGTCCACGGCTACTTTACGCTCGAGAGCTTCGACGCACTGGCTGCCGGCGGCCGCATTCCGCCCGCGGCGGCGCAGCTCACGGCAAAGCTCGATGTCAAACCCGAGCTGTCCTACGACCTGGCCGGCTCGCTGTCGCTGATCGGCGTCAACCGCGGCCGCAAGAAGGCGCTCAAGTCCATCCTCAAGTCGTTCCGCGAGAACTACGTGCCCGACCGCACCATGCCCATCGCCATCATGACGGCCGATGCCGAAAAGGACGGCGACTGGCTCGAGGCCGCCATCCGCAAGGAGGAAGGCTGCGCCGACGTCACGATTATTCGCGGCTCTGTGGGTCCCACCATTGGCTCGCACGTGGGCCCCGGCATGGTGGCCTGCGCGTTTTGGGGCAAGAATCGCGCCGAGAAAGCCTCGCTTTCCGACCGCATCGCGCGCCGTGTACGCGGTGAGTAGACAGGCGCTGCGGCTGCAAGCGCCCTCAAGTCACAGCCCAAACGCTGGCACCGAGTATTCAACCTGGTAACAACACCCAACCCAAAAGGAAAGGTTTCATGGCAAACAAGCTCTCTGTCGCATTTATCGGCACCGGAATCATAGGTGCCCCCATCGCCGGCCACATCCTGGACGCCGGCTATCCCGTCACGGTCAACAACCGCACCAAGTCCAAGGCCGCCACGCTTATCGAGCGCGGTGCCGTCTGGGCCGATACGCCGGCCGAAGCCGTGGCTAACGCCGATGTCGTCTTTACCATGGTGGGCTATCCCTCCGAGGTCGAGGAGCTCTACCTGGCGGGCGACGGCCTGCTCGCGTGCACTAAGCCCGGCGCGGTCTTGATCGACCTCACCACGAGCTCGCCCGAGCTCGCCCGTGACATTGCCGAGGCCGCCCAGGTTTCTGGTCGCATGGCGTTTGACTGCCCCGTCACCGGCGGCGAGTCGGGCGCTATCGCCGGTACGCTCACGGCTATCGTGGGCGCTACCGAGAACGACATCGCGCCGGTCCGCGATATCCTTTCCACCTTTGCGGCAACCATCTGCTGCTTCGACGGCGCCGGCAAGGGCCAGGCTGCCAAGCTCGCCAACCAGGTGTCGCTGGGCGCCTGCATGGTCGGCATGGCGGACGCCATGGCATTTGCCGAGCTGAGCGGCCTTGACCTGGAGAAGACCCGCCAGATGATCCTGGGCGGCACCGGTAAGTCCGGCGCCATGGAGAGCCTGGCGCCCAAGGCGCTCGACGGCGACTACAAGCCCGGCTTTATGGTCGAGCACTTCATCAAGGACCTGCGCCTGGCACTCGCTTATGCCGACGACCGCGAGCTCGCGCTGCCCGGCGCCGACGTCGCCTTTACGCTCTACGACATGCTCGACGCCATCGGTGGCGCCAAGTTGGGCACCCAGGCCATCACGGTTCTCTACAAGGAGGAGGCCGACGCCATCGCCGCCGGTCTGGACTGGTCGCAGTATCGTCCCGAGGAGCATGGCGCTCACGAGGAAGGTTGCGGTTGCGGCGAGCACGGCGAGGACCATGAGTGCGGTTGTGGCCATCACCACGGCGAGGACCACGAGTGTTGCGGCGGCCACGGCCATGACGACGGTCACGAGTGCTGCTGCGGCCACCATCACGGGGAGTAGCGCCTATGAGCTGGACGTTCGTGGTGCTTGCGCTGGTGCTCTTTCTCTTTGCGATTTACATCGGCTTTTTGTGCGGCCAGTGGGCGTGCGAAAAGCGCGTGATCACCAAGCGCGACTACTGGATTGCCAACTTTGCAGGAGCGGCGGCAGTCGTCCTGCTGACCTGGGTGTTCTCGCTGTTCCCGCTGGTGCAGTTTGCGCCGATCGGCTGGCTCGGTGGCTTTATCGCCGGTCTTAAGATGAGCTTTGGCGAGTCCGTCGGTCCGTGGCGCAAGCACGACGAGGTCTTTAACGTCAACAAGGCTCATCGAGCCGCCGCCGACGCGGGCGACGCCGAGGAGCGCCGCCGCGCACGTCGCAATGGCGCGGCCGACCGACAGCTCATCTCGGTCACCGATGACAGCAAGGGTGCTGGCAAGCACGCCAAGAAATAAAAAGAAGAGGTAACTATGGCAGAAAACAAAGACGAACAGCTCATCGACGAGGAGCTGGCACAGCTCCAGCTGGCAGAGGAGAACGAGAACGCCGTCGATCGCCTGGTCCAGGAGCTCGGCTGCCCCACGCGCCGCATCCGCCAGTTTGCCGCCCGCGTGCTGCACCTGCTTGCCGAGCGCGATCCGCAGCGCGTCGTGCCCTGCGTGCCCGCGTTGATCGAGGCGCTCGACCGCCCCGAGGCACAGACCCGCTGGGAGGCCCTCGATGCCCTGACGGCGCTCGCCACCACCTGCCCCGAGCAGCTGGGCGATGCCTTTGAGGGCGCCGAGACCGCACTGTTCGACGAGATCTCCTCCACGCTGCGCTATGCCGCCTTCCGCCTGCTGTGCGTGTGGGGTGCCACGAGTGTCGAGCGTTCGCGCGAGGCTTGGCCCATTCTGGACGAGGCCATCCAGTGCTACCACGGCGACCTTGAGTATCGCGACATGCTCGGTTGCCTGTACGAGTTTTGCCAGGGCGAGATCGACGCCGAGGTTGCCGAGAAGCTTGCGCTGCGCCTTAAGTTCGATGCCGAGAACGGTAAGGGCAGCTATCTCAAGGCCCGTTCGAGCGAGATTTGCGAAATGCTTGTTAAACGTTTTGGCCTGGATCTCTCCAAAAAGAAGAAGCGTGCTAGCGTTAAAAAATCTGACGACGCCGAAGACGAGGAGTAACAGATTATGGCGCACGATGTAGTCCTGATTCCCGGTGACGGTATCGGTCCCGAGATTACGCAGGCCATGCGCCGCGTGGTCGAGGCCACCGGTGTCCAGATCAACTGGAACGTCCAGGAGGCCGGCGCCGGCGTCATGGACGAGTTTGGCACGCCGCTGCCCCAGCACGTCCTCGATGCGGTCGAGCAGACCAAGGTTGCCATCAAGGGCCCCATCACCACGCCGGTCGGCACGGGCTTCCGCAGCGTTAACGTCGCCCTGCGCAAGCACTTTGACCTGTACGCCTGCGTGCGCCCCTGCCTGTCGCAGCCGGGCGACGGCTCGCGCTTTCGCGACGTGGACCTGGTTATCGTGCGTGAGAACACCGAGGACCTCTACGCCGGCATCGAGTTCGACGAAGGCACTGCCGAGGTCGAGGAGCTCTCGCAGCTCGTCGAGCGTTCGGGCCAGAAGACCTTCGCCGCGGATTCCGCGATCTCGATCAAGCCCATCTCTATCGCCAAGAGCCGCCGTATTGTGGAGTATGCCTTTGAGTATGCCCGCCGCTGCGGCCGCAAAAAGGTGACGGCCGTGCATAAGGCCAACATCATGAAGGCGACCGACGGCCTGTTCCTGCGCGTTGCGCGCGAGGTGGCCGCCAACTATCCCGATATCGAGTTCAACGACAAGATTGTCGACGCCACCTGCATGGGCCTGGTCCAGAACCCCAACGACTTCGATGTCCTTGTACTGCCCAACCTGTACGGCGACATCGTGAGCGACCTGTGTGCCGGCCTAGTGGGCGGCTTAGGCATGGCCCCCGGCTCCAACATCGGTGCCGACTGCGCCATCTTCGAGGCTACGCACGGCTCCGCGCCCGATATCGCGGGCCAGGATATCGCCAACCCCACAGCCGAGATCCTCTCTGCTGCGATGATGCTCGATCACCTGGGCGAGAACGACGCTGCCAATCGCATTCGCGCCGCCGTATCTACCACGCTCGACGAGGGTGAGCAGGTTACCGGTGACGTGCGTCGTGCCCAGACCGGCTCCGTCGAGGGGGCCGTGGGCACGCAGGCCTTTGCCGATGCCGTTATCGCGCACCTGGCCTAAGGCATGCACACTGTAAACGCCTAAATAGTACTTAAGTGTTTGCGTATAACCTGAGAATCAATACGCCCGGCACTCTGTCGGGCGTATTCTATTGAAGACTATGTTTCCTAACAAGGAGTAACTGATATGGGTCTGATTCAAAAGAAGGACGAGAAGGACGAGATCGACGGCATCCAGATCATCGAGCGCGGCGAAGGCCCCGACGGTGACGAGGACGAGAAGATCGATCTGGTCGCCGGTACGTCTGCCGAGCACATTGCTGCCGGTACGACGGCCGAGGAGGAGGATGCTCGCCTGGAGGCAAAGATCGCCGCGGACGCCGCCGACGAGAACCTCATGCCCGAGGAACAGGACGAGGACGACGACTCCGACGCGGACGACCATGCATCCAAGCACAAGAAGACGATGATTGCCGCCTTTGTGGTCGCTATCGTGATCGCTGCTGTGGTCGGCTTTTTTATCGGCAACGGTGGTTTTGGCGGCAAGGGTGTTGGCTCGGCGACCCTGACCGAGGACCAGCTCGATTCGACCGTGGCAAGCTATAGCTACAACGGCAAGAAGAGCGACATCACTGCGCGCGAGGCCATCGAGAGCCAGTACAGCCTCGATACCGTCAAGGATAGCGATGGCAACTACACCGCTCCTTCTGCCGACGTCATCCTGTCCTACGTGCGCAACAAGATCCTGCTGGACGCTGCCGAGGACGAGGGCATCACCGTCTCTTCTAAGGAAATGAAGAAGTACGCCGAGGATTCAATCGGCACCTCCGACTACAAGACCATGGCCACGCAGTACGGCGTGTCCAAGGATCAGGCCAAGCAGATCGTCCGCCAGTCCGCGACGCTGCAGAAGCTCTACAAGAAGAAGGTCGGAGACAGCTCCGCAAGCATGCCGACCGCCCCGACCGAGCCTGCTGACGGCAACGAGGAGACCGCGAGCAAGGACTACGCCGACTACATCACCAACCTTGCCGGCGACGAGTGGGATAGCTCAAAGGGCACTTGGAAGGATGCCGACAGCACCTATGCCAAGGCCTTTGCCGATGATGCCTTTACGACCGATAGCGCCACCTATAAGCAGGCCATGACCGCCTATTACACTGCCTACCAGCAGTACTCCTCGCAGGCTTCGAGCGCCAGCTCCAAGTGGACCGAGTACGCCAACGGCCTCTACGCCAAGGCCAACATCAGCATCTACGGCCTGTTTGCGTAAGGTTTGCCTGCACTACTGCGCGCTAACCGATCTACCTGATTAAGCCCGCTAGAACGGACAACGTTCTAGCGGGCTATTTGCGTTGAGGGCGTGATTGGCGGCTTAATTATGGCTATTCACCCTTAAGCCCAAAGAGGCTATCGGCTTCATCGTCAGGTATATATTCCAGTACATCGCCCGGCTGGCAGTCGAGTGCTCGGCATATCGCGTCTAGAGTTGAAAAACGTACGGCAGATACCTTGCCCGTCTTGATGCGCGACATATTGACCTGAGAGATACCCACGCGTTCTGCAAGTTCTTTGGATGAGATCTTGCGTTCGGCCAGCATGCGGTCGAGCCGCAGAATAATCATGGATTCCCCCTAGAGCAACTCGTCATCTTGTTTTTGCAGGATACACCCGTACTGGAAGACGCTGGCAATCAGGCTAATAATCAGGCCTGTAAAGAGCATGGAGAGGTCGAGATGCTGGCCGCCAAGCGCATCCGTAAAGCTACCGCCAAATCCTGAGAGTATCAGCCCTGTGACTATGGCACCAAAAAGTTTCACGGCGGCGCCGCCGATAAGGAACAAATGTCCTATTTGACGTAGTATGCGGATGCATTCGAGGTCAAAGGGCCTGCCCGCCTTTTCAATGGCGGAGAAAAACCTGTATGCGCTTAGCGCGATGGCAAGCGCGAGGCATGCCATCAGGCCGCTCCCTATGGCAGTATGACCGTCGTGCGCGACAAGCATAAGAGGGGTCTGTTCGTTGGCGCCGACGAGAGCGAGAAATGGCCCTTCGCCAGCCGTATGCTCTACGGATTGGAGACAGAACCCTTGGGAGAGGCTAGGCAATATGAATAGAAGTTCGATTGCAATGACTGCGAGGAGTGCCAGAGCGAGCGCCACGATGGTGCAGATTGTGCCCCATTTGCAGTAGCGAGTGAGCTTCCTCAGTTTGGCTATTGCCTGTTCACGGTCGATGGCTTCATTCGATTTGGATACGTTCCAGCGGATCATAGCTCCTCCAACCAATGTCTTGGATGATGCTTGTATTGTATCAGAATTAACGATAAACGATAAATAATTACGGATATCGAGTAAGTAATGATTGCGAGACGATTGGCGAGAGCTATTAGCTCATTTTGGGTGCCGGAGTATGGCGCGCGGGGGATGGAGGTGATTATCAAAACTATCCGTGATCGCGCAAGTACTTCATTGCGTCTCCCTAATTCATCTGGGAAAACGGCTGAAAACGATTGCAAGTGACCGGTGAACGGTCGAAAACTACCGTTCACCGATAATCTCAAAACTGGTTCTAACTGGTATTAAGTCAAAAAGACCAATTCACATATCTTCACAATGACCTGCAATTTTTCTACACGCTATTTTTAGCCGCCCTGCGTTGTTTAGACACCGGGAAAGATCCGTTCTTTTGCCAAAGCGTTTCGAAACGGTTTCAAAACCGCAGGTAGAAGTGTTAACGAGCGGTAAACGGTCGAAATATCACCGTGAGCGGTGCAAAAACGTTTTACTGTTTGAATCAGCGAAAGCGATCTCTTCTGGGGTGATATAGTGACAACAACACGTCACGTGGTTACTACCAGTTTAGAAACCACTGGTCTTCAAAGAACGCTTTCTAAGAAGCTTTAAGGGCGAGTGCCCGCTGGCTTCCGAAAATCATCGGACTCAGATTGTACACACCTTCGGAAGGGAAATTTGAATGGTTGGCTTTATTCTTACCGGTCATGGACAGTTCGCACCCGGCCTTGCAAGCGCTATCGCTATGGTTGCCGGCGACCAGCCTGCTTTTACCGTCGTTCCTTTTGAGGGCGACCAGGCCGCATCCTACGGTGAGGATCTCCGCGCCGCTATTACCGCCATGCGCGAGGAGTGCGATGGCGTGCTTGTCTTTACCGACCTGCTTGGCGGCACCCCGTTCAACCAGTCGATGATGATTGCCCAGGATGTCGACAACGTCGAGGTTCTGACTGGCACCAACCTTCCCATGGTTATTGAGCTTCTGTTCCTCCGCGGCAATGCCACGCTCGCCGAGCTTGGCGAGCAGGCCGTGACCGTTGGCCAGACGGGCATCACCGCCCAGACGGTCGCATCCGTTGCCGGCTCCGAGGAAGAGGATATCTTCGGCGACGAGGACGGCATCTAATGGCCGATTTCGGAGCCAACGTCCTGAGCTCCTCGGTCGCCCTTTTAGGCCTGCTTGTCATCATGGGCTTGATTTACACCATCTGGTCGCAAATCAACATGAAGAAGAAGCAGAAGTACTTCAAGGAGCTGCACACCGAGCTCAAGCCGGGTCAGGAGGTTCTTTTCGCCGGCGGTATCTACGGAACCGTCAAAGGCATCGAAGGCGAGAAGGTCCAGATCAAAGTCCGATCCGGAGCCGTCGTAGATGTTTCGCGTTACGCGATTCAGGAGATCAAGTAACTGTCGTCAGCAAATATCGAAAGGAAGCTGATCAACATGGCAGAACCCAACATTCTTCTTACCCGCATCGATAACCGACTGGTTCATGGTCAGGTTGCAACCCAGTGGAACTCCACCCTGGGCTCCAACCTCATCCTCGTCGCCAACGACGACGTGGCGTCCAACACCATGCGCCAGAACCTCATGAAGATGGCCGCTCCCGCCGGCGTCGCTACGCGTTTCTTCTCCCTGCAGAAGACCATCGACGTCATTGGCAAGGCGAGCCCGCGCCAGAAGATCTTCATCGTGGCCGAAACACCGGAAGACGTGCTTACGCTCGTCAAGGGCGGTGTGCCTATAAAGAAGGTAAACATCGGCAACATGCACATGTCGGAAGGAAAGCGCCAAGTCGCCACCTCCGTCGCAGTTAACGACGAGGATGTCGCTGCGTTTAAAGAGCTGCAGGAATTGGGGGTGGAGTTGGAGATCAGGCGCGTTCCGAGCACGCCTGTTGAGGACACGAGCAAGCTCTTCTCGTAATCCTCGTGATCCACGTTGTCAGGAGTGAAACCCTGACGTTCTGTACGTGATATCCAAAGTGCGTACATACATTTTGAAAGGAGGAGCAAGATGGAATACTCGATCATCCAGATCGCTCTGGTCTTCGTTGTTACGTTCATCGCGGCAATCGACCAGTTTGACTTCCTCGAGTCTCTCTATCAGCCCATCGTCACCGGCGCCGTCATCGGTCTTATCCTTGGCGACCTCAACACCGGTCTTCTCGTGGGTGGTACCTATCAGCTCATGACGATCGGCAACATGCCGATCGGAGGCGCTCAGCCGCCTAACGCCGTCATCGGCGGCATCATGGCAGCCATTCTCGCTATCGCCACGGGCCTCGAGCCCAACGCGGCAGTCGGCCTCGCCATTCCGTTCGCTCTGCTTGGCCAGCTTGGCGTTACCCTGGTCTTCACGCTTATGTCCCCGCTTATGTCCACGGCCGATAACATGGCTCACAACGCGGACACCAAGGGCATCGAGCGCCTGAACTACTTCGCCATGGCTCTGCTCGGCCTGATCTTCGCTGTCGTCGTCACCCTGTTCTTCATCGCTGGCGCTACCATCGGTCAGACCATCGCTTCTGCCATCCCGACTTGGCTGCAGACCGGTCTGTCCGCTGCAGGCGGCATGATGCGCTTCGTCGGCTTCGCCGTCCTGCTCAAGGTTATGATGAACCGCGATATGTGGGGCTTCTTCCTCATGGGCTTCGGCCTCGCGCTCATCACCGTTGCCAACGATTCGCTGGCAACCCCTGCTCTGCTCATCCTCGCTCTCATCGGCTTCGGCATCGCTTTCTGGGACTTCCAGCAGCAGACCGAGCTGAAGGGTGCAGCTGTTTCTGACGGAGGTGACTTCGAAGATGGCATCTAATGAGTATGTGATCCCGGAGCACTACGAGGATCTCACTCCTGCTCCGCAGCTCGACCAGAAGACCCTCAACAAGATGGCTTGGCGCTCCTGCTTCCTGCAGGCATCGTTCAACTACGAGCGCATGCAGGCGGCTGGTTGGCTTTACTCCATCATCCCCGGTCTGGAGAAGATCCACACCAACAAGAACGACCTCGCGGCTTCCATGAGCCACAACCTGGAGTTCTTCAACACCCACCCGTTCCTCGTCACCTTTGTTATGGGCATCGTGCTTTCGCTCGAGCAGAACAAGGTTGACATCCCCACGATCCGCGCCGTCCGCGTCGCCGCAATGGGCCCGCTCGGTGGTATCGGTGACGCCCTGTTCTGGCTGACGCTCGTGCCTATCACGGCCGGCATCACCTCCAACATGGCCATCAACGGCAACGCTGCTGCGCCGATCATCTTCCTGGTGATCTTCAACGCCGTCCAGTTCGCTCTGCGCTTCTGGCTCATGAACTGGTCCTACAAGCTTGGCACCAGCGCTATTGACGCTCTGACCGCCAACATGCAGGCCTTCACGCGTGCCGCTTCCATCATGGGCGTCTTCGTCGTCGGTTGCCTGGTCGTCACCATGGGTGGCACCCAGATCAACCTCCAGATCCCCAACGGCACCACCCGTGGCCTCTCCGCTACTACCGTGATCGTCTCCGAGAAGGAGGCCGAGAACTTCACCGGTATGGAGGGCATCGATACCGAGACCGCTGAGGCCGGTACCATCGCCATGACCGATAAGGACGGCAACGCCCTTACCGCTTCCGATGCCGACGGCAACGCTGTCGAGTGCGGCGTCACCGATCTGGGCAACGGCATGGAGTCCGTTACCTACGGCACCGTTACCGAGGATCCGGTCAACTTCTCTGTTGCCGACACCCTCAACACCATCGTCCCGAAGCTCGTCCCGCTTATGCTTACGCTGCTGCTTTACTACATGTTCGCTAAGCACAGCTGGACCCCGACCAAGGGCATTCTCCTGCTCTTCGTCCTTGGCATCCTGGGCGCTGGCCCGCTTGGTCTCTGGCCGAGCATCTGGTAAGGCTCTAGCTTGAGGGGTGTGTCCCTACGCGGCTCACACCCCGACCCCTTAAGCCATGTGTATGTTAAAAGCCGCGCGCTCGAAAGAGCGCGCGGCTTTTGTTTTCTTGATGATTCGGGTGTGGCAGACAGATAGTGCTAAACACCCTAGGTAGTTAGCCGAATTCGAGCAAAAGGGAGGATAGGATGGCGATCGGAGCGCGTAAGCAACCGCTGTACGATCAGCTGGTCGATATTCTGACCGAAAAGATCGACCATGAATATCGCGCCGGTGACATGATTCCTTCCGAGCGCGAACTTTCGGAGCGCTATGGTCTCTCGCGCACTACGGTACGCCTGGCTCTGCAGGAACTAGAGCGTTTAGGACTGGTGGTTCGGCAGCACGGTCGCGGTACCTTTGTGACCGACCGTTCGGCAAAGGCAACCAATCTTATGCAGTCCTACAGCTTTACCGAGCAGATGCGCGCGATGGGTCGCGACCCCGAGACCACGATTCTCGAGTTTTGCGAGATGGAGGCCGATAAAAATCTGGCCGAGCATATGGGATTGCGTATAGGTGATCGCATTTTTAAGCTTAAGCGCCTTCGTTCTGCCGACAACATGCCCATGATGGTCGAACGCAGCTATCTACCAGTTCGTCAATTTCTGTCCCTAAAGCGACCGCTGCTGGAGCGTAAGCCGCTTTACGATGTGATTGAGCAAGACTTTCAGCAAAAGATACGCGTGGCCGAAGAGGAGTTCTATGCGAGCATAGCCCGTCCCACCGACGCTCACCTTTTGGGAATTGTCGAGGGCTCGCCTGTGCTCGATTTGGTCAGGACTACGTATAACGAGTCAAACGAGGTTGTGGAGTACACACTCTCGGTTGCTCGTGCCGATCAGTTTAAATACAAGGTTTACCACCAGCGTAGCGACTAGTGTTCGCATCGTTTCCATATGATGATTTTTTGCATTTAACTGGTTACTACCAGATAACCAACCGAAGTGTATAATTGCACGTCAGAGGATTACTTCTAGAGAGAGGTATTAGAAATGTTCGAGAAGAGTGTCGAGGAGCTCACCGAGCTCGGCGCCCAGATCACCACGGCCGAGATTGCTCAGCAGCCCGAGCTTTGGCGTGATACGCTCAACATCTATCGCGAGAACAAGGAGGCCATCGAGGCTTTCCTGGCCGAGGCTCGCGCTATGGGCGAGGGTCGTCTGTCCGTTGTCTTCACCGGTGCCGGTACGTCCGACTACGTTGGCGATACCTGCGCCCCGTACCTGCGTCACGCTGGCAACACTGATCTCTACGACTTTAAGCCCATCGCCACGACCGACATCGTGAGCGCCCCGCGCGACTTCCTGCGCGCCGAGGATCCCACGCTCGTGGTTTCCTTCGCCCGCTCTGGCAACAGCCCCGAGAGCCTTGCCGCCGTTGCCGTTGCCAAGGAGCTCGTCCACAACGTCAAGTTCCTCAACATCACCTGCGCTCCCGAGGGCAAGCTCGCCGTCGAGTCTGCCGATGATCCCAACGCGCTGACGCTGCTCATTCCGCGCGCCAACGACAAGGGCTTCGCCATGACCGGTTCTTATTCCTGCATGACCCTGCTCTCTACCCTTATTTTCGACACTGCCTCTGATGAGCAGAAGGCCGAGTGGGTCGAGACGATTGCCAAGATGGGCGAGGAGGTCATCTCCCGTGAGCCCGAGATCGCCGATTACCTGGCTGGCGACTTCAACCGCGTGACCTACTTGGGTTCTGGCTCCTTCGGTGGCCTTGCCCAGGAGAGCCAGCTCAAGATCCTTGAGCTGGCTCACGGTCTGGTCGCTACTTCCTACGACACCTCCATGGGCTATCGTCACGGACCTAAGTCCTTCGTCGACGATAAGACGCTCGTCTTCGTGTTCGTCAATAACGACGCCTACACCCGTCAGTACGACATCGACATCCTCAACGAGATCGGTGGCGACGAGATCGCTCAGCACACCATCGCCGTTCAGCAGGAAGGTGCCACCGTCTATGAGGGTGAGTCCTTCACCTTTAAGGGCTACGAGGCACTTCCCGAGGGCTACCTTGCTCTGCCGTTCGTGATGTTTGCCCAGGCTATCAGCCTGCTCAACTCCGTGCGCGTGGGCAACACGCCCGATACGCCGAGCCCCACCGGCACGGTCAACCGCGTGGTTAAGGGCGTGACGATTCACCCCTTCACCGCTTAATCGCGTCCCCCTGTAAGGGCGCCCGTCCGCTCATAACGGCGGGCGGGCGCTTTTTGTTTTACGTGAGCTGGGTATAAGCATCACTACAGTCAACTGCTTTAGAAGCAAGGAGTGCATATGAGCACGTACGCAATTAAGGCTGACAAGTTCTTCTTGCCGGCAGGCCCGCAACTGGGCGGCTATCTTATGGTCGAGGATGGCGTCTTTGGCGCCTGGCAGGCCGACGAGCCCTCTTGCGAGATTAAGGACTACACGGGATCGTGGATCGCACCGGGTATGGTCGATACTCACATCCATGGCTTCTACAACCACTCAACAACCGATAACGATCCCGAGGGCATCGATATCAGCTCGACCGAGCTCGCCCGTCGCGGCACCACCAGCTGGCTGCCCACGACGTTCACCGATGGCGTCGAGCAGATCAAGGACGCCTGCGCCGCCATCGCTCAGGCGGACGAGGGTCGCGGCCCCGACTTCTGCGGTGCTCGCATTCAGGGCATCTACCTGGAGGGCCCCTTCTTTACCATGAAGCACGTGGGCGCGCAGAACCCCGCTTACCTCATCGATCCCTCCGAGGAGGTCTTCGATCAGTGGCAGGAGGCTGCGGGTGGTCGCATCGTTAAGAGCGCCATGGCGGCCGAGCGCGACGGTGCCGCTGCTTATGCGGCTGCTCTGAACGCCAAGGGTGTGGTGACCAGCATCGGTCACTCCGACGCCACCTACGATGAGTGCATCGCCGCCATCAACGCCGGTGCCAGCTGCTTTACGCATACCTATAACGGTCAGCGCGGGCTGCATCACCGTGAGCCCGGTGTCGTGGGCGCTGCCATGTCCACGCCCGAGACCTACGCCGAGATCATCTGTGACGGCAAGCACGTTAACCCTGCCGCCATCAAGGCGCTGCTGCAGGCAAAGGGCTGGCAACACACGGTGCTCATCACTGACTGCCTGGGCTGCGGCGGCATGCCCGAGGGCAGCTACACCAGTGGTGGCATGGACGTCATCATGAAGGACAACCTGTGCTGGCTCGCCGACGGCAAGAGCATTGCCGGCTCGGTGCTCACGCTTGCCCAGGGCGTCAAGAACATCGTTGACTGGGGCATCGCCAGCGCCGATATCGCCATTCGTATGGCAACCGAGGTGCCGGCACGCTCCGCGCACATCGAGGATAAGTGCGGCAGCATCATGCCGGGTCGCGACGCCGACTTTGTCGTGTTCGACCATGAGCTTACCCTCGTCGAGACGTATGTTGGCGGCCAGAGCGTCGGCAACGCCTTTACCGAGTAACGATAGAAAAAGACGGCGGGCCCGAATCTGCTCGGACCCGCCGTATGGGTTAAACGCTCAAAAGCACCTTCACAGTTACAGCTTGTTAGCGATCTTCTTTGCCGTGCGCTTAACGCCGGCCACCAGGCCTCCTGCAGGATGCTCCTTCTCGTATGCTAGACGCTTCTCACGTTTGGCGTACTCTTCGACGATGATATCGCCGTACTCATCTTCGATCTTGTCGAAGAAGTCGACGGCGCCCTTAATTTCCTCAGCGGTCGGGTGTCCCTTTTGGACACCGCCGGCGAGTTTGAACGGCCCCCACGTATCAAAGCCGGGGCAGCCGTAGACACCCATAAAGATGGCCTGCCTCATGCGGCAGATGCCATCGATATCCTTGCCGTACCACTTGTTTTTGCCACCGTAGGTCATAAGGCCAAACACCTTGTCCTGCGGCTGCAGCACGTTGGTCAGTACACGTGCCATATCCTTGTCGATCTCGGAGTAATAGATGCCCGTGGCGACGCCGATTAGATGATATTCGTGCAGGTTGGGGTACTCGTTTTTGCCGAGTGACTTCACGTCGAGGGTATCGATCTCGGGGTGCGCCTCGACGATGGCGTCCACGAGCTTTTTCGTATTGCCGTGATGGCGCGAGGCGTAGAGGATGATGGTTCGCATAAGAAGGCCTTTCAGCTGTAATTGCATCAATGTCTGTATGGTACCCCGTTACATGGCTGGGATACCGGACGCATCGATGAACGTGCGGGTTTGTCCTTTGGTCAGGGCCGAGACGGGTACTTGCGAGCAAAAAGCAGTTGTTCGAAAGGATGGGCAATGGAATACGCTCTCTCCAACGATTCGATTTCTATTAAGGTGTCCACGGCTGGTGGTTCGTTTACCTCGATCGAGGCCGGAGGTCGCGAGTATCTGTGGCAGGGCGATCCCGCCGTGTGGTCCGGCCAGGCACCGATTTGCTTCCCGATTTGCGGAGGCTTGCGCGATAACAACGCCATGACGTTTGCCGGGCATCATGTAAAGCTCGCTCGCCATGGGTTTGCGCGCAAACAGGAGTGGAAGCTGCTGAGCCAGAGCGAGAACGAGCTGGCGATGTGCCTGGCTTCGGAGGATAACGCCGCGCTGCTGAGCGATTATCCGTATCCGTTTAAGCTTGTCGCCCGCTATACGCTTGAGGGGGATGCCGTTCGCGTCTCCTATGAGGTGACCAACGAGGGAACCGAGGACATGCCGTTCTTTATCGGCGGTCATCCCGGCTTTAGGTGTCCGCTCGATGAGGGCGAGGCCTATACGGACTACGAGTTGCGCTTTGAGAAAGACGAGGCTGCGGAGCTCTGCACCGCCGTTCCCTCGACTGGATTGATTGACGTGGCAAACCGCTCCAAGAACCCCATGGTGGGAAAGACGCTGCCCCTGTCGCACGAGCTCTTCGATTTTGCGGAGACCATCTTTGACGTGCTCGAGAGCCGTCAGGTCACGCTTTCCAAAAAGGGCGAGGACAAGGGCGTCCGCCTGAGCTTTGAGGGCTTCCCATATCTCATTGTGTGGAGTAAGCCCGAGGGCGATTTTGTGGCGGTTGAGCCTTGGGGCGGTCTCTCGACCTGCTCCGATGAGGACGACGTGCTTGAGCATAAGCGCGGCTGCCTTATCGCCAAGCCCAAGGAGACCGTCGTTCGCTCGTTCACGATTGAGATTCTGTAATTCCGTTTTGTCGACTCGTATCGCGAGGCACAAGGAGCCTGCGAGATAAGGAGCTAAAAATATGATCCTCACCGTTACGATGAACCCGTCTGTTGATACGCGCTATCAGCTCGATGAGCTCGTTATCGACGACGTCAACCGTGTGACGCCCGAAAAGACCGCCGGCGGCAAGGGCCTCAACGTGGCCCGTGTGCTGGGTCAGCTGGGCGACGACGTTGTGGCAACCGGTTTGCTCGGCGGCCACATGGGCGCCTACATGGCTGAGCTCATGGACGCCAACGGTATTAACAACGACTTTGTGCCCATCAAGGGCGAGACTCGCATTTGCCTCAATATCCTCCACGCCGGCAACCAGACCGAGCTGCTCGAGAGCGGCCCGACAATTGCCCCCGAGGAACTCGATGCCTTTACCGCCAAGTTTACTGAGCTTGCGGGCAAGGCCGACGTCGTCACCATTTCGGGTTCGCTGCCCCGCGGCGTCGAGGCAGACTACTATGCCAAGATCACGGGCATTGCCGAGAACGCCGGTGCCAAGGTGTTGCTCGATACCTCGGGTGCTTCGCTCGAGGCCGCCCTTAAGTCCGAAATTAAGCCCGAGCTGGTCAAGCCTAACCTGACCGAGATCAACGGCCTTCTGGGCACGAGCTTTACCACCGACGATGTGGACGAGCTCCGCGCCGCGCTCGCCTCTGACGCCCGCTTCTCCGATATCCCCTGGGTCGTCGTGTCCATGGGCGCCGCCGGTTCCGTGGGCTTCCATAACGGCCGTGCGTTCCGTGCCAAGACCCCCGATATCCCCGCCGTCAACGCTACGGGCTCTGGCGATTCGACCATTGCCGGCTTCGCACATGCGATTGCTGCCGGCGCCGACGATGAGACGGTGCTGCGTACCGCCAACACCTGCGGCAAGCTCAACGCCATGGATCCCATGACCGGCCATCTGGTCATGGATCGTTGGGACGAGGTCTACAACGGCGTTGTCGTGACCGAGCTGTAGGAGTTTGGGTTGCGGCCCCGGCATCGCTTGCTAGCTCATGTCGACGATAAGTGCAGTAGCATTATGCTGGGGCGCGACGCCGGCTTTGTCGTGTTCAGTCCCGACCTTACCCTGGTCGAGACGTGTGTGGGCGGCAACAGCGTCGGCAATGCGTTTGCCGAGTAGCCGCCAAAGAAACGATCCGAGAGGGGATTTAGATGATTTACGGTGCATTGGGCGATATCGAGGAATACCGCGGAATGCTCAAGGGCCTCGACGTGCTGATTGATTGGCTCGAGGAGAACGATCCGGCGGAGCTCGAGGTCGGCAGCCATCCGATTCTGGGCGACAAGGTCTTTGCGAACGTCATGGCTCCCACGACGCGTCCCGAGGCCGAGGCTCACTATGAGACGCATCAGCGCTATCACGATCTGCAGATCGATGTCGAGGGTCGCGAGGCCTTTAAGGTTGCCACGGGCAGCCTGACGTTGGTTCAGGAGTTTGACGAGAAGGACGACTACGATCTGGTCGATTCCGATGCTTCGATCGCCGGCGATCTTGCCGACGACAAGTTCGCGCTGTTTGTTGCCGGCGAGCCTCACATGCCCACGCTCGAGTTCCCGGGCGATGGCGCACAGCCGGTCAAGAAGATCTGCTTTAAGCTGCTTGCAGACGCTTACTGGGAGGAGTAACGCACTGCTCGGCTGAGCTGCTCGTCTGATGACGTGATTTCTCCAGGGAAATCATGCCAGGACCCCGCTAAGCGTGTTTCCCTAGGGGAATCACGCTTAGCGGGGTTTTCTGTTTTTGAATAGGGAAGCCTCATTTATTTGCGAAGAACATCGGCTAGCCGCAGGATTGAAATCATCGACCGATAAGTGAGTTCCACTTTTTCGCCCGCAAGCAGTCGTTTCGAGCCAATCTCATCTAGCCCCACAAGCCGAGAAAACAGCGGGCCGCTCATCGTGCCCTCGTCAATTGACTCCCTTATGGTCTTCAAAACATCCGTATCATGAAGCGATGCCGAGCTGTAGGGAGCAACACGAGCAGAACTCTCAATTAACGACGAGACAAAAGGATGGAGATGCTTTGGACATAGTCCATCAAACACCACATCCCCATTGTCATCCGAGCCGACCAGGCGCCAAGTATAATGGTCGACCCAGTCATCCCCGTCATATATGGCGTCCATGAGCAACTTCCCGTCTAGAGAGAGAAACCTATTTGGACATCGGGACGCAAGACCGCAATCCATATCGGGCCTGCAGCAGCGCCAAACCAACGCACCACATAGGTTCCCTTTCGTACATGTGTATCAATCTGTCCCGAAATGCCGGTGAATGCAATTCCAGACCCGCTTGTCGGATAGCAATCGACGTATTTTTGTTTTCCGCTCACAACCTTGTATAGATATATCGTTCCAGCAAAAGAGAAGGTATCGTGACTATTTTAGATCTATATGGCCAATTCGAGCCCTCGCCATGGCAATTGTTGCAGCTGGGTTTCTTTTCATTAAAATTTCACTTTGGTAAATCCCCGCCCCTAAGCATTAAACCCGAGGTCCACCGAGTGGGCGAATTCCGGCGGATGTGCGCCTGAAATCGGTAACAAAAAAGCCGCCCGAAGGCGGCTATCTTGAACAATGGAGCCAGCGACCGGGCTCGAACCGGTGACCCCCGCTTTACGAGAGCGGTGCTCTACCAACTGAGCTACGCTGGCGGCCATGTGGCGACGCAACTGAGGCGTCAACGGCTGTCTATGATACGGGACATCGCAAATCCGCGCAAGTGTTCTGACGGCTTTTCTCACTTTAAATGCACTAATATTGGAGACGTGATGTCTTGCTCTTACGGGTCTCAAACAGAATGGGGTGGCGATGGCTCAACCCAAGATTCTTCTCACACGCATCGATGACCGGTTTATTTACGGGCAAGACGTTGAGCTGTGGAACGAAGTCGTGGGTTCCAACCTTGTTTTAATCGTCAACGATGAGATTGCGGCTGATTCGCGCAAGTGGGCCCCTATGAGGGTGGCGACACCCGAGGGTGTCTGGACGCGGTTTTTCTCGGTGCAAAGGACTGTCGACATCATTCATACCGCAACGCCGCGCCAAAGGATTCTCATCATGGTGGCGTCGCCCACGGATGCACTCGCGCTGGTTAAGGGTGGTGTGCCGATCACCAAGATCAGCATTGGCCATATGCAGGCGGGGGAGGGCAAGCACCCCATAACGCCCGCAGTCGCCGTAGACGATACGGACATCGCTGCCTTCAAAGAGCTACAAGAACTCGGCATAGAGCTAGAAATCCGTTACCTTCCCAGCTCCAATCCCGACCCCATCCAACTAGTCATTGGGGACGTTCTTAAATGACTAGTCAAACGGGACACCCTGGGGGTGCGGACAAAAAGTTGGACCGAGTCCGGTCCAGATTGGAGTCCGCATGGG
>CABRID010000028.1 GCA_902470895.1 uncultured Collinsella sp.
GAGATCAGCCTCGGTCTCGTGGGCTCGGAGATGTGTATAAGAGACAGGGACTGTAGAGCAGCAAACTTAACCCGCCCCGGCCCCCGATGGGCCCAGACCGGCGGGATAGACCGGTTCAGATGGGGCTTTGATGCATGGGTGGTCTGTTGTTGTGCAAATGGGTATCATATTGTGGTTATTGCATCGACTCTGTGATGCATGTTTGTACGTTCCCGACGGTCGGTTTGCCAGAAGCGCCCCGTCGGTTGTTTCAGACCCGTTTCGAAGAAAGGAAACAACACTAACCTATGGCAGCTAAAAAATCATCTCCCTTGAAGATCATTCCGCTCGGCGGCCTTGACGGCATCGGTAAGAACATGACGGTCTTCGAGTGCGGCGACGACATGGTGCTCGTCGACGCTGGTCTCATGTTCCCGGATGACTCCCAGCCCGGTATCGACCTGGTGCTTCCCGACTACACCTATGTTTTGGAGAACGAGGAAAAGCTCCGCGGTATCGTCGTCACCCACGGCCACGAGGACCACACCGGTTCGCTTCCGTATCTGCTGCAGGACCTCAACAATAAGGTGCCCATCTTCTCGAGCAAGCTGACGCTTGGCTTTATCGAGGGCAAGCTTTCTGAGTTCCGCATCCGCGCGCCCAAGTTCCGCGAGGTTAAGGGCGGCAGCCATGTCAACCTCGGCGGCATCTCGCTCGACTTCTTCTCGATGACGCACTCCATCCCCGGCGCTCTGGGCGTGTTCATCCGCACCAATCAGGGCACCGTTATGCACACCGGCGACTTTAAGCTCGACCAGACGCCCATCGACGGCGTCACGCCCGACTACGCCGCTATCAGCCGCTTTGCCAAGCAGGGCATCGACCTGCTGCTTTCCGACTCCACCAATGCCACGGTTCCCGGCTTTACCAAGTCCGAGGCCGAGGTTGGCCCCAATCTGCTGCACGCCATCAAGAACGCCCCGGGTCGCGTGTTCGTCGCGTCGTTCTCGAGCCATATCCATCGCCTGCAGCAGATCTGCGATGCCGCCCGCAAGTGCGGCCGTAAGGTCGTTGTGACCGGTCGCTCCATGCTCACCAACACCCGCGTGGCGCGTGAGCTGGGCTACCTCAACATCGACGATGCCGATATCATCGATGCCTTCGATATCGATAACCTGCCTGACGACAAGATCGTCGTCATGTGCACCGGTTCGCAGGGCGAGCCGCTGTCGGCCCTGTCCCGCATGGCCAACGGAGAGCACAAGACGCTCTCCATCCACGAGGGCGATACCGTTATCCTCTCGGCAACGCCGGTCCCCGGTAACGAGAAAGCCGTCCAGCAGGTCGTCAACAGCCTGGCCAAGCTCGGTTGCGACGTGTGGGATAAGAACCGAGCTCTTGTCCACGTCTCGGGCCACGGTAGCCAGGAGGAGCTCAAGCTCCTGATGGCCATGGCCAAGCCCACGTACTTTATGCCGGTTCACGGTGAAGCCGTGCATCTGCGCGCCCATGCCCAGCTGGCTCGCAAGATGGGCATCAAGGACGATCATATCTTTATCCTCGATAACGGCGACACGCTCGAGATGCGCGGCGGTATCGTTAAACGCGGTACGCCCGTCGAGTCCGGCGTCGTCTACGTCGACGGCCTGCGTATCGGCGATACAGACCCCATCGTCCTGCGCGATCGTCAGAAGCTCGCCAACGACGGTATGGTTACCGCTGTTGCCATCGTCTCGCTCAAGCACAAGAAGATCGAGGCCATCGAGTTCTCGGGCCGCGGCGTCTCGTTTGCCATCGATGACCAGTTCTCCGAGGATGCCTCCGCGTCCATCATGAAGACGATCGAGAAGGGCAAGTTCAGCTTTACGAGCAGCGGTTCCGATGCCATTCGCAAGGCCGTGCGCGATTCGCTCTCTAACTTTATCTGGAGCCGTACGCGCACCCGCCCGATGATCATCCCGGTCGTCATGGAGGTTTAGTTTGGCGCGCGGATCTGCACAAAACGCCAAAGGCAATAAGGCCAACAACCAACCGGCATCTGCTAAGGGTGCCGGTTCCCATCTGCGTGCCAATAAGGGCCACGAGTCCGAGTTCGATGATTTCGAGCCCTTGGTCGAGCCCTCGGCCAACCGCGATATCGCCGGCGTGGTCATTGCCGTTTTGGCGATTGCGTCCTTTATTGCCGTGATTTCGCCGGCGACTGCGCCCGTTACGGCTGCGGTTGCCGGTTTCTACCACTTGGGCTTTGGTCTGGGCGCCTACGTGCTGCCGATCGTCATTTTGCTGTTTGCCGCCACGCTCTTTTTAGGCGAGGACTCGCCGCTCAACGCGCGCTCTGTTGCGGGCGGCGCCGTGGTCTTTATCGCCGTCGTCTCCATTCTTTCGTTGATGGTGCCAGGTACGAGCGACTCGTGCGACCTTATGTTCACGCCGCAAAATCTGTCCGCCTCGGGTGGCTACATCGGTGCGTTTATTGCGAGTGCGCTGCAAAATGCCCTGGGTAAGCCTATCGCGATGGTAGTCCTGCTGGGCCTTGTCGTCGTGGGCTTGGTCATCATTGGCTTTTCGGTGGGCGGCGTTTTGCGCTCTGCCCGCGACCGTGCGGCAGATTTTGCCGAGCGCCGTCGTGCCGACGTCAACGCGAGTCCGTGGGGTGACGATGAGGCCCTGTCGGTGCCTGGTGTCGCCCGTCCGCATCTGAGCATTCTTCGTCAAAAGGGCTCCGATGCGGCCGTGACTACGGTTATGGGTAGCGAAGTCGATCCGATTCTGGACGATGAGGACGTGGACGAAGATCCGTTTGTCGACGTGTCTGAGGCCGTTGAGGCCGAGCGGGCCAAGACAACGCTGTTGCTGCGCCGCCATGCCAAGAAGGGCAAGGCTGCGCCCAAACTCAATACGAGTGAGCCCGACCCGTCTTGGTCCGAGAGCGAGATTGAGCTCACCGAGGGTGATGACGAGGACGACGAGGCTCCGATTGAGACCGCAAAGACAACTTTGCTGCCGCGTCGCCATGCAAAGCGCGACCAGGTAACCGGTCAGCTTTCGATGGAAGACGACCCCGATAAGATCGACGAGTCCGAGCCGCCGTTTGCCGTGAATCCTGTCTCGGCAGCACCTCAGATCCCCGACTTCTTGAAGCATCCCAAGGTTGCCGATGCGCCTGCCTTGAGTGCTGTCGAATCGGCTGCGGCCAGCGATGGGGGAACGGACGGCGGCGCCGCAGATAACGAGGGCGAAGAAGAGGACGGCCTCAAACTTCCGCCACTTGAGATTCTGCATGCCAACCCGCAGTCGGCTTCCGCTGCGTCTTCGGACAAGGAGCTGGAGCAAACTGCCGAGTCGCTGCAGTCGACCCTGCTTGAGTTTGGCCGCAGCGCCCGCGTGGTCGGCTGGATCGCCGGCCCCACGGTGACGACCTTTAAGCTGCAACCTGGCGAGGGCGAGCGCGTGAGCAAGATTTCGAGCCTCGAGGACGATATCGCGCTTTCGCTCGCAGCTCAGTCGGTTCGTATCTTTGCCCCGATCCCCGGCACGTCGCTCGTGGGTATCGAGATCCCCAATCGCAAGCGCCAGAACGTCAACCTGGGCGACGTGCTGCCCTATGTGAAGGGCGGTCCGCTCGAGCTGGCCATCGGTCGCGATGCCGAGGGTACGCCGGTCGTCGCCGACCTCGCCAAGATGCCCCACCTGCTGATCGCCGGTACCACGGGTTCCGGTAAGTCGGTCATGATCAACTCCATCATCACGACCTTGCTCATGCGCGCCCTTCCCGAGGACGTTCGCCTGATCATGGTCGACCCCAAGCGCGTCGAGCTTGCGGGCTATAACGGTCTGCCGCATCTTTACGTGCCTGTAGTGACCGAGCCCAAGCAGGCCGCGAGCGCTCTGCAATGGGCCGTGTCCGAGATGGAGCGTCGCCTGAAGGTCTTCGAGCGTCTCAACGTGCGTAAGATCTCGACCTACAACGAAAAGCAGGCCGCCGGCGAGTTTGAGCATTACGATAACCCGCCGCAAAAGATGCCCTACCTGGTCATCATCATCGACGAGCTCTCGGACCTGATGATGGTCGCCGGTAAGGATGTCGAGGCCTCGATCGTGCGTATTGCTCAGCTGGGCCGTGCCGCCGGTATCCACCTTATCGTGGCCACGCAGCGCCCCAGTTCCAACGTAGTGACGGGCCTTATCAAGGCCAACATCACCAACCGCATCGCCTTTAATGTCGCCACGGGCATCGACTCGCGCGTCATCATCGACCAGATGGGTGCCGAAAAGCTCACCGGTTTGGGCGACATGCTGTTCTCCAAGGTCGACTGGGGCAAGCCTCGCCGTATCCAGGGCTGCTTTGTCTCGGACGACGAAATCAACGAGATTGTCGAGTTCGTCAAGTCGCAGAGCGAGCCCGACTACCACGAGGAGATTCTGTCTGCCGTGGCGCCCGCTTCCATGTCCATGGCGGGTGGCGGCGGCATTGTCCGCACCGGAGTCGCCGAGCCGCAAGACGATGATCCGCTCATTTGGGAAGCCGCCCATATTGTGGTGGAATCGCAGCTTGGCTCCACATCTGGCCTGCAACGTCGTCTGAAGGTTGGCTATGCGCGTGCCGGGCGTATTATGGACATGCTGGAAGAAAAGGGTGTCGTCGGCCCGCCCGACGGTTCCAAGCCGCGCGAGGTCCTGTTGGACGAGGAGGGGCTTGCCGCGCTGGAATCTGTCGACGCCGAGATGGCACGTGAAGATCGTGAGTTTGGAGGATTCTGATGGCTGCACGCTTTGGTGACATGCTGCTCGAGCAGCGTCGCCGAATGGGCCTTTCCATTCAGCAGGTCGCCAACACCATCAAAATCAGGCCGCAGATCATCGAGTTTTTCGAGACCGGTAACTTTGCTTCGATGCCGCCGCGCGGCTATGCGCAGGGCATGATTTCGAGCTATGCTCGCTTTTTGGGCCTCAATCCGCGTGAGGTCGTCAATGCCTACTTTGACGACCTGATGGCATACGAACGCGAGACGTCGCAGCAGGGCGGTCGTTTTCAGGACGCCGCCGGCTACGTCAATTCGCGTTCCTCGGTCGATAACGGGCGCTTCCTGATGGTTCAGGGCGGTCGTTCGACCCGCTATGGACAGCGTCCTCAGCAGGCCGGTTATATTACTGAGACGGGTTCGGGCGAGGAGATTCGCTCACAGCGTGACCGGTTCCGCAGTACGCCGATGCCCGAGGACCGTGCACTTCCCGCTGCCCGCGGCGTGGCGCGTGACCCTCGTGCCGGCTACGGCGACGGCGGCTATTCCGATCGCGGTCACCGTGGTGTCTCCACCGGACGCTCTCGCGGTGGCTATGCGGATGCCGATGGCACGCAGGTGACGCCGCGTCTTCGCTTTCAATCACAGCCGTATGGCCAGCGCTCTTCGGCTCCGCGTTCGGGCCAACGTGGCTATCAAGGCCGCGGTGAACTTGCGCCCCGCTCGGGTCAGCGCAGCCTTCAGGGCCAGGGCGGCTATCGCGGCCGTTCCGATAGCAATTGTGGTCGTATGCCTCAGGGAGGCGGCCGCAGCAGTTCCGGTCGTGGACGCGGCGGATCCCGTACTCCTCAAAACAACGGGCTCGATCCGCGTATCGTCTACGCCGGTATCGGTGCCGTGGCGTTGCTGCTGATCGTGCTCATCGTGGTGCTTCTGCGCGGCTGCGCATCTTCGGCGCCCGAGACCACGCCCGAGACGCCCACTGCTACCAAGACGACGACCAAGAAGTCTTCTAAGAAGACCGAAACGGTCGACGAGGACGAAGACACCGATGAGCCGACGGATGAGTCGACTGATTCGGACGCTACCAAGACGACGGCCAAGAAGGAAGAGAACGAGGTCACGAAGGTCAAAGTTTCCGTTGCCAAGGGAAAGACCGCGTGGATTGAGGTCAAGGTCGACGGCAAGTCGGTCTATGGCGCTCAGGCGACTGGCCCCTTTGAGCAGGAGTACACGCCCGAGTCCTCGATCGAGATCACCACGTCCAAGCCTTCCGATGTTACCGTTACCAAGAACGGTGAAAAGGTCCGTTACGATACCAAGACCTCGGGCGTGGCTCGTGTGACGATCACCGTTCCTAAGAAGGAGACGACTGATTCCGAGAATGGTGAAAGTTCTGATGGCACCGACACCACCGATGGTACCGATACCACCGACGGCACCGATGCCCAGTCCGCGGATGGCGCCGATACCGCAACTGACGGTCAGACGCCCACCGATTCTACCGACTATTCGTACGATAGCTACTAAGCCGCTCGTACGCGAAAGGAAACAGCATGGCTAAAGATTCCAGCTTCGACGTCGTGTCCGAGGTCAACATGCAAGAGGTCGACAACGCCTTTCAGCAGACCACGCGCGAGATTTCCCAGCGCTATGACCTTAAGGATTCCGGCGCCACGATCGAGCTTTCGAAGGGCGACAAGCTCTTTACGATCAACGCCCCGGCCGACTTTGTCTCCAAGCAGATTGTCGACGTGCTGAGCTCCAAGCTCATCAAGCGCGGCATCGACCTCAAGGCTGTCTCGTGGGATGCTCCGCAGGCGGCATCGGGTGGCACCGTGCGCGTGCTCGGCCATATCGTCGAGGGTATCGACCAGGCGACCGCCAAGAAGATCAACAAGGACATCAAGGATCAAAAGCTCAAGGTCAAGGTGACCATCGAGGCCGACAAGCTGCGTGTTTCCTCTGCTTCGAAGGACGCGTTGCAGACCGTGATCCAGTTCCTGCGCGACCAGGACTACGGCCAGCCGCTGCAGTTCACCAACTACCGCTAATATCAATCGAAAGGACTGCTCTCCAACATGGATACACCGTTGGGCTCCGTGCTCTACATCACCCTCGGGTGCGCTAAGAACGAGGTTGACACCGACCGCATGCGTTCTCTTTTGACCGCCGCGGGCTACGAGGAGGCATTCGACCCGCAGGATGCCGATATCGCCCTCGTCAATACTTGCTCGTTCCTCGCCTCCGCAACGTCCGAGAGCATCGAGACCACGCTCGAGCTCGCCAACGAGGTTCAGGACGGCGTTCGTTCTTGCCCCATCGTCATGTGCGGCTGCGTGCCGTCGCGCTATGGCGATGACCTGCCTGACGAGCTGCCCGAGGTCGCTGCCTTTGTGAAGGCCGACGAGGAAGATGGCATCGTGGCGGTCATCGATGGCGTGCTGGGTGTCGAGCGTGAGATTGCAGCCTATATCCCGCAGGTCAAACGTACCGTCGAGGGTGCTGTCGCCTACGTCAAGATTTCCGATGGCTGCAACCGCTTCTGCAGCTTCTGCATGATCCCCTATATTCGCGGTCGCTATCATTCGCGCAATGCCGAGAGCATTATCTCCGAGGTACGCGACCTGGTTGCCGGCGGTGTGCGCGAGATCGTGCTGATCGGCCAGGACACGGGCATCTGGGGTACCGACTTTGCCGACGAGGACGTCGCCGATGGCTCGCCGCGCAATCTGGCGCAGCTGCTGCGTGTCGTCGCCGAGGCCGTGCGCCCGCACAACGTCTGGGTCCGCGTGCTCTATCTGCAGCCTGAGGGCATGACTGACGAACTCATCGAGACGATTCGCGATACGCCCGAGGTGCTGCCCTATATCGATATCCCCGTGCAGCACTGCGACGCGCGCATTCTCAAGGCTATGCGTCGCTCCGGTTCGCGCCAGGAGCTCGAGGATCTGTTCCGCGACCTTCGCGAGCGCATCCCCGGCATCGTGATCCGTTCCACGGCCATGGTTGGCTTCCCGACCGAGACCGACGACGAGTTCCGCGACCTTATCGACTTTATGGACACCGTCGGCTTCGATTACACGAGCGTCTTTGCATACTCGCAGGAGGAGGGCAGCCTGGCCGCTAAGATGGAGGGTCAGGTCGACGAAGAGGTCAAGCTCGAGCGCGCCCAGGAGGCCATGGACCTGGCCGAGTCGCTCGGCTTTGCCTCCACCGCCGCCCATGTGGGCGAGCGCGCCCAGGTGATCGTCGACGGTATCGAAGAGACCGAGGACGGCGCCGAGCTGATCGGCCATGCCTGGTTCCAGGCGCCCGATTCCGATGGAGCGGTGCATCTGGACGCCAGCGAGGCGTCCGTGGGCGATATTCTGACCGTGGAGTTTACCGATAGCTTCTGCTATGAGCTTATCGGTCATGTTGTGGAGTAGGAGAGCGTCATGGCAAACGAGAGCAATAAGGAACTGACGAGTGTCTGGACGCCCGCCAACATCGTGACGTGCGTTCGCATCGTCTTTATCCCGGTGTTCATGATTGTCTCGGCTCTGTCTCACACGAGTGTTGCCGGTACGGATTGGAGCATCTTTGACGGCCCGCTCGCCGCCGCTGCCTTCATTCTGTATGTGATCCTGTCGTGCACCGATAAGGTCGACGGTTATCTGGCGCGCTCGCGCAACGAGATCACCGACTTCGGTAAGTTCTTGGATCCTATCGCCGATAAGCTGCTCGTGTTCTCGGCCCTGCTGCTGTTCTTGGATTTTGACGCGGTGACCGTGTGGTCCGTGTTCATTATCCTGTTCCGCGAGCTTCTGGTGAGCGCCCTACGCATGGTTGCGAGTGCGGCCGGCGTGGTCGTTGCGGCCGATAAGCTCGGCAAGTACAAGACGGCTACCACGATGGTCTCCATCTGCGGTTACCTGTGCGTTTTTGCGATGGCCGGCTTGCACCTTGGCCCGGTGGCGCTGACGCTCGGCATCTACTCGGTGTCGCGCTTCCTGTACGCCGTTGCCGTTGTCCTGACCGTTGTCTCGGGCGCCCAGTACTTCTGGAACTGCCGCAAGATCGTCTTTTCGGTCTAGGTCCTGGTGGGTATGACGGACTCTTTTGAGCAGATTTCCGCACACAACGAGGAGCTGGCGCGCGATATTGTCGAGCGCGCGAGCGCTCGGGGCGTGACGGTTTCGACGGCTGAGTCGCTGACGGCGGGTATGATCGCATCGACGATTGCCGATATCCCGGGCGCCTCGGCGGTGCTGCGTGGCGGTGCGGTGACCTATTGCGATGAGATTAAGCATCGCGTTCTTGGTGTTGAGCAGGAGACGCTCGACCGCTATACCGCGGTGTCGCATCAGACCGCGCGCGAGATGGCGGTGGGTTCGCTGGAGCTGTACCAGAGCGATATTGCAGTGAGCGCAACGGGTTATGCCGGTCCCGGCGGTGGCACTGAGGACGATCCGGCGGGCACTTTCTATATTGGCTGGGCGCATCGTTCCGCCGATGGGGGCGTGCCGGTCGTGGACTCTGTGCGCTGCCACTATGAGGGCGACCGTTCGTGTGTTCGTGCCCATGCGGTCGCGGAGGCACTGGGTCGCATTGCCCTTGTGCTCAACTCTATGGAATAGACGTGTTTTAAGGGGCCTTAGGGCCCCTTAATTGTGGAGATAGGGACCTTAGGCTCATTTGGCGTTTGTGCTGGTTGTAGATGTATTTTTGCCTGCCTTGTTCATATTTGGTCCTTTGTGGTCAAGCATTTGGTCAGTGTTTGGTCGGCGTTTGGTTGGGTTTTGGAAAGACCGCCTGCATATGATTTATCTGAACGGTTGACCACGAACAGCCGTTCGTTTATTATCGATGCAGGTTGTTAAGAGGAGGGCTATTCATGGCCAAGAATTCAGGTCCCGTACGTACCGTTCATGCTCGCACGACGGGTAAAGAGCGCGATGAGATGATCGCCACCACCAAGGCCGAGATCGAGAAGAAATTCGGCCAGGGTTCCATCATGAGGTACGGCGACGGTGGCCCCGAGCTCGAGGTCGAGGCCATCCCTACGGGCGCTCTGGCACTCGATGCCGCTCTGGGTATCGGCGGTGTGCCGCGCGGCCGAATCGTCGAGATCTACGGTCCCGAGTCCTCCGGTAAGACGACGCTTTCGCTCGAGATCTTGGCCGAGGCCCAGGCAATGGGTGGCGTTGTGGCATTTATCGATGCCGAGCACGCGCTCGATCCCACGTATGCCGCGCGCATCGGTGTGGATATCGACGAGGTACTGATTTCCCAGCCCGATACGGGTGAGCAGGCGCTCGAAATCGTTGACATGCTTGTGCGTTCTGGTGCCATCGATGCCATCGTCGTCGACTCCGTCGCCGCGCTGACCCCGCGTGCCGAGATCGAGGGAGAAATCGGCGACACTACGGTCGGTCTTCAGGCTCGCCTGATGAGCCAGGCGCTCCGCAAGCTCGCCGGCTCGCTGTCCAAGTCCAACACGACGTGCATCTTCATTAACCAGCTGCGTGAGAAGATCGGCGTCATGTTCGGCAACCCCGAGACTACGACGGGCGGCCGCGCCCTTAAGTTCTTCTCTTCGGTTCGTATCGACATTCGCCGCATCGACAGCATTAAGCTTAAGGACGAGGTTATCGGTAACCGCGTGCGCGCCAAGGTCGTTAAGAACAAGGTGGCGGCTCCGTTCCGTTCTGCTGAGTTCGACATCATGTACGGTACGGGCATCTCTAAGGAGGGCTCGATTCTGGACATGGCTGTCGAGTGCGGCATCTGCAAGAAGATGGGCTCCTGGTTTGCCTATGGTGAGGACAAGCTCGGCAACGGTCGCGAGGCCGCCAAGGCGTTCCTGCGCGAACACCCCGATTGTGCCGACGAGATTGAGCATAAGGTCCGCCTTGCCTGCGGACTTGAGTTTGATGACGATGCTCCGTCCGAGGTTGAGCTGACCGATCAGCCTGCGCCTGAGGAGTTTGACGAGCTTTACGCCATCGATGGTTCCGCCATGCTCGATGATGACGACGAGTAGCGGTTACGCTCATGTCGTATACGGTGACCGAGGCCACGGTCGTCTTTCCCGATAAGAAGGCGGCCTCCTCGTTCTCGAGCGGGTATGCGTCTAAAAAGCCTTGCGCACATATCGATTGTGAGCTTGAGGGCGGTTTTGAGCGGTCCATTTGGATTCCCGTGCGGGTCGCGCGGCTGTATGTCAAAAACCGCCCCGATCTTCCCTGTGATTGGGACAACTTTCGTGAGGCGGTGCAGCTCATCGAGCGTAAATGTGCACTTACCATGGTGACCGAGATGTTATCGCGCCGCGACCATGCGACGGGTGAGGTCCGTGACAAGTTGGCTCGCTACGGCTTTCGCCAGCCCGCGATTGATTTCGCCGTCGAGCGCGCCACCGAGTATCGCTTTTTAGACGAGAACCGCTTTTGCTCGTACTTTATCGAGGAACGCAAGCGGTGCGGTTGGGGACAGCGCAAAATCGAGACCGAGCTCAAGCGCCGTCATGTCGTGCTCGATGACATTCCCGGTTATCCCGAGGATTATTTTGCCGTCGAAGACGATTTGGCGCGTGCGTCAGCCCTGCTCGCCAAGCGGCGTGTTCCAGAGACGCGTGGATTCGAAAAACTGGTTCGGTTTTTGATGGGCAAGGGCTTCTCGTATCACATTGCCGCCGATGCCGTTAAGGCACGTCTCGATGCCGAACGCGAGGAATGTGCGGTTTAGGCGTATGCGTTTTGTGGCCCTGCCGTTCACCGCGTTTTAGCCGCCGTGCCGGGGCCATTTATTTGACAGTTGTTGTGGTTCAACGTACGATAAACACTGTCATTTGCTTTGTGATATGTGCTCATCTGTGATGAGTTTGTTTATATGTTTATCTGTATCCGACCCGCATAAGCTGCGCTCATATTACTCAAATGTCGCGAGCCGTTCGTAAGGACGGTTCGCTTTGTTGTGTAACGAATCCATAAAAAGGAGTGAGCATGCCTATCATCGCAGCGCTCGTTGGCATCGTTTTGGGTGCCATCGCCGCCATTGCCTACATGCGCACCGCCAAGCAGGGTAGTCTTCACGAGGCCGACGAAAAGATCCAGTCGGCACACGCACAGGCTGAGTCCCTGATCGGTGATGCTAAGCGTCAGGCCGAGACCCTCAAAAAAGAGGCTCTGCTCGAGGCTAAAGAGGAGATCATCAAGAACAAGCAGGCCGCCGAGGCCGAGGACAAGCAGCGTAAGAGCGAGATTCGTACGCTCGAGAACCGTGTGATGCAGCGCGAGGAGTCCCTCGATCGCCGAAACGACGCTCTCGACAAGCGTGAGCACCAGCTGTCCAGCCAGGCCGGTCAGGTCGAGAAGCGCTCTCGCGAGCTCGAGGAGCTCTGCGTCAAGCAGACCTCCGAGCTCGAGCGTATCGCCGACCTGACCCGCGAGGATGCCCACAAGGAGCTCCTCGATAAGGTTCGCGGCGAGGTCACCCACGAGGCCGCCACGATCATTCGCGAGTCCGAGCAGCAGGTTCGCGCCGAGTGCCACAAGACCGCCCAGGAGATTCTGTCCCTGGCGATTCAGCGCTGCGCTGCCGACCACACAGCCGAGGTCACCGTTACCTCCGTGCACATTCCCTCTGATGACCTCAAGGGCCGTATCATCGGTCGCGAGGGTCGCAACATCCGGACCTTCGAGCAGGTTTCCGGCGTCAACCTCGTGATTGACGACACGCCCGAGACCGTCGTTCTTTCGAGCTTCGACCCGGTCCGTCGTGAGACCGCCCGTGTTGCCCTCGAGAACCTCATCGCCGACGGCCGCATTCACCCTGCCCGCATCGAGGAGATGTATCACAAGGCTGCCGACCTGGTTCAGCAGCGCGTGCGCGAGGCTGGCGAGCAGGCTGCCTTCGATACCGGCATTCACGACCTGCACCCCGAGATCGTCAAGACCCTTGGTGCCCTGCGCTACCGTACCTCGTTTGGTCAGAACGTGCTTCAGCACTCCCTCGAAGTCTCTGACCTGTGCGGCGTGATGGCTTCCGAGCTTGGCCTGGACGTTGTGACCGCCAAGCGCGCCGGCCTGCTGCACGACCTGGGCAAGGCAATTGACCACGACGTCGAGGGCCCGCATGCCGTCATCGGCGCCGAGCTTGCCCGCCGTTATGGCGAGAAGCCCGTTATCGTTCATGCTATCGAGGCTCACCATGCCGATGTCGACCCTAACACGGTGCTCGATGTCCTGGTACAGGCCGCTGATGCTGTCTCTGCTTCTCGCCCCGGTGCCCGTCGCGAGTCTGCCGAGAACTACATCAAGCGTCTCGAGAAGCTCGAGGAGATCGCCAACTCCCATGAAGGCGTCGAGCGTACCTATGCCATGCAGGCTGGTCGCGAGGTCCACGTCATGGTTCAGCCGGACAAGATCTCCGATGCCCAGTCCACGGTCCTGGCTCACGATATCGCCCATCAGATCGAGGAAGAGATGGAGTATCCCGGTCAGGTGCGCGTCGTCGTGATTCGCGAGAGCCGCGCTGTCGATATCGCTAAATAACATGAGCGACGCGAACGAGCTCATCTCATTTATCGCGTCGATGTCGGGGGAGGGCAACCTTCGCGTCGAGGAGAACCTTGGCGAGGGGTATGTCCGCCTCCGCGTTTCGGAGGCCGAGCGGCGCCAGGCAAAGCACGACATTCAGCATGTCGAGGATATCGTCATCGAAATGCTCCGTAATGCTCGCGATGCTGGCGCCGACAAGGTCTATCTCGCCACGACCAAGGAAGATGGCGTCCGCACGCTTGTCTTTCTGGATAACGGTTCGGGCGTTCCACAGGATATGCAAGAGCGAATCTTCGATGCCCGCGTTACCTCCAAGCTCGAGAGCATGAAGATGGACCGTTGGGGCGTTCACGGTCGTGGCATGGCATTGTTTTCGATCAAGCAGAACACCGACGAGGCCCGTGTGGTCACGTCCGGCGTCGATCTTGGTTCAGCCTTTAAGGTGAGCGTTGCAGCCGACCGCCTCAGTGAGCGTGCCGATCAGTCCAGCTGGCCCCAGGCCGTCAAGGATGAGGACGGACGTTATGTCTGTGCTCGCGGCCCGCATAATATTATTCGCGCTGCCTGTGAGTTTGCGCTCGAGGAGCTGCGTGGTTGCGATGTTTATCTTGGTTCTCCGTCTGAGATTGCCGCGACCCTTTATGCTCAGGCGTCAAGTCGGCTCGATACGTCTCGTCTCCTGTTTATTGATGACGAGAGCGAGCTTCCGGTTGTTGATCGTCTAGGCCTTGCCTCTGATGCCGAGGACTTTATCCGTATCTGTTCGGGTTTGGGTCTTGAGATGTCCGAGCGCACGGCCCATCGCATTTTGGCAGGGCAGATTAAGCCCGTTCGCGGTGTGACTGCGCGTCTGCTGCGCGAGCGTGACTCATCCTCGCATGCGCCGGCTCCTGTCGATCTTGCGAAAGATCGTCGCGGGCTACGTATTGCCAAGGATGACATGGCACAGTTTTCGCGCGCTGTGGAACGCGACTTTAATGACCTTGCTGCCCGGTACTATCTCAACCTTTGCGGCGACCCAAAGATTCGCGTTTCGCGTGATCGAATCACCGTGACATTCGATCTTGCCAAAGAGGAATAGTGCCTTTACCGAGTCCACTCGGTACGATAAAGTTATTGCAGTTAAAACGTACTTTTAAACGCAGGAGTTTCTTCATGGATTGCCTGAAGGTATCAAGCAAATCATCGCCCGCGTCCGTTGCAGGCGCCATCGCCGGCATGGTCAAGGACGGTGTGCCCGTCAACATCCAGTGTGTCGGCGCCGGTGCCGTCAACCAGGCCATTAAGGCCGTTGCTATCGCGCGCGGTTTTTTGATCCCAACCGGGTTTGATATTTCCTGCGCGCCCGTGTTCTCCGACATCCTTATTAACGGGGAGTCGCGCACGGCCATCCGTCTTTCTATTTACGTTCACCAGATCAATCGAGCTGCTATGGATAACGTCGTCATGGATGATGTTAAGCCTGTGGCATAGCTTCTGATTGCCTCGTTTTGCTCCCCATCGTTAGGACTTATGCACATGGACCAGCGTTTCGTACGCGATATTCTTGCCGGTAAAACCTACTTTATTCGCACCTTTGGCTGCCAGATGAATCAGCACGATTCCGAGCGCGTGAGCGGTCTGCTCGATTCGTATGGTTGCCTCATGGCGCTCGATCCCGAGCATGCCGATATCGTTGTCTTCATGACATGCTGCGTGCGTGAGGCCGCCGATACTCGCCTGTACGGTCAGTGCAATTCCTGCAAAAGCCTGCCGCCTTCGCCTTCGGGCAAGCGCGTGGTTGCCGTGGGTGGCTGTATCGCGCAGCGTGATGGTGAGGGCCTGCTCACCAACGTCGATAACGTCAATGTCATCTTTGGCACGCATTCCATCGCACATGTGGCCGAGCTCATTGCCGAGGCGTTCCTTGACGGCAAGCGTCATATCCGCACCAATGAGCATGAGGATACGGATGCCATGAGCATGCCGTGGCATCGCGAGACCCAGTATCACGCCTGGGTGCCCATCATGACGGGCTGCAATAATTTCTGCACCTACTGCATCGTGCCGTACGTGCGCGGTCGCGAAAAGAGCCGCTCCTTCGAGGAGATTGTCGACGAGGTGACCGGTTTGGTGCGCCAGGGCGTGCGCGAGATCACACTGTTGGGCCAAAACGTTAACTCATATGGTCGCGATCTGTTTGGGAAGCCGCGTTTTGCCGATTTGCTGCGCGCCGTAGGCGATACGGGTGTGGAGCGCATCTTCTTTACATCTTCACATCCCAAGGACCTGCTGCCCGAGACCATCGACGCCATGGCCGAGACGCCTGCCGTTATGCCGCAGCTGCACTTGGCTGTCCAGTCAGGTTCGACACGGATCCTCAAAGAGATGAATCGCCGTTATACACGCGAGGACTATCTGGGCCTTGTCGATCGCATTCGCAACCGCATGCCCGATATCGCGCTCTCGACCGACATTATCGTTGGCTTCCCGGGCGAGACTGAAGAAGACTTTGAGCAGACGCTCTCACTTGCTGAGACGGTCCGCTATGCTCAGGCCTATACCTTCATCTATTCCAAGCGCGCCGGTACCCCGGCCGCCGAGATTGACGATCCTACGCCGCATGAGGTTATTCTCGAGCGTTTCAATCGCCTGGTTAAGGTTATCGAGACCACGGCACACGAGTATAACCAGGGTGAGCTTCATACTGTGGTGCCGGCTCTCATTGAGGGAACGAGTAAAAAGAACGACGCGGTCCTGCTGGGCAAGAGCCCCAAGAATCAGACCGTTCATGCGCCTATCCCCGAGGGCTACAGCATCGATCAGCTTGTTGGCAAGATCGTTGATGTTGACGTTGACGTTGCCAAGACCTGGTATTTGTCCGGTTCCGTTGTGGGCGAGCCGCGCTAATGGTTTCTTCCGAGGCAGGTCTTTCCGCCGTTGCGATCGTCGGTCCGACGGCGGTTGGTAAGAGTGATGTTGCCGACCGTTTGGCCGCTCGTCTTTCGTCCGAAGTGCTGTCGTGCGATGCGATGCAAATCTATCGCGGCATGGACATCGGTACCGCAAAGATGGCGCCCGATGAGTGTGCGGCGCCGCTGCGTCTCGTCGACATTGTAGAGCCGGGTGTGGCATATTCTGCTGCGCTTTATCAGGCTGACGCTCGCGCGCATGTTGAACGTCTCCTTGGTTCGGGTCGCCTGCCGGTTTTTTGCGGAGGTACGGGGCTGTATCTCAAGGCCGCCCTCGATGAGATGGATTTTCCCTCGGGCGAGCTTGTGGACGATCGTCGCGCGGGGTATCAGGAACTTGCCGAGCGCATAGGCGAGGAAGCGCTGCACGCGCTGCTTGCCGAGCGTGACCCAGAATCGGCTGCTGTTATTCATCCCCATAACGTGCGCCGTGTGATTCGTGCGCTCGAGATGCATGATGATGGTATCTCCTATGCACAGCAAAAAAGTCAGTTTAGTGTTCCGCGCGAGCATTATCATGCTCTATGGTTTGGTCTGACGCGTAATCGCGAGGTGCTCTACGAGCGCATTAACCTGCGTGTCGATCTGATGTTTGAACAGGGTCTTGTTGATGAGGTTCGCGGTCTTATGGACCAGGGGTTGGGAGATGCCCTGACGTCGATGCAGGCAATTGGCTATAAAGAGATTATCGATGCTTTCAATGGCGTGATTTCTATGGATGAGGCTCGCGAACTCATCAAGATGCGTTCGCGTCGCTATGCCAAACGTCAGCTTTCGTGGTTTAAACGCGATGACCGCATCGTGTGGTTCGATATGGACAAGTTTACGATCGATGAGGTCGTTGAGGACATCCTGCATTGTATTGAGGCTGCCTAATGGCCCGCTTCCCCCTTGTTCCCACGGCACCCGAGCCCGAGAGTGCCATATTAGTTGGTGTTGAGTGGCGCGACAATGCGTGGCCGCTCGATCGTTCGCTTGACGAGCTTGAGCGCCTTGCCCATACGGCTGGTGCCCAGTGCGTGGCTCGCTTGTCTCAGCGTTTGGTAAAGCCGTATCCTAAATCGTTTATCGGTTCCGGTAAGGTTGAAGAGCTGTGCGGCCTGGTGCATCGCATGGATGCCGATGTCGTTATTTTTGACGACGACCTGACGCCCTCGCAGCAATCCTATTTGGAGAAAGCCGTGGGCGAGCCGGTAAAGATTATCGATCGTACGGCACTGATCTTGGATATCTTTGGCCTGCATGCTCAGACGCGTGAGGGACGCCTACAGGTACAGCTGGCGCAGCTTCAATATCTGTTGCCTCGTCTGCGTGGCATGTGGAGCCATCTTGCCAAGGAACAGACGCGCGGCGGCATCGGTTCGCGCTTTGGCCAGGGTGAAAGCCAGCTCGAGGTCGACCGTCGCTTGATTCGCAATAAGATTGCCGCGCTTCGTCGTGAGCTTAAGCAGGTTGAACAGCGTCGCGATGTCCAGTCCAAGAGCCGTATTGAGTCTCCGGCGTTTCGCGTCGCGTTAGCCGGTTATACCAATGCCGGTAAATCGACGTTGCTCAATCGCCTGACCGGCTCTACGGTACTTTCGCAGGACAAGCTGTTTGCTACGCTCGACCCGACGACGCGTTCGTATCGCCTGCCCGGCGGTCGCGGCATGACGATTACCGATACCGTTGGCTTTATTCAAAAGCTACCGCATGGTCTCGTTGATGCCTTTAAGTCCACGCTGTCCGAGGTGTTGGGTGCCGATCTAATTCTCAAAGTCGTAGATGCGTCTGACGAGGACTATGAGCGACAGCTGGAGGCTGTCGACCGCGTGCTTGATGAGATCGGCGCTGGAGAGCGTTTAACGCTGACCGTATTCAATAAAATCGATCTTCTCGATAGCGTTGATCGATTAAGTTTCCGTCGTCGCTATTCCGAGGCTGTGCTGTTTTCGGCCCAAACGGGCGAGGGGCTCGACGATCTCGTCGATCGCATCGCTCGCGAGGCAGCTGCCACCGATGTACTGCTTTCAGCTGACATTCCATATCGTGAAGGTGCGCTCATCACGCTCGTGCATGAGCAGGGGACCCTTTTGCACGAGGAATATCTTGAGGATGGCGTTCGTATTGTGGCGAAACTGCCGGCTCGTATTGCACCTCGGCTTGAGCGTTATCGCACCGAGTAGGCGAGCTCCAAAATGCCCAGTATGATGGGCTGATGCAGTAGATAAAAGGGGAGTGCGTGACGTCCAAGGCTGGCGAGCGCCGGGATGGGATTCGCGTAGGCCCAGCTAGGGACGGTCTTATCGATTCCCTTCGCTATGTGTGCGGCGAAGTATCCTGCAAGATACATAAAGATAAACGGGATGATGGGGTAGTAATCACCTGAGATAAATCCAGGGCTCGGAAATCCTAGCCACGCCAGGTATGGGACAGGGTAGGTCGTTTTGGGGATGCTCCAGGTGAGGGCGAACAACACAAGGCATAGGGACACGCCCCATCTCGCCGAAATCTTCTTAAGGACGGGATTGGTCAACGCTACGATGCCGGTACATGCGGCCATACAGTAGATGATGCCAAAATTAACCGAATCGTCGACTGAGACAAGTGTTGTTGCCAACCAGACGACGAGTGCTGCTAAGGCGTATTTGGCGGCACGTTTGATATTGTTGCGCGAAAGAGTGCACATCCAACCCGCGATAAACAAGAATACCCAGCTGATGCTGGCGCGCCAGATGTCTTGAAAGACAGTCTGGGTAAACCAGGGCATATCCCAACCGTACAGGTAGGCGAGATCGTAGCAAGCGTGAAAACCTGCCATTGAAATCATCGTAAACCCGCGGACGGTATCAAAGATGGTGATGCGTTTTTGCATTACGAGAACCGGCGCATCAAGCCGACGACTTTGCCCAAGATAACGGGATTCGTTGCATAGATAGGCTCCATGGTGTCATTCTCGGGTTGCAGGCGTACGCGTCCCTGCTCCTTGTAAAACGTCTTGACGGTCGCTGAACCATCAATCATGGCCACGACAATTTCGCCGTTCATGGCACTCTTTTGTTCACGGACGATGATGTAATCGCCATTGAAGATGCCGACATTGATCATTGAGCTCCCATGCACCTCAAGGATAAAGGAACCCTGATCGGTGGCGATTTCGGTCGGGATAGTAAAAGTGTCTTCGATATTCTGCTCGGCCAGAATGGGAATCCCAGCCGCGACGCGACCAACGAGCGGTAGCGAGACCGTTCCGCGAGGTGCGGTGGGTTCGTCAGATTTAGAAATTGAGACAGAGGAACCGTCCTCGTTAAAGAGTTCCAGGGCGCGCGGTTTGGTGGCATCGCGCTTGAGTAGCCCGCGCGCCTCCAGGGCAGATAGATGGGCGTGCACGGTGCTGGGGGAGGAAAGGCCCACGGCAGAAGCCATCTCGCGCACGCTGGGCGGATAACCCTTCTCCTGCTGATATTCCTTGATGAAGTCGTAAATTTGCTGCTGACGCTTGGTAATTTTGCGAGCCATCAGGGCATCCTCTCTACCCATGTCAAACAAATGTTCGAATTTTGCTTGACAGGAACAACTGTTCGAAGATAATAATAACCGAACATTCGTTCTCGCGCTAGACATTTTTGTCCGCGCAGCTTGATAAAACTGTTCTCAGCAAAACACGCGAGAGGAGAACATGATGAACGCAACGAATATGGTCCAGGGAAACCTCGCCCTTAAGCTCGAGACGCCTGCAGAACCCACTTTTACGGTTGTTCAGGGCGGCCGCTCCGGCTTTCAGCCTTTGACCGTAAAGCCTGCTCGCAATCAGCAGGCTGTAGTCGCGCCGGCTCGCGTTGCCCTGAAGGTTCCGACGATTGTCGCCGTTGCCGTTGCGCTTACGCTCTTCTTTGTCCTCGCTACGTCGGTCTTTAGCGCTCGTCACGCCGCGTATGCCGAGTCCGTTTCCAATGTTACCTACGAGACCATTCGCGTTCAGCCTGGCGATTCTCTTTGGTCGCTTGCCGAGGAATATCCAATCGAAGGCCTTTCCACGCAAGAGACTTCCGACATGATTCGTAGTGTCAATCATCTGGAGCATGGTTCGCTCGCCGCCGGTGCGCATCTTAAGGTTCCTGCTCGTTCGTAATCATTATCGCGCTGCGCATGGTACCCTTGTTATCGTTTAAGAGGAGGTACCATGCGCTGTCCCAAATGCGGCAAGGCACATACCCGCGTCGTTGATTCCCGTATGCAGGAGTCTAATAACACCATTAAGCGTCGTCGCGAATGTTGCTCGTGTAACTACCGCTTTACAACGTTCGAGCGGTGCGAAGACCCAATCGAGGTCATTAAGTCAGACGGAACCAAGCAGCGGTTCGATCGTAATAAGCTGCTCGTTGGCTTGATGCGTGCCACCATCAAGCGTGATATCGACACTAAGAAGCTTAATGAGATTATCGACGACATCGAGGTCGAGCTGCGCTCTCGCACGCTGACGGCTGTCACGTCCCATGAGTTGGGTGACATGGTGCTCAAGCGCTTGGCCAAGATCGACAAGGTGGCGTACATCCGCTTTGCCTCGGTCTACCGCGATTTCAAAGACGTCGATGAGTTTCTGCAAGAGCTCGACAAGCTAAGGTGATTCCATGTCCAACATTACCGTCAACATAAAGCGTCTCGACCCCACCGTCGAGCTTCCCAAATACGCCCATCCCACCGATGCCGGCTTGGATCTGCGCTCCAACGAGGACTGCGTTCTGAAGCCCTTCGAACGCCGTCTGGTCTCTACTGGGCTGGCCATCGCCCTGCCCGATGGCTACGCCGGCTTCGTCCAGCCCCGCAGCGGCTTGGCCATCAAGCAGGGCCTGTCTATAGTCAACACGCCGGGCCTCATCGACGCCCACTACCGAGGAGAACTCAAAGTCATCCTCATTAACCTAGACCCCACGAACAACATCCAAATCAACAAAGGCGACCGCATAGCCCAACTCGTCATCCAAGAAGTCCCCACGGTCAACCTCATAGAGGTAGACGAACTAGACAAAACCGACCGAGGCAACGGAGGCTTCGGCTCCTCCGGCGTCGCCTAGGGGCGCTCGTATCCCGCCCGCCCGCCTCTCACACATTCTCGCTTCGCTTCGCTCGCTGCGAAACTGCGCGTGGAACGATATGTGAGAGAGGCGGGCGGGCGGCTACTCGCTTGAAACAATATTTACTTTTCTAGTAAGCCGATTCGACAAAAGGGCTGTCCCTTTGTCGAATCGGCTTACTGTATTTATATTTTCCTGTTTTACCTTTGCAGGTTCTAATGGAGGGGCTGTCTCTTATACACATCTCCGAGCCCACGAGACCGAGGCTGATCT